>CP089982.1:8612500-8912500 GCA_037157775.1 Sorangiineae bacterium MSr12523
GCGGCCTACCGCGCAGGGCTCGACATCGATGCCGATGCGCCGGCAGCCATTTCGCGCTTGGTGTTGCTGACCCCCGTGGAGGAACGCGAAGCACTCCTGCGCGAGCTCTTTCAGGTGGCCGCGGCAGGGGCCATTGCCAGCCAGACGTTCTCGGTCCTTTACGAGATGGCACGGTTGAACCTCGCCCACGGAACGCTCGCCGAGCTCCTCGATGGCCTTCGTGAACGCCGCTCCGACGTGGCCGTCGTATGGGGGCTCTCGGTGCGCCACACGCTGGCCGTGTCGCCATCCAAAGCGGGCGAGCTCGCCGAAGAAGCCTTGTCGCGCTTTCCTCACGTGGACGCCATTCACCTGGACGCCGCGCGCGTTTGGGAGGGCGACCGCAAACTCGCGGCCCTCGAACGAGCCGTCGAGCTGGGGCCACAGAATGCGACGGCCGTGCTGCGGCTGAGCGAAGCGCTCGAGGCCCGGGGCGACCGCGAGCGGCTCGATGCCGTGCTCGCGCAAGCATGCCACCGCTCGAGTTTCGACCCCACCGTCGTCTTGCACGCCGCGCGTGTGAAGGCGCGCCGGGGCGAGGTGACCGAGGCCGTCGACGAGTTGGCCCGCGTTCTTGCACGCGATCCGGAGTGCGAGGTCGCGTGGGATGCCGTGCAGGAGTTCGCATCGTTCTCCGCCGAGGAGGGCATGCGCGTTCGTGAGATGGTGCAACGACTCGCCTTCGAGCATCCGTACAATGCGCACGCGCAAACGGCGCATGCCGCATTTCTCGCCTTCAACGGTGCCCCGGACGATGCGTGCGCCGTGCTGGAAGCCGCCCGCGAACGCATCCCGGGGACCTTCTCCCTGCGCGACGAGGCCGCGCGGATTCTCGCGCTGGTGGGACGAACCGACGACGCCTTGCGGATGTGCAGCCCGCTGAAGGACGAAGCGCGTTTGCCGGCTTCGCTTCGGGCGCGCGCGGCGTGGGTCCGTCTCGTGGCCGGCGACAAGATTCGCGGCATCAACGAGCTTCGCAATGTCCTTCGCGAGGAGCCGTCGTTGACGGGCGCGTGGCGCTGGCTCATCGATGCGCGGCTCGAGTTGCGGGCGCATCGGAACGCGCTCGTATCGGCGAGGAAGCTGGCGGCCATCGCGCCCTTCGAGCCGGGGGTGCAGGCCCGGCTCGGGCGGGCGCTGTTGGGCATGGGAAAGCGCGAGGAGGCCAAGGCGGCCATGCGGCGCGCGCTGGGGGCGGACCCCACGGACATGCGCATGGCGCTCACGCTGTTCCACATCGGCGTGGAAGATGGCGATCGCGATGCGGCATCGTTTGCGCTCGACCTGCTGCGGGTCCGGGTGCCCGAGGAGCGGCTTCTGAACTGCGAAGTTCGCGCGGCCATCGCACGCGGGGACGATGCCGATGCCGTGGCGCGTTTTCGCAGCGCGTGCCGCGATCCCCGCGCCCGGCCGAACTTCGTCGCTGCGGCGTACAGCACGTTGCTCGCGATGGGGCTCGGCCCCGACGCCAATCGGGCGCTCGAAGAAGCCGTGCTCTCGGGTGGAGACGTCAACGCGGCCACCGGGCGTCTCTGGGTGCGCACCCAAGCGCGGCGGCACGGCCTGGCGGTGGCGGAGCGCATGACCAGCCTTCCGGCATCGAGCGGCGCGGGACGGAGCACCGCCATGGCGTTTTGCGATCTCCTCGCCGAGTATTCGCAGCGCGATGTTCTGGCGCAATTGCGGGCCCACGGCGAGTGGCTTCGCGCCGACGACGTTGGCTGGAGTGCCGCCTTCACGCCATTGCTCGCGCACCGGCGCTTCGTCCGGGCGCTCCTCTGGTCTCGGGGCTGGCGCGACCGAAGGCAGGCGTCCCCCGAGCATTTGCACGATTTGGCGCTCGCATTGCGGGCGCTCGGCTTTCGCGGAAACGCCATCGCCGTGAGCCGGGCCGCCCTACGCCGCGACGACTGCGAGCCTCGAGCACTCACCGGCCACCGCGCATGGCTCGCCTTCGAAGAGGCCGTGGCCAAACGGCCGTCGGAGGCGAATTCCCTATTGGCGGCCATCGACGACGCGGTCGAAGAAGGCGTGGACGATAGCGCGTACCCCGCCATTTCGAGGCAGGTCGCCCATCTCGCCCGGGCGCTGGTCGACGTGCAAACCGGCTCGGCATCGGACCGATCCAAAAAGATCACATTGGCGCGGGAGGCGATTCAATCGCTCACCGGGAATCCGCGCACGCGCACCTTCGTATCCGGCGTCGCGAGGCGGGCACGTTTTCACTTGGTGTGGTACGGCCAATTCGGCGCCCTGTTCGACGGCCACGTTCCGTCGATTCGCTCGTTGAAAAAGGGCTGGATCCCCATCGTCATCGTGCTCCTCACGGCGATTCGCTTGTCCAACGATGACAACAAGTTCCGTCTGGTCGCGATTGCCCTCTTGGGCCCCATCATGGCCCTCGTCGTCCTTTTCCTGGCGGTCCGCGCCATGTTTGCGAGGCACTGAGCATGTCGCGCCTTCTAGAAGCCACACGCAAGCGCTTTGGGGCAGCTCCCCGTTCTCTCTCCCTCCGCGTAGGCGCGCCTACATGGCTCGGCGAAAACGACGCCCTGGCCACCGCCCATCGGCAATATCCAAGGCTCCTCAGCGAGGGCCATATCGTACTGGGCTACGTGGTCATGGCGAACGTCGCCATGTTTCGACTCGGCCCCGACTCCCTTCCAGGCTTCGTCCTCCATCCGCGCGATCCAGCCCTGGTCGTCGAACTCGACGAACTCGAGCGGGCCGGCGAAGCCATCGCGGCGATTCGAGACTTGGAGCCGGTCGACAAAGACCTGGACCAACTGGCCAGCCTCCTCCGAGCTGGTCACGAGCGCTTCTTCTCCCTTCCCGTACCACCGGCATTGACACAGGGGCGCCCGCTGTTCGTCTCCAGTGCCCTTCTCTACCGCGCCCACCTGCCGATACCGCGATTGGTGGCAAAACTATTGCCCATGCTCGTCTGCAAAGGCCTCAAGGAAGTGGCGCCTCTCCCGGCCTCGTGCTGGGCACCGGACCTGCTCGACGCCTGGAACGATATGGCGGCCATTTAGGACGCCAATAGAGGCCTTACGAGCTCGATGAGGGCCTGGCGCAGCCAGCGGTGCAGTGGATCGTCCTCCGAGCGCACGTGCCACACCAAGGACAAATCGAGTTGGGGCGTGGGCAATGGCGGCGGGAAGAGGTGGAACCGGCCGTCGGCCGCGGCTCGTTTGGCGGTGCGCGTGGGCAATGTGGTGACGAAATCGGTATTTGCAATCACCTCGGGGGCGATGAGAAAGTGCGGCACGATGGCAGCGACGCGCCGGCTCAGGCCACGTTCGGCGAGCACGGTGTCCATCATGGCGGGCCCCCGGCCCTGAGGGGAAACGAGGACATGGCCATACGAGATGTATTCGCGCACCGTGGGCCGTTTTTTCTTGGCCAATGGGTGCCCTCGACGAACCATGCCGGTCATCGTATCCACGAAGAGCGGGGCCACGCGTAAACTGGAATCCGCTCGTACGAAGGGGGCCAATACGACGTCGGCATCGCCCGAATTCAGGTGTTCGGCGACATCCGAGACCAGCGGTTGCACGCGCACGGTCACGCCCGGCGCACTCGATGCAAGCTCCCGAACGAGGGCCGGCACGAGCAGCATTTGCGTGTAATCGCTGGTCACGACATTCCACGTCAGCAATGCCGACTTCGGATCGAACTCGGAGCCGGCGAGCAACGCGCGCACGCCATCGAGCATGGCCTCGAGACGGCCGCTCATGGCGAGCGTTCGCTTCGTGGGCACCATGCCATCGCGCGTGCGCACGAACAATGGATCGTCGAAGAGCACGCGAAGCCTACCCAGCGCCGAACTCGTGGCCGACTGCGACAGGCCCACCCGCCGAGCCGCCCGCGTCACATTTCGCTCTTTGATGAGCGCATCGAGCACCGTGAGCAGGTTCAAGTCGACCGCGGATATATTCATCGATGCAATAGTATCATACCATTATCCACGTGGTAGATAAGTGAGATTCATTCTATGGTTTGGACTCATACGGCACCGCTCCCTAGACAGAAGCTCATGAATGTCTTTCTGACCGGGGGCACGGGTTACATCGGCGGGGCCGTGGCGGGGGAACTCGAACGAGCCGGCCACCGCGTCCGACCCTTGGTGCACCGGCCGGAAAAAGTGAGCGAGCAGGGTGCGCTGGGACGCGAGGTCGTCGAGGGAAGCCTCCACGATCCCGTGCTCCTGGAGACCGCCGCGCGACGGGCGGATGCCGTCATCCACACCGCGTCCACCAATGGTCCCGACGCGGGCGAGGTGGATCTCCTCGCCGTGCGCGCGATCCTCGCCGGGCTCAACGGCACGGGTAAGCTGTTCATCTACACCAGCGGTTCCTGGGTCTACGGAAACACCGGCGAAGCCATGGTGGACGAGACCTCGCCCTTGGCCCCCGCGGCACTCGTCGCATGGCGGGTACCGGTGGAGGACGAGATCCTCGCCGCCGCGCGCGAGCGCAATGTTCGGGCGGTGGTCATTCGCCCCACCATCGTGTACGGACGCGGAGGCGGCATTCCAGGGCTGCTGGTCGCCAACGGCCGTCGAGACGGTATCGTGCGCCACGTTGGCCCGAGCACCACGCGCTGGTCGCTCGTTCACGTCGACGATCTCGCCTCTCTCTACGTCCGCGCCCTGGAGCGCGCCCCCGCGGGCATCGTCCTCACGGCGGCAAGCGACGAGCGGCTCTCGGTGGGCGACATCGCACGCGCCGCGAGCGAAGCCGCCGGCTACCCGGGCCGCGTCGCAGAGTGGCCGCTCGAGCGCGCGCGCGAATCCATGGGCCCCTTTGCGGATGCACTTGCGCTCACGCAACGGGTCGCCTCACCCAAGGCACGTTTGCTGTTGGGATGGGCGCCAAAAGGCCCTTCCCTTCTCGAAGATCTGCTGCGGGGTTCGTATCGCACCCGCGGGCCAGAAAAATTGATTGCATAGCTAACCATCTACGCTAGACTGGTCCCCATGTTCGAGCACTGCCTCTACTTCAACACGACCGCGCTGGCGCGCGTGGTCGAGCGGGAGTGGGCAGCCGCGTTCAAACCGTTCGACCTGACCCCGCCGCAGGCGTTCATGCTCCGGCTGGTCCTCTCCCGACCCGGCCTGTCGCCGCACGAACTCGCCTCCGAGCTGACCATCGCGCGCCCTACGGCCACACGCCTGCTCGATGGCCTGCAGAACCTCGGCTTCGTCGAGCGGCGTCAGGCCGAGTTCGACGCGCGCCATTGGGAGGTGCACCCAACGGCCGCCGCGCGAAAGATCCAAACCGCACTCCATGCGGCGAGCGGGGAGGTCACGCAGCGCATCCAGCGTGAAATCGGAAAAGAGCACTTCGCAGACACCGTTCGCAAGGTGCGAGACGTCTGCTCGGCCCTCAAATAGGGGCTGCCTTTTTATTTACCCATATGATTGCATAGCTAACTATTTACCACCCGCCGGAGATCGTCATGCCCATTCTCACCGTCAAGGTCAGCCAACCCGCGAGCCCTTCTTTGAACAAGGCCATTTCGGAAATGCTGCTCGAGCGCACCACCCGAATCCTGCGCAAGAAGCGCGAACTCACCGCCATCGTCATCGATTACGTGCCGCCCGAAAATTGGATCGTGGGAGGCGCCACCTTGGCCGCGCAGGGCAAAAACAGCTTCTACTTCGACATCAAGGTGGTCGATGGAACGAACACCAAAGACGAAAAGGCACAGTACATCGCCGAGTGCTTCGAGGCCTTCGGCGAGCTTCTGGGGCCTTTGCACGAGGAAAGCTACATTTACGTCCAGGAGGTGTCGGCCGACGCCTATGGTTTCGGCGGGGCGACACAGGAATTTCGCTACATTCGCTCGAAGAGTTGAGCCCCCGTCGGACGTCGAGGGCATTCTCTTCTCCCCCTCGACGTCCGAGCCTTCACATCTTCAATTGTTGACGCTACCTCCACCGCCCCCCGGCGTCGTGGGTCCGGTCGGTAACCCCGGGAACCCGGGGAAGGACGGCAAGGACGGAGGAACGGGCGTAAACCTATGGCCACCACCTCCGACGGGGCACGAATTGGTCACCTTCAGGTAACCGGAGAACGTCGCATCGAACGAGGCATTGAGCTTGCCCTCGGCCGCCACCGAGAGTTTGCCATGTTCGAGGTCGACGCTCAGACTCCCCACCACGTCGAGGGATGCTTTGAAATCCGCCTGAAATCCGGCTTCGACCTTCAGGCAAAGCCCGAGCGAGGCTTCGAAGCTGCCCTGGATGCTCGCTGCATAATCCAGCGCAAACCCGCCAATGAACTGCAAGTGCGCATTCGCATTGAGGGTGTCGAGGAATTTGATCTGCGCATCGAGGATCCCTTTCGCATCGACGGCGACGTTGATGTCCGTCTGGAGCTGAATCCCGGCGCGGGTGACCACGTCGATGGAGGCCGCGGGAGCGTTCTTGGCGGCCAAGGCACTCGAAAGGGTGCTCACCGTGGCATCCGCTTCCACTTTGGCCGCCTTTTGCACGGCAAGAAAGACACCCTTCTTGGCCGTCACCTGAATATCGGGCTTGGCGGTGCCGATGGCCGCATCGAATGACGCGCAGAGCGCCGAGTCGAAGACCAGCGACGACTCCGCCTTGGCATTGGCGTGGATGTCGACCGAGGCGCCATAACGGACATTGGCATTCAGAGAAGCCGTCGCCGCGGCCTGCGCATCCAGACCAAATGTGGTATCGAGCGATTCATTCAGCGATACCGCAGCATCGATCTGCGTTTGCCGAATGGCCCGTGCATCGACGCTGACCTTGGCATTCGCGAGAGATCGCGCCTGCGCCTTGTGGGCCATGAGTCCCGCTTTGGCAACGGAGTGCACCAGTGTGCTCGGGTCGATTCCTGCGTTGGCGGCAGCGGCAATTCGCGCTTCCACGTTGGCATCGACGAATCGATGCAAGATGGCGGCGACGGAAACGGCCTCATCGCCGGAAATGGCACCTGAAATCGCGAGATCGACAAAGGCTTTTGCCTCGATGGAGCTCTCGGTCGAAATGGGCGCCGCGGTGATGGAGCCATCGGCTTCGTGCGAAATCGTTTCGAGAAGGGACGAGCCGACCACCTGACCCGAGGCATCGAGGGCCTCGACCACGACGATATCCGCGTTCGAATTCGTAGGAACGCGGATCGAATAAGAGCCATTGGCGGTCAATTCCGCACTACCTACCACGCGGAATTGACCGCCGACGAACGCCGACGCCCGCACCGACTTCGTCACCCCCAGTGTGCCCTGCCCGGCAAGGCCCGACGGCGTGCTTCCCGATCCTTGCGCCGTTACATGGCCCGAAATGGTCGAAAGAGGCAAAGCGCTCTTTCCCGCGTCATCTGCTGAATCGCCGGACGAGCAACCCATGACCAGTCCGGTTCCGACAATCGATGCAAGTACACCCCATCTCCTCGCCATCCTTCGCATGGCAGGCCTCCTTCGTTATTCATTCGTTGGGTCACGAACCGCGGCGCACGTGCGCTCGGGCAACCTTCGCGGGCCGCCAAAGCCAAATGTCGGTTCCTGATCTTCGAATGGCCACGATGGGTTGCCACTGATGTCGAAAAGCTGACGACCCGCCAAATTGGTGAGACAGGCGTCTCCCCGGGTAGGTCGCTGAATGTGCCGATTCAGCCGACTTTTCGGTCGCAATGAAGCTGTGCTGCGAAGGATGGGGCGGTGCCCTGCGAGCTGTAAAATTCCTCGATTCGGGTGTATTCAGACGTCCCAGCCGCGGTGCGGGCTATCGCGTTGCGGGCCGTCGAACTCCAGCCGTGGTGCGACGAGGGCCTCGTGCCCATCGTCGAACCTCACCCAATACGGAGGCGCGCCGTTCTCGCCGAGCACCTCGACGACTTCCCCGACACGCTCCGGCCGCCCCTGGCCCGCAGTCTTGACCCGGACCCGTTCCCCTCTACTGACCTGCATACTTCTTCATCTTGGACGTTGCAGACACCGCCATCGTTTCTCCCCAAACCACGCCGCCTCAACCTTGCCTCCGGCAGATTTTCACACGCCATGCGCAGCCGATTTCACGAAGGGCCCCTTCGACGACTTTCCATCGAGTACGTGCGCGATGACGCAGCCATGGCGGCGCTGCGGATGCGTGAGGAGGAACTCCGTATTTCGCTGCCTGCGTCATTCGTCGAGTGGTACGGCATGCAAGGCGGTATCGAGTTATTGCAACGTAATAGCAATTGCGACAATCCCGTCTTCATCGAGAGGCTTGGCGCGCCATTGGAGTGGCCCCGGGACGCCCCCACCGACTGTGTGGCCGGAGGACATCTCGTTTTCATGGTCGAGAATCAAGGTGTATGCATTTGGGCCGTCCAGCTCGGTCGACTCGATGATCCACCGGTGTTCGTCGCACGCGATCCTGATTGGGAATGGCGACCCTGTGCAGAGACATTCTCGGCATTCATGGAGTGCCAGGTCTGGGATCATGCGGAGATCTTCGCGGATGCGCGAATTTTGATTCAAGCGCAAGATGCGCCATTGCAAAGCGACGATTTGGCGTTTCTGCGCCGAAATTTCACGGAACGCACCGCCACGCGGGGATGGCCCGGCGACATTCAGTACCGTTTCGAACATGGCGAGACACGCCTGCTGCTCTGGGACGGCGAAGATCAGGCGGATTGGTGGATTTGCATGCAGACGGGCGAAAACTTGACAGAAATCGTCGAGAAACTTTGGAACTGCGGCGACCTGCGCACATCGCTCTGGAGCAACGATCCGCACGCGGAGGACGCGATCCAGAAGGTGCGCGCGTCGAAGCGGTAGATTGTTTCGTATCCGATTCGTGATGCGGTGTTCGAGAAACACCACCGCGACCGATGACTCCATTGCGCGCACAATATGGCATTGGCGTCATCGGCACACTGAACCGGTTGAGCCGAAATGCGATCCATTCATGCGATGCACGCAAATCACAGTGCGGCATTGATCATATCCATGTCGCACGACGTTGCCGCACTGCGTTCTCCGATCGCGATTGGGTGGCATGTCAATGTAGTATTGCTGCGCGAGCACATCGAATTGGGCAATCGCGATAAATCATTCTTCGAGCTTGACCCCAGAGCGCCAAACGATCAAAGTCACCGCGCCCACGTAACCCGTCGGGCCAGGTGCAATCGTCCGGTCAGTGAGAGTGGCGACTGAGCCATCGGCCTCCGACAATCCGATTCGACATCAAGGAGATTGCAATGGACAAGAACGTATTTCGTGGCTTGGCTGGCGTGGTTGCGGTCGTTGGACTTGGGCTCGTGAGTGCGAGCGCCGCGGGACTCCCCGGCGGTTCGACGCGCGAAATCTCCTTCATGCCCGACAACGATCTCGATCAAGAGGACAATCTCTTGGCTCCCACGGGCATCACGGAGCAGAAGTTCAATGAGGTCATTGCGGCGGGCCGCGCCCTCTACAACCCCATCGTGTCCTCGCTGGGTGGCCGCTTGGTCATCAACGCGCTTTGGACCAACAACACCGTCAACGCCAACGCTTCCCGCAGCGGCACGACGTGGACCGTCAATATGTACGGCGGCCTCGCGCGCCGCGCCGAGGTCACGGAGGATGGCTTTGCCGTCGTTCTCTGCCACGAGATTGGTCACCATCTCGGCGGCTACTTCTTCTACAGCAGCACCGACTGGGCCGCTGCCGAAGGCCAATCGGACTGGTACGCGACGCAGGCGTGTACGCGCCGTCTCTGGGTCAACGAGACGGCGAAGAATGCCACCTTCCGCAACACGGCCCCCGCCATCGTGAAGCAGAAGTGCGATGCCGAATGGGACACGACGGCGGAGCAGGACCTCTGCTACCGCAACGTCGTCGCCGGCAAGTCCGCGGCCGATCTTCTCGCCGCGCTCGGAGGCACCACGGCGAACTACAACACGCCCGACACCACCGTCGTCACCCGCACCAACACGGCCCACCCGCGCGCCCAATGCCGATTGGACACGTACATGACGGGCGCGCTCTGCACCGTGCAGGCCAATTTGAACGTGATCCCGGGCCTCAATGCCAGCGGCGGCCGCAACTCCGCCAACGCCGAGCGCGATGCCGCCAAGACCCGCTGCTTGCCCGCCAGCGCGGGATTGGGCACGCCGGGCTACAACGGCAAGAACGTCCCGACCTGCTGGTTCAAGCCGCAAGTCGCCGCCTTCGACGTCGAATAGTCTCTGCAACGAGTACGCGCGCCTCGGAGCTCTTGCTGGTCGAGGAGCCTGGGGCGCGCGGCTGCACTTCCTTCGAGTAGAATGTCGTAGCAACTTCGCGGTTCAAGCGCCCGATACATCGAGCATGAAATTCATCTCGATGGTTCTATTGAGCTCGTCGTTGGCGCTCGGCTGCTCTTCTTCTTCCGACGACCATGCGGATTGGCCGAAGAACATCGGTTGTCGTGCGCTCTATGGGTTGGATGGCGACGGGTGGACCGGGCCCGGGGACTGCTCGGACGGGCTCGATCACTGGAGCAAGTGGGGGGTGGACATGCAGGTCCAAGCCGGCCACACGACGAAGTCGGCCGAGGCCCTCGCTTCCGAGAGTTATGCGCTCTTGGCCGCTCGAGCAACGGATTCTACGCACTTCTTTTTCGAGCCAAGGCCGTTTCCGTTTGGGTCGCACGGAGGCTATTGGTTCGCCTGGTACGATTCGGGGCGCGCCACGTGCCTCTACTTTCTTGTCGAGCACGGCGTGCTCGTAGAAACATCGATCACCACGGGCGGCTTCTCCGAGGCCGAGAGCGCGAAGATGCTCTCGAGCATTCGCGTCCTTTGAGCGGAGTCAGTGGCCGTACCCGGCGGGCGCCAAAGCGGCCGCTGCAGCCGTGGGTTGGGGGGAGGACATCCTGGGATTCACTGCAGAAATCGCGGGGCACTGCGCGTAGGCGCGCTGGCATCAAGTGTCCGTGCTCTTGGCATCCCCTGTCCTTGTTCGAGTGAGGGCCGCGAACTAACACATCTGCCGTCTACGTGACGACGGGTGGCATGGAATCATTCACTCTCCTCGATCATCTCGCGAGGACGGCAAATACGCACTCCGATAAAATCGCCTATCATTTCCTGGGCGACGGAGAATCCGAATCGGCTCGCATCGCATTCGGTGAACTCGACGGGCGTGTAACCGCCGTGGCGAGAACGCTGCGCGAACGATACGACTCGGGAGATCGCGCGTTGCTCCTCTATTCTGCAGGCCTCGAATTCATCGTGGCCTTTCTCGGTTGCCTGCGCGCGGGCGTGGTCGCCGTCCCCTTCTATGCGCCGAGACCGCGCGAGGGAACGGACAAGGTCCTCGCCGTCGCCGCCCATTGCGGCGCCCGCGCCGTGCTTACCACCTCCGCCCTGCGCCCTCATTTGGAGCATCGTTTCGGTCGGGCCGGAGCTTCGAACGCCCTCGATTGGCTGGAAACCGACGCCCTTCCGGCGTCCGCGAGCCCCGTGCTTTTGCCACCCACCAACACGGAATTGGCATTCCTCCAGTACACCTCCGGCTCGACCGGCTCACCGAAGGGCGTCATGGTGAGCCACGCGAACATCCTCCAGAACGAGCGCATGATCGAGCGCGCCTTCGAGCACTCGCCCGAATCCATCGTCGTGGGCTGGCTGCCGTTCTTTCACGACATGGGGCTCATCGGAAATATGCTCCAACCCCTGTATCTGGGGGCTACGGGCATTTTCATGTCGCCCATGGCTTTTCTGCAGAAGCCGGTGCGCTGGCTCCGCGCCATTTCCAACTACCGTGCGACCACCAGCGGCGGACCGAATTTCGCATTCGACCTGTGCGTGGAAAAGATCACCCCCGATCAGTGCGAAGGGCTCGACCTGCGCTCCTGGAGTCTCGCCTTCAACGGGGCGGAGCCGGTCAAACGCGACACCCTCGAGCGCTTCACGCGCGCGTTCGAGCCCTATGGTTTCCGAAGGACATCGTTCTTTCCTTGTTACGGATTGGCCGAGGCGACGCTCTTCGTCACGGGCGGCCGGAGCCACGCAGGTACCGACGTCGTGAGTTGCGGCCGGCCCGAGGATGGCCTCGAGGTGGCCATCGTCGATCCCGAACGCCACGTTCGCTGCCCTCCGGGCCAGGTCGGCGAAATCTGGTTGCGAGGTCCCTCCGTCGCCTGCGGCTATTGGAACGAGCCATCGCCAGCCTTCTCCGCGGAGCTGTTCGAGCACGACGGCCGAACGCGCGAGGGCCCTTTTCTTCGCACGGGCGATCTCGGCTTTCTCGACGATGGTGAGCTTTACGTCACCGGCCGCATCAAAGACATTCTCATCGTGCGCGGGCGCAAATACCATCCGCACGACATCGAACGCACCGTCGAGGGCTGCCACGCCGCGCTCAAACCGGCGGCAAGTGCAGCCTTCACCGCCGATGGAATGGGCCGCGAACGGCTGGTGATCCTACAGGAAGTGCGCAAAGAGCATGTGCGCCGATTCGATGGTCGCGAGATCCTCGGCAACGTTCGCGAGGCCGTCGCTTCCCAACATGGACTGACGGTCGATATGTTGATCCTGATGCCGCCTGGCGGCGTCCTACGGACGTCGAGCGGCAAGGTTCGCCGGAGCGCGTGCCGCCAAGGCGTGCTCGATGGCTCGCTCCTCCAATCGTCGCTCGCCACCTTCGGGCGGCTGTCCGGCGAAAAAGCCCTCATCGAAGGGGAACGTTCATGTTCGTGAAATCCATACGAGAACCCGACGCGCTGGAGTTGGATATTCCGGGCGAAGATCCCGGAGCATCGGCCGAGAACCGCGCCGCCACGAAGTTCGAAACGCGCGCGCCCGCCAGCCGCACCGTGGATCTGACCTTCGCCGTCATCGTCACCTTTTTTCCGCCCATCGCTTTCGCCGGCGCCCTCTATTTGCATTTTCAAGGCTGGTACCGCATTGGATTCATCGACATCGCCTTGATGCTGATGATGTGGTTTTTGAGCGTCACCGGCATCGAAGTTGGCTATCACCGCCTCTTTTCGCATTGCTCGTACAAAGCGCACCCCGCCGTGCGCCGCACCTTGGCTGCATTGGGATCCATGGGCTTCCAGGGCCCGGTCATCTGGTGGGCATCCATCCACCGCAAGCACCACCGCACCAGCGACAAGCCCGGCGATCCCCACTCCATGTACCTCTTTGGGACCGGTCCGTGGGCGCTCTTTCGCGGCTTCATTCACTCCCACGTGGGCTGGATCTGGACCGGATCGAGCATCCGCTTTCGCGGCCTGGAGCGGTACGTGTCGGATCTGTACCGCGACGAGGACATCTTCCGCGTCCACATGCACTATTTCCGTTGGCTCGCGGCGGGCTTCATCGTCCCGGCCATCATCGGCGGGGTGGTGCGCGGCTCGTGGCAAGGCGCCTTTCTCGGGTTTCTCTGGGGCGGATTCGTGCGGGTGTTCTTCATGAATCACTTGACCTATTGGTGCACGAATACGGTCACCCACAGCCGGCTTGGCAGGCGCGCGTACCATACGTCGGATCGGAGCAGCAACAGCTTGCTGCTGGCCATTCCCACCCTCGGGCAAACATTCCACAACAACCATCACGCGTTTCCGAGCTCCGCCATCATGGGCCACGAGTGGTGGCAAATCGATGTCGGCACCTGGATTTTACGCGCCCTCGAGCGCCTTGGATGGGTGTGGGACGTGCGCGTGCCCGACGAACGAATGATGGCCAAAAAGCGCATTGTCGAACGAAACGAGGAACATCGCACATGACCAAAGAACACATTCAGGACTGGCTAATCACCGCGTTCGCGCGCGTGCTCGAAATCGCCCCCGAGGAGCTGGACACGTCCATTCCCTTCGAACGCTATGGCATCGATTCGGCCTTCGCGGTGCAGCTCACCGGCGATCTCGAGAAGCTCCTCGGCCGGAGTCTATCCCCTACCCTGCTGTACGATTATCCAAGCATCGATTTGCTCAGTGCCCACCTCGCGTGAATGACATGAATGCATCGACTCAAGTCTCGGGTCAGGCCTCGGGCGCTTCGCCCGAAGCGATTCGGTATCACTACGACGTCGGCAATGACTTCTATCGTCTTTGGCTCGACGCCAACATGGTTTATTCCGGCGCCATGTGGGGCCCCGATGACGATCTGGAGGCCGCCCAGCTCCGAAAGATCGATTACCACATTTGGGAAGCGGGTGCGCCTGGCTCGGCCAACGTGCTCGACATCGGGTGCGGTTGGGGAGCGCTGCTCCGGCGGCTCGTGGGAGAACACGGTGTTGCGCGCGCGGTGGGCCTCACCTTGAGTGATGCGCAGGCCGAATGGGCCCGCGCGCGCAGCGACGGGCGCGTCGACGTGCGCGTCGAGAGCTGGGCGGACCACGTTCCCGCGGCTCCGTACGACGCGATCATTTCCATCGGCGCGTTCGAGCACTTCGCGCGCTTGGAGTCGAGCGAAGAGGAAAAGATCGACAACTACCGTGCTTTTTTCCAGCAATGTCAGCGCTGGCTTCGCCCAAATGGGCGCATGTCGTTGCAGACGTTCGCCTACGGCAATACGCGCTCCCGCCGCGAAGCCACCGCCTCGCCGTCGACGCAATTTCTGGCAAACGAGATCTTCCCGGAGACGGATCCTCCGCGCTTGGCCAACATCGCCGAGGCCACGGAGGGCAGTTTCGAGGTCGTCTCGCTGCGCAATGACCGAAAGGACTACGCACGGACCTGCCGCGTGTGGCTCGACAACCTGCGCACACGGCGCGACGATCTGGTCGCCCTCGTGGGCGAGGAGAAGGTCGCGCGGTACGAACGCTATTTGCAGTACTCGTTTTACGGCTTCGAGACGGGAAATCTGGGGCTCTTTCGAATCACCTTGCGGCGCATCGAGCCGAAGTGGCAACCGAAGCGATGATGCGCGAGCCGATCGCCATCGTGGGGCTTGCCTGCCGTTTTCCCGGCGCGAGCGATGCCGGGGCGTACTGGCAGCTGCTCGACGAGGGGCGGGATGCCATCACCGAGATTCCAGCATCACGCTGGAGCATCGAGGATCTGTACGATCCCGTCCCGGGAAGACTCGGAAAGACGAGCAGCCGCTTCGGCGGCTTTCTCGACGATGTCGATCGCTTCGACGCCACGTTCTTCGGAATCACGCCGCGCGAAGCTCGCGCCATGGATCCGCAGCAGCGGCTCATGTTGGAGATCGCGTGGGAGGCTCTGGAAGACGCGGGCGCGGTGGCCTCTTCCCTGTCGGGAAGTCGCACCGGTGTTTTTCTGGGGGCCACCACGTGGGATTACAACAAAATTGCCAATACCGACGTGCGGTTCATGGATGCGCATGCCTCCACGGGAACCGTGCTCTGTATTCTGGCCAATCGCTTGTCTTATCTTCTCAACTTGCGCGGGCCCAGCATGGCCGTCGACACGGCATGCTCCTCGTCCCTCACGGCGGTGCATCTCGCGTGCTCCAGCCTGCGGAGTGGGGAAAGCCATCTCGCGCTGGCCGGCGGCATCAATTTGATTCTATCGCCGGAGACGTCCATCGTTTTGTCGCAGGCGCGCATGCTCTCCCCGGATGGGCGCTGCAAGGCTTTCGACGAGACGGCCAATGGATACGTTCGCAGCGAGGGGTGCGGTATCCTCGTTCTGAAACGCGAATCGGACGCGCGCCGAGACGGCGACCGCATTCACGCGCTCATCCGCGGGACGGCCATCAATCAAGATGGATTGAGCAATGGCCTTTCGGCGCCCAATGGACTCGCCCAGCAGGACGTGATCCGCACGGCCCTCGAGAATGCCGGCGTGGCCGAAACCGAGATTAGCTACGTCGAAACGCACGGCACGGGCACCCCGCTCGGAGATCCCATCGAGGTGGCCGCCCTCGTGGCGGTGCTCGGCGCGAACCGGCCTTCGGATCGGCCGTGTGGGCTCGGATCCGTGAAGACGAACATCGGACACACCGAGGCGGCGGCGGGAATCGCGGGGCTCATCAAGGTCGTGCTGTCCATGCAACATGGCACGATACCGCGGCATATCCATCTTACGTCGCTCAATCCCAAGGTGCGCGCCCTCATGGCGCAAACGCCTTTTTACATTCCGACGGAGGCGAGACCGTGGGTCTCGGAAACGCCGCGCCGGGCCTCCGTCAGCTCCTTTGGATTTGGCGGGGCGAATGCGCACGTCGTTCTCGAGGAGAGCCCCGGCGAGGCTCCACGCCCCGAATCCGTCGACCGTTCGTCGCTTTTGCCGCTATCGGCCAAAGATCAGCGTGCTCTTCGCGCCCTCGCTGCGCGTTTCGCGGAGTTTTTGCGAACCACAGCAGAATCGCTCGAGGATATTTGCTTTACCGCCGGCGTTCGCCGAACCCACCATGCCCACCGGCTGGCCATCACCGCGGGCTCGAAGGTGGAGGCGGCGGAGGCGCTCGATACCCTCGCCCGAGAGGCGGAAACGCGCCCCGCTTTGCGACGCCCGAAGGTCGTATTCGTCTTTTCCGGCCAGGGGTCGCAATGGGCCGGCATGGGCCGGGCCTTGCTGCAGAGCGAACCCGTTTTTCGAGAGGCCGTCGAACGCTGCGCGGCGGCGATGGAGGCGTACTTCGATGCACCGCTCGCGGAGCTTTTGTCACGCGAACTCTCCGAAGCGGAGTCGCTCGATCCGGCGCGGGTGCAACCGATGCTCTTTGCCATGCAGGTAGGGCTCGCCGCGCTTTGGGCGTCGTGGGGGGTGAAGCCCGATGCCGTCGTGGGGCATAGCATGGGCGAGGTGGCGGCCGCATGCGTCGCAGGATCCCTCTGCCTCGAAGATGCCGCGCGCGTGATCTGCATTCGCAGCCGCCTCGTCGGGCGAACCTCGGGCAAAGGTGGAATGCTCCATGTGGAGCTTTCGCGTGCGGACACGGAAACGCTGCTCGCGCACTACGAGGGGCGCCTCTCGGTGGCTGCGAGCAATGGGCCCACCACGACGCTCGTCTCCGGAGATCGCATGGCGCTGTCCGAGCTTCAGGGGGTGCTGGAACGGCGCGACGTGTTCGCCCGACCCGTGAAAGTGGATTACGCATCGCACAGTGCGCAAATGGATCCCATTCGGTCCGAATTGCTCGCACTCCTCGGGAGCGTGCGTCCGCGTGCCCCGGAGGTGCGTTTCGCGTCGACCACCGTGCTCGGCGACGAGGTTCCCCGGCTCGATGCGGCCTATTGGTGGAAGAATTTGCGGCAGCCGGTTCTCTTCGCCGAACGCGTGGGCACGCTGCGCGAAAGCGGATTTGCGACCTACGTCGAAATAAGCCCGCACCCGGTTTTGACCGCCGCACTCCAGGGGATCGTTCCCAATGGCACGGTCGTCGGCACCCTGCGACGCCAGGAGGAACCGCGGGCGTCCATGCTGCAAACGCTGGGGGCGCTGCACACACGCGGATATCCGGTGTCGTTCGAAGCGCTGTCGCGGCCTGCGGCCCGCCACGCCTCGCTGCCAAGCTATCCATGGCAACGGGAGCGGTATTGGCTGGGCGGCGACGAGCCTCGCCCGGCCGATACCCGCCCCGCGGAGCCAGCTCCCAAGTCGACCGATGCATGCTTGTTCGAGGTGGCCTGGCTCGAAGACGCGGCTCAGGGTGTTCCGCTTCCGCGCGGCACATGGCTCGTTGTCGACGACGGCGACGGCGAACCCTTTTGCCGCGAGGTGCGCTCCCGCGGCGATCGGTGCATTCGCGTCAGCTCGAATCCCAACGAGCCGCTCGACATGGCGCGGTTGCTCCACGAGATCACCTCCCCCGTCGTGGCCGTCGTTTTCTTGTCCGGTTACGACTGTGGAACCGTCCTCCATGGAGTCCAGGCCATGGCAGGCAAGGAATGGGACGAACCGCCGCGCCTTTGGCTCGTCACGCGAGGCATGTCCGACGCGCCAACCGACGCTTTGGCGGGCGCGATCTGGGGCATGGGCCTCACCGTCGCACGCGAGCTGCCCGAATTTCGATGCACGCTTCTCGATTTGGAGCACGGCGCCAGCTCGGAGTGCGCATACGGCGAAATCGTCCGCGGGGCTGGCGAGGAGCGGATTGCCCTTCGCGGTGGCGTGCCACACGTCGCGCGGCTACGTGCTTTTTCCTCGGGCGTGCGCGACACGAAAGCACATGTTCGACCCGACGCGACGTATGTCCTGTCGGGAGGTCTGGGGAGCCTTGGACTTCTCGTGGCCCAGTGGCTCGTCGACCGCGGTGGACGGAATCTCGTTTTGCTCGGGCGCAGCGCGCCCACCGAGGAAGCAGAACGCGTCCTTTCCGATTTGCGATCCCACGGGGTGGACGTTCGCGTGGCCGCGGTCGATGTCGCCGATGCGGACGCCGTCCAAAAGCTGTTTACCCAATGGCCTGCCGCGCTGCCGCCCGTGCGCGGCGTCTTTCATCTCGCGGCCGCGCTGGAAGACGGCACACTGCTCCATTTGAGCGCGAAGCACTTCTCCGGGCCGGCGTTCACGTCGAAAGCCCTTGGCGCCTGGAATCTGCACCGAGCGACGGAAGGCATGAACCTCGACTGGTTCGTCCTGTTCTCGTCCGCGTCGAGCGTCTTCGGCGCACCCGGCATTGCCAATTACGCCGCTGCCAATGCATCCCTCGACGCACTGGCCCGCATGCGCCGGACTCGCGGATTGCCCGCCGTCAGCATCAATTGGGGTCCGTGGGCGGGCCAAGGCTTCGCGGCGGCCAAACATCGCGAAGACCGGCTCGCGGCACAGGGCATCGGCAGCCTCTCCCCGACGGAGGCGCTCTCCTGCCTCGAGGAGATTCTCGCCTCGAATGCGTCGAACGTCATCGCCGCACGTTTCGCGCGCCGGCCGGCCTCCCTTCGCGGCCCGTTGGCACGTTTCGTCGAACACCTCGAGATCGGAACCAGCACGGCGCCCGTCGCCGTGGACATGGCCAGCATCGAGCCCGCGCAGCGCCTCGAGCATCTTCAAAAACTGGTTTGCGCGCGCATCGCCCGCTCGACCGACATTCCGGCCTCCCGCATTCCCATGCACGAAACCTTTTACGGGCTGGGCATGGATTCCCTCCTGCTGCTCGAACTTCGCAATGGTCTCGAGGCCGACCTCGGTCTGTACGTGCCCATGACCATTCTCGCGCGCCATCCGACCCCGGAATCGCTGGCCCAGTATCTTTTATCGAAAATTGCCGCCGCGCCCCTTCGTGCGCCCGACACCTCGGGATCGCGAATCGTTCGCGCCGTGGTCCGGCCGAATGCGAGGCTTCGGCTCTTTTGTTTCCCCGCGGCAGGCGAAAGTGCGTTTGCCTTTCGACATTGGCACAACGCACTACCGGATTGGGTCGACGTCTGCGCCATCGAGCTACCCGGGCGCGAAGCCCGCGCGGGCGAAGCTCCGTGCGCATCCATGACCGAGTTGCTCGACGATGTGATGGCCGGCATCGAAGGCGAGCTGGATCGCCCCTTCGCGCTCTTCGGTACCAGCTTGGGCTCGCTCGTCGCTTACGAAACCGCATTGCGCATTCACCGCGAACACGGCATCTGGCCAAAGAAGTTCTTCGTGGCAGCGTTTCCTCCGCCCGCCGTCGTCCGACAGACGAAATCCGGAATTTCGGAACGAGAATGGCTACGACTGTTGGCGCCGGACGCTCCCGAGCGCGACGATGCCCTCTCCGTACTCGCGGCCGACGTCCGTGTGGGCTTCACCTGGAATCGCACGATCGATCCGCGACTTGGCTGCCCGATCACGGCATTCGAGGGTGCGCACGATCACATCACGGAAGCATCCCTGGAGGGCTGGCAAGAGTATGCCGGCGGCGCGTTCGCCCGGAAGGTGCTGCCCGGAGGGCACATGTTCACGCAAACCCACGAGCGCGAATTTCTATCGAGGCTGCGGGAAGAGGTCGAAAACGATGACATCGAATGATTATTTTGGAATCGACACCCCCGAAGGCATCGAGGGGCGCCGGCTCGCACGATTGGAAGCCGTTTCCGACCCCATCACGGTCAGCCGGCTCACGCGACTGGGTGTAGCGCCAGGGTGGCGCTGCCTCGAAGTCGGCGCCGGAGGTGGCTCGATCGCGCGATGGCTCGCTGACCGTGTCGGCCCCGAAGGGAGCGTGGTCGCCACCGATCTGGACATGCGCTTTCTGGCGCACGCGGACCTCGGCCCCGTCGAAGTCCGCCGGCACGACATTCTCACGGATCCCCTGGAGACGGACGCGTTCGATCTGGTTCACGCGCGCGCTCTTTTGATGAACCTGCCCGACCCCCAACTGGCGCTTCGTCGCCTTGCCGCGGCCGTGAAACCGGGTGGCATCCTGTTCGTCGAGGACGCCGATTGGAGCTCGCTGTCGTCGCTCGATCCCACCATCGAATCGGAGTTCCATCGATTGAGCCATGCAGGCTTTCAGGCGCTCCGCGCGGCGCGCATTTCCGATGGATACTTCGGCCGGCGGCTGCTCGGGCTCGTCGAAAGCATCGGTTTCGAGCACGTGGAGGGGGACGGCATCGTCCGAATGGGACGGGGCGGCGCAGATCCGTGGGGGCAGTTTCAAAGCATGAATTTGCAACTTCCGATCGCCACCAGCCTCGTATCCAAAGGAATCATGACGCAGGCCGATCTCGATTGGCTCCGCGCCACCTATGCCAATCCCGAATTTTCGTTCCTCGGCTTTACGCTCTTCGGCGCCTGGGCGCGCAAGCCGGCATGAACACGCAACGCAGACTCTGTCACACGGAAAAAGGGCTCTGGAAATTCGATCAGGCCGCCCCGGCCAATACGTGTGTGGCCGCCCGCATCCGTGGCGTGCTCGCAGAATCGGCCTTGCGCGAGGGGCTGTCCGCTCTTCGTGCGCGCCACCCCTACCTTCGTGCGGCGTTTGGCTTGGACGGCTCCGGAGAGCCCGTATTTCAATTCGAGCGCAGCGCGGATATCCCACTACGGGTACTCGATACTACGCCCGATGGCTGGCTTTCCGAGTTCGAAGACGAGCTCAATGATCGATTCCCGGCGCTAAATGCCCCCTTCGCACGCAGTGTATGGCTGCGCCATGCTCCCGACGACCACACCGTGATGCTGACGGTGCATCACGCCGCGAGCGACGGATTCAGCCTCGGTCTTGCCATGCGCGATCTCGTGCGCGCCACCGCGCGCGCAGCCTCGGGTTCCCCGGCCCGCCTCGAGCCCCTTCGCGATACCCGCTCCGTCGAGGAGCGTTTACCCCATCGGCTGTGGAGCCGGCGAGGTATTCGCCTCTTGGGTCGTTTCGTCGCCGAAGAAGCGCGGCTTTCTGCGAAGTACGGGGCGCCGTTCAAAGTACCACGTGATCGCCCCGCGCGCGTCGAAGGCCGTCGATTCCGCTGCATCCCCCGCATCTTCGACGAAAGCACGACACGACGTCTTCTCGCCCGCGCCAAAGCCGAGAACACCACGGTTCATGGCGCGCTCGCGGCCGCGATGATTCTCGGCGCATTCCGCGAGGCCAGCATCGCGCGTCCCACGCGCGTTGCACTCGGGAGCCCCATCAACCTGCGCGAGGCCCTCGTTCCACCGGTGAAAGAGAGCCTTGGGTATTACGTCTCCATGGTTCCCTACCGCGCGGCGGTCGACCCTCACGCATCCTTTTGGCAACTCGCGCGATCCATTCGAGAGCAGATGTCGCTCGGCATCGCCCGCGGTGATGCGCCGCTGATGCTGGATCTCTTCGAAGGGGTGTTTCGCCTGCTCCGCGGACACTCGGCAAGCCCGTCCGAAATTGCGGCACGCTGGGATCGAACGGTGGTCAATTCGATGATCCTGAGCAATCTCGGGCGTCAGGACTTCGGTTTGGAAAATGGCCCGCTCTCCGTCGAGGCCGTGTACTTCTGCGCCGCCATGTCGGTTCTCGGCGACTTCGGCTCGGTCGCCAATACGTTTCGCGACAGGCTCATTTGGACATTCATTTGGGCCGAGCCTCTCATTGGGTCCACCCGGGCCCATCGCTTGATGGACTTCACCGCCGAACGCCTGCTGCAGGCGCTCGACGAAGCCTCCTAACGGACGAAACATGCGCGTTGGTCTCATTCCTCAAAGCTTTCTCGAACGGATATCCCTCTCTTCGAACGTCGGGCCCACGCCGATTTTGCTTGCGGTGTGGGGCCTCGGGGCCTGCCGCACCATGATGGCCGGAGTTCGGCTGGGCATTTTCGATGCACTTTCTCGCGACAAGGGCGGGGACCGGTCGGCGGAAGAACTCGCGCGCCAGCTCGGGTACGATCCCGCCGGGACCGAAACGTTGCTCGATGCACTGGTAGGCTTCGGGCATCTGTCCCGCCGCGACGGCCGCTACCAAAACGGCAAGGTCGCGGAAAAATGGTTCACCGCAAACTCGAAATCGAGTTTGCACAACATGGTTCTTTTTCTTTACCACGTCTGGGATTTCATGAATTCCCTCGAGGAAGCCGTCCGTGGCGGGAAATCCCACGTTCGGGACTTGCACGATCCGGAGCGGCCCCCCGAATTTTGGGAGCATTATCTGCGCGGCCTCGCCGAGTTCGCCCGGCTTCAGGGCTGGGAGATGGTGCGGCGCGTTCCTTTGCCGAAGAACGCGAAAAGCTTGCTCGACGTCGGCGGCGGCCACGGAATGTTCAGCGTCGCCTTCTGCCGCTACCACGAGGGCCTCGCGGCCGACGTACTCGACTTCCCACCGGCGGCTGCAGTCGGCCGGAGCGTGGTCGCCGAGGAACGAATGGACCACCGCGTTCGATTCATCGAGGGCGATCTGCGGCATACGGATTTCGGGCAAGATCGTGATGCGATTCTATTGTTCATTCTGGTTCATCACTTTTCACCCGAGGAGGTGCAGCGCATTCTGGCGCGCGCCTTCGCCGCGCTCCGCCCCGGAGGCACCATTGCCATCTTCGAGCCCGAGCACCGCGGCGGAAGCGACGACGTGACGCAATCGGGCGGAATGATGGAGCTGATGTTCTTCCTCACCAGCCGCGCGCGCGCCTACCGCGAGGAGACACTGCGCGGATGGCTCGAAAAGGCGAAATTCGACCGAATTCGCACCACCCGGCTGCTCACCGCCCCGATGACCGTGCTGCTCACCGCGCGCCGCCCCGAGCACGCATGATGCGATCAGCCGCGCTTGCGATACTCCCCCGGGGTATGCCCCGTCCACCGCCGAAAAGCGCGGACGAATGGCCCTACCTCGGCGTACCCGAGGCGCGCGGCCACATCGCTGATGCGCAATCGAGGCTCCTGCAGGTAGAAGAGCGAGAGCTCGCGCCGCGCGTCGTCGACCAATTTGTTGAAAACGGTTCCCGCGTCGTCGAGCCGTCGCTGGAGCGTGCGCACGCTCATGTGATGAGCCTCCGCCGCATCCTCGATCGACGGCGGCGCTCTTCTCTTCAACGCTTCGACGATGTAATTCCGAACCGACGCCACACAATCACCGTCGCTTCGTTGTCCATCGGTTTCGGACAAAGGCATGGCCTGCAAATGGCGTTGCGCCAGTCCGTCCAAAAGCTCCAAGAGGTCGGCGTCCGCCGTCACGATGGGCATATCGGCCATCTCGGCCGGAAAGACGAGCGTGTTGATCCCTCGGTCGAACTCCACGCGATCGGTGCCGAAAAATTCCTTCACCTCGAGGGTGCCGGTCGACCGCGCGTGCGCGAACCTCGCAAGCTTCGGGGCGACGGGTATCGACGTGACGTCGCGGATCATTTTCATCATGACGGCCATGGTGAACTCGTGGCCGTGAACACCGGTGCCGCGAGGATCGCCCAAGATGCGATGCGAGATGACCAGTTCGTCGTCTTTGATTTCCGCATCGAAGAAGGCGAGGTTGTTGATCAATCGTTGGTACCTCGCCAGCCGCTGGATGGCCTCGCCCACCGTGGGAGCGCTGCGAGCGGCAAATTCCAATACGCCGTAGCCTCCTCGTTTTTGCTTCGTGCCCAAGTGAAGTCCGAGGTGCGGATCGTCCATCACGTTTTGGGCGGCATCGGCCACGTCCCGCGTCAGGTCGAGCGGGGCCGAAAACAGCTCGCCAATGGGCAAACTGGTCGGAAGACGAAAGGCCCGTTCCAACGCGTCCGACTTCCCTCCCGCCTCGCGCACGTGCGCGAGCACCCTGGGAATGAAGAACGAGACCATCGCCGGTCCGCGGGCACGAGGACGCTTTCTCGACACCATTTTAGCAGCAAGTTCATATGACGCGGCGACGGCCGCGCAATCCGGATTTCGCAAGCCATCGCTATTCGAGCCATTTGGGTGTCATTGCAACACCACGAAGCCTCACAACATTACAACCAGCCGAAAACCATGCACGATTCCCGCTCCTTCGACTTGTCCACCATCGATCTGGATGGCTTCCTTGGCGAGCTCACCGAATTACGCCGTGAAATCGATGCTTCGATTGGCGAGGAGGATCTGCGCCACCTCCGAAAGGTGGAACGGTGGGGGCGCGCGTGCACGGCACTCGGCCTGCTCACCGCGGGAATCGCGCCGAATCCGCTGAGCCCTGCGCTGCTCGGCCTGGGCCGCGCGGCGCGTTGGTTGCTCATGCACCATGTGGCTCACCGCGGATACGACAAGGTGCCGGGGGTGCCCGCGCGCTTCACGAGCAAGGTCTTCGCACGGGGCCGGCGCCGATTCCTCGATTGGGCGGATTGGATGACGCCCGAGGCTTGGGTGTACACGCACAACGTTCGCCACCATTCCTTCACCGGCGAGGCGCGCGATCCGGACATGGTCGACGTGGGCGTCGCCATGCTGCGGCCTTTGCCCAGACCGCTGCGTTACGCGCTATTGGGCATCATGGCCACCAACTGGCGGCCCACGAGCTACACGCCGCAAAGCGTTCGCACTTGGCTAAGTCGGCGCGAATCACGCGAATCCCATGCGGAAAAGCCGGTCTTCCCGCCGGTGAATCCCAAAGGACACTTTCGCGAACTTTGGCTTCGATGCTACCTGCCTTGCGCCACGTTCCAGTTTGGGCTGCTTCCCCTCGCCTATCTGCCGCTGGGCCCCTGGGCCGTATTCAGTGCATTCTGCAATTCACTGATGGCGGAGGTGTTCTACAACCTCCACACGTTCGTCGTGGTGGCGCCCAATCACGCAGGTGACGATCTCTACTGCTTCGACGATCGGCCGGCATCCCGTGCGGAACACGCCGTGCGACAGATCGTCTCCTCGACGAATTACGCGACACGCGGCGATTTGCACGCGTTCTTTCATCTCTGGCTCAATTATCAAATCGAGCACCATCTCTGGCCGGACATCCCCATGCGGCAGTACGGGCTCGTCCAGCCCAAGGTTCGCGCGCTCTGCGCAAAATACGGAATTCCGTATGCGCAGCAGAGCGTCTTTTCGCGCCTTCGGAAGATGATCGCGGTCATCGTGGGCAACGCAGAGATGCCGCGCGGCGTGATTCGCAAGCACGCGACGGGGTAGTTTCGATAACATCGCCACGTCGAGGGAGAACGCGCTTTTCGATGTATGGCTCCGCCCGCTGCCACTTCGTTGCGGTGGGTGCGGATTAATTTGCGACAGTCGAACGCGCGCTGCGTCCTAATGCCGGACATGGGCGGTAACACGCCCTGTGCGGAGGTATTCCCATCGTGCGATCGAAGAAGTCTCTTTCCCATTTGGGGCTTGCGTGCTCGGCGCTTGGCGCCGCGGTCGTTGGGTTCGTCGGGTGCTCGGGAAGTAGCGAGCCGCCTTCGGCCTTGGAGGACGGAAAAACGACCGAGGGCCCGCGCCATGCGTCGGTGTTGCAACTAACGTACGACGAAAGTGCGAAACGCCTCGGGGCGCGATTGAACCGCCCGCTCGGGGAGCATGAGCAGCTTTACATGCGCGTCCGGCGAGGCACGCTTTCCGGCCCCCCAACGTGCTCCGAGCTCGCGGCCAGCGGCCCCGCCCTGCGCGGGATGCAGGAAGGAAGCTCCGTCCTTCGTTTCGATGGACCGCAGGTCGAGGACGAGTTGCTCGAGTTGCCACGCCGGTTCGATTCCGAAGTATGGGTCACTGGACCTTTCACCGAGTCGATGCGCGAGGAGCTCCGCAAGGGCACCGACGCCATCGTCGAAGCGTGCCTCGTCAAGGATGGCGAGGTCCGCAACGAGCAGTACACGACCTTGGGCAACGTGATCGACCGCTCGCGCGAAGAGGACGCGGCCCCAACCGGCAATCCCGCCGCGCGCGCCATCACGACGAGCCGGCGCGCCGTCGAAAGCATGGAAGAGTACGCAAAGCTTTGCGTGAAGGACCTCGGGGAGATTCCCTTCTTCCCCAAAAAGGGTGAGGACTGGAAGTACGAGACCTTCGATTGCCGTGACTTCCAGGCCTCCGATAGGACTGGCCCTCGATCCATCGACGGGGTGCAGGGCGCGCCCATTCCCCTCACGGTGGAGGACACGCCGAAACCCGACTGCGACTTCCCCAAACCAGTCCCGGATCGCGACAACCAAAGCCGCAACTACTATTGCGTCAACCGCTGCGACAAACCGCAATATCTGAATCAGGGGTGCGAGCCCGGACCGACGGTCACCACGGCCAAGAACGACAAAGGTACGCACTGGGTACTCCTTTGCCGCGCGGCCAACGCCCCCACGCTCGACGGAATGTCACGGACCAAGACGTTCCGCGACATCGCCATGATTGGCCACAACCCGAAAACGGGCAAAACGTGCTTCTTCCAGAACAAAATCGGCCCCGCCAACGACGGAGAGCACATCCCCCACCCGGCCGACAGCGACAAATCGAAGTACACGTGGGACGCCCCAAAGGGCTACTGCACCAAGAATTGCCATGCGGCCGATGCCTTCGTGCACAGTCCCTGGATCGACGGCGCGCTGCGGCGCAACGGAAGAACGATCGTCCCCAAGATGGGCGAACACCCGGACTTTCCCATTAGCTGGCTCGATGCGCCTTATTCCGTCGTCAACATGGATGCGCAGGGCTGGAAGATTGGACAACAGCTGGTCAGCGAAGAGGCCGCATCCTGCACGAGCTGCCACCGCATCGCAGGGAAAGGCAGCAGCCATGGAATGATGGGCGAGTTCACTTCCTGGGGAACGATGAGCGATCCGAACGACCCCTACTTCGCGCACGTGACGGATTCGTACAAAACGGACTTCCTCAAGTCGCACTGGATGCCGTCGAACGTCGATGGCTTCAACGCGCAGACGTGGGCGAACTCGAAATGGAAGAAGGCCGCCGACCACGTCATACGCTGCGCCACCTCCAGCAGCCCCGAATGTGTCTTTGCCGACGTTCCCCGCGGCCGCCCCTGACCCAGGACGAAATACCATGATGCATACCTACAATCCGTCGGCCCTACGCTGGATCGCCTGGCCCATTCTATCTTTGTCCGTGGGCTGCTCCGCGGGCTCCTCCCCGAACGGTGACGAAGCCGAGTCACGCGGTGTCGTGACCTCCGCCCTCCGCGCGCCATCGACCATGGGCGACGAGGAGCTCGCGCGGACGTCGCTCCGCATTCTGGGCGCCAAAGTGGCCGATGCCAGCAATCAGTGCAACCGCTGCCACGACGTGAACAATGCCAAAATGCGGCGCTGGGCGAAGGATTACGAATCGACCATGGCCGTGCTGCGGGATACTCGAATCCCCGTCGCCACTCGCTTGAATCGCCTCCGCGCCGACCGGCTCAATCCGGCGGCCGATTTCTCACCGGCGCACATCGGTCTTCTTGCCGGAGGGGCGCATCTTGGCACGAGTCCGCACGTCAACCCCACGCGTCATCCGCGGACCCTCGAGCAGGGCAAGCTTCTCGCAGCCCTCTTCCAAGGTAAGGACGACGAATATGCCAAGTTCCGCAGCGCCGTTCTCATGCCCGTCAAACCGCAATTCGACCGTCTGACACCGAGCGAATACGAAACCGTCCTGACGTGGGTGGGAAAAAAGCTGCCTAAATTGGACGAGCTTCTCCCCGATACCGGGCGGCCGACGAGCTGCACCGACGATTTCGAAAAGCTGGCCACCCACGCGCGCAAGATGCGCACGGCCGGCTGGGCCGCCGTCAACCGCGACAATCGCGTGCCCATGTTCGCCTGCAGCACCCGCAACCCGCTCGAGTGCTTCTCGCAAAAGCTCGCCGGAAAAGACGTTTTCCCGAATGCCAAGGACACGACCTTTGCGAAGACTTGGGCCGCCCCCGGTAGCACGGTGCGCGTCCTGCGGGAATTGAGTTACAAGGGATTCTACTGGACCCGCAGCTCGGCGGACGGACGCTTCGTGGGAAGTGGCGTATCGGATGGCGGAGAAGACAGCGCGGTCGTCAGCGATCTGGAGGCGGCGCTCCATGGCAGCACGCGCGACATTTGGGTGAATGCGAATTACGACCCGAGCTTCTACCCCGACAATGAAGGATTTCTCTTCCAAGGGAATGGCGCCGGGGCCGCCTATTGCAAACAAAGCCTGCTCACTCGCCCGACCACCACGCACATCTCGTTCGACGAGCCGGAGTGCTCCAAGATGGGCTCGCACGGGCTCTACCAGAGCGTGGGGCAGACGCTCGGCGACGATGCTCTTGGCGATCGCTTCGTCGTGTTCAGCAAGTGGGTCGGTGACGATGGCGGTCGCAATCTGCAGGAGACGGATCCGCCGCCCGATCAGGGTCCCGATGCAGGGGTGACCATCCACGTTCTCACCGCGAGAAGCTCGTCGGACGGTTACGAGCTGCGTCAAACGGAGACGCTTCCGACGCCGTTCGAGGGGGACACGATGATGTCGCCGACCACGACCTTGATCGCCAATCGTGTGGCCGGTGCGAATGGTACGCAACAGGGTTACATGATCCGCCGGGTCACCCCCACCATCACGGACACGGGCTACCAATTCGCACTGGCCGAGGCAGGGCGCATTTGCATGAAGGGACACAAGGCGAACTTCTCGTACGACGAGCGATTCCTGGTGACGTATCACTACCTCACGCGAGAGGACTTCGCTTCCGACGCGGAATATGCGCCGTACGAGAACCAGGGAGCGAGCGACATCTACGTGGCCGACATGCTCACGGGCAAAAAGCTGCGGGTCACGCGCATGGCGCCAGGGCAGTTTGCCCTTTTTCCGCACTTCCGCTCCGACGGTTGGCTTTATTTCACCGTGCGCGATGCCCTTAATGAGAAGGAATACATCGCAGCAACCGATGCCGCGCTCCGGCAGCCCGAGAGTCCATGATGGCGGAACCCAGGGTGTGATCTGCGTTTACCCAGCAAACCGCATTTCACACGCTTCGGGAGACGCGGAGGCGCGGAGGCGCCGCCGAATCGTCCGGTGAGTCGATTGGAACATGGCGCGCCGGCGTGATGCCCATCATCGAATGATGAATTGATGTGTTGATCGTCTTCGCTCATTCGAGTCAATATCGACACGAATGACGAAGACGACTCGCGCATGACTGGAAAGTTCGATACCAGTTCGGGCACGCAATGGCTGGCAATCCCGGAGAACGTGAATCCTCGCGTATTGTCCACGCGGGAAGGGTACGATCTCTGGTCCGAAATCTACGATAACGAAGAAAATCCGCTCATCTTACTCGAAGAGCCGCAAGTTCAATTGCAGCTAGGAAATGTGCAAGGCCTTTCCGTCGCCGACATTGGCTGTGGAACGGGGCGCCATGCGGTCCGACTGGCCCGCGAAGGCGCGCACGTCACCGCGCTGGATTTCTCCGCTGGCATGATGAGCCGCGCCAAGCAAAAAGCGGCCGACTGTTCGATCGACTTCGTCATGCACGATCTGCGGATGCCGCTGCCCATCGCCGATCGGAGCATGGACCGCGTCATCAGTTGCCTGGTGATCGATCATTTTCAGACGGCGCAGTTGCCCACCCTTTTTCGCGAGTTGGGCCGGATATGCAAACAGGATGGCTTCATCCTCATTTCCGTCATGCATCCCGCGATGTTGCTGCGCGGTGTGCAAGCGCGCTTCGTGGATCCGAAAACGGGGATCGAAACACGCCCCAAGGCCAGTACGAACCTGCTGAGCGATTACGTACTCGCAGCTCAAATCGCCAATTTGCCTTTTCTCATTTTGTCGGAGCACACGATGGATGTAGCCATCGCCGCAAAGGCGAAACGCGCTCGAAAGTACATTGGCTGGCCCGTGCTGCTCATGATGAAACTCGCACCACCGCCGCTCGTTTAGAACCGCTAATCCATCTTGGCGTCTTGGCGGTTTCCAGTGTGGTAGCCTCCGCCGGTACGATGATGCCGATACGACGACTCCGAGCCACCGATTCTCCCGCCGCCCTTGCGCTCATGCTGGGGTTGCTCTCGTGCAGGCCGTCCGCGGAAAAGGCCCCCACCGTGCCCCCGGCCATTGCCGTGCCGGATGGCGCGGTCGTTTCGCTCAAAGTGCATGCGGTGGGCGTGCAGCGGTACATGTGCAAAACGCCCCCGGAGGGAAATGCGAGCTTCGCCTGGACCCTGGTGGCCCCCGAGGCGGATCTCTTCGATGCGGCGGGCAAACGCATCGGCAAGCATTATGCGGGACCGACGTGGGAGGATCTGGCAGGGACCAAAGTCGTGGCCGAGGTAAAAGCCAAAACCGATAGCCCCGATCCGAATGCCATCCCGTGGCTGCTCCTCCAAGCCAAGTCCCACGAGGGCACCGGCAGCCTCGGTCACGCGAAGTTCATTCACCGCATTGCCACCTCGGGCGGAAAAGCCCCCGAGGGCGGCTGCGACGAGGCCTCCGTGGGCTTCGAAAAGCGCATTCCCTACAACGCGGATTACTACTTCTACGACGCCGCTAACGGCACGTGATGGACGTGGCCATGACTTTGAATCCGTGGGGGGTGGCCGCAAGGTAGGCGACCATCCCGTGCCCATCGGCAAGGATGGCGGCTTGCGCCTGGCCTGCGTTTTCGCCTTCATCGGAGATGACGAGGGGCGAGCCTTGCGGATGGCCTTCGGCGTCGACGGTGAGCCCGCGCACGCGATGGCCGGACGTTGGACCCTCGGTCCAGACGAGGAGGAAGCGGCCGGCCCCAAGGGAGCTGACCGCGGGAGCGATGTAAGGCGCACCCAATCCGCCCTCGGGCACTTCGAACGTCGAGGCAGGGGTTTCTGCCGCGGGCTCATTCGCGTGCGGAAGCCGCCATGTCCGATAGCGCAAGCCCCATGCGTCTTTGCGGTCCGTGCGATCGGCCCACGCCACGAGCACGGTTTCGCCGCTCACCGCAATCGAGGGCGATCCGACCTCGCCACCGAGGCCTTTGGTCTCCGTCAAATCGCCCAGCGGCGACAATCGATGGTTGCCTTTCGCCGAGATGAAGCCGGTCCAAATCGACGTGCCACGGCGAAATGCCATGGCGTAGCCCCGTCCCGACGCGTCGAGGGGAACGGCGCGCAGCCCCTCGATGGGCGCACCACCGGGCAGAGGCCACAACGCGTTCACCTCGTCGGAATCGTGCGGGGCCCAAACGAGCTGGCCGCCGGCGGTCCCGAGATCGATGGGGATCGCGCCCGATGACGTGCGGCGCATCGCGATGGCGTCGCCGGGACGATCGGTGGACACGGCGACCTTCGGCCGGTGGTTCTTGGATGGCGCGGCGCCCGCCGGCGCGGGTGCCGGAATGGGCGTCACCCGTCGAATGGAGTCGTGCGAATGCGTCACCCGACTGCCCGTCAATGCGAGCGTCGCGGGATCGACGAGCGCACTGACCGCTTGCACGGGACGCGGCGCATATCCGACGACAATTCCCCGCGTGCCTGCCGCGACCTCGACGCCCGGCGAAAGGAGCGCCTGCCCCGCGATCATTTTCGGTTTGCCGGCGACACTGCATCCCGCGGCCGCGGCAGTAGGCTGCGCCGTCGACGGCAACTCGATGACCGCCGGCTCGGAGACGGGCGCGACCGCGCTCGCAGGCGTGGGCTCCGCCGCACGGGGAGGCGCGGCAACACGCGAAGCGTCCGCGCGTGCAGTGGACGCCATTTGCTTTTTCACGAGAACGCCGGCCGCCGTCACCAGCGCCAAAAGGCTCAAGCCCACGACCACCGGCCGCAGGAATCGCGATCGTTTCGGGGGCTCGGCACGAAGCGCGGGGCCATCGCCCGCGACACCCGTGCGCGCAAGCATTTGCTCCTGCGCCTGCGCCTGGAACGAAGGCGGAAGGATGATGATGGGAATTTCGTTTCTCGTCGTAACGGCAGTACTGCTGCCCTCGTCACGAATATGCGCGGCTTGAAAAGCCGTTGGAATCTTCGAGCCCACGGCGAGCTTTTTCAGCAGCGGTACCAGCCGCGTAACGGCCGTATGGTCGGAATGGTTCTCGACCACGGAAACGGAATTTCCGTTTCGGCTCTCGCCGACGGCATCTGGAAGGACTGGCACGCCAATGATGGTCGGCACGCTCCCGGGTTCGGAGGGCGACGGCATAGAATGACCTCCACGTGACCGGATGGCCGGGGGGATAGACTTCGTCAGTCCGTAAGGTCCCTCGAATTGCCCCGAAAAGCCACGACTTTTTGGAGCTGGATATACGAATATCCAACCCAACGATTGCACACTACGTACATTTTTCCGGGGGGCCGTTCACCCCTATCGTGATGTTCTCGTTCGGCAGAATCACGATGCCCGCATGACACGCAAGGGGCACGCGCGCCTCAGTTCTCAGTCCGCTATGCGCGATCCAATTCGAACGTGGTGCAATCCATTCTCCCCCGGCGTGAGAAATGGAACCTACGGCCAGGGCCGGCCAAAAGCGCCTACGCACCCCTACTCTGCGCCCACCGTCCCACCGCGATCGCCGGGGCCCTGGGCACCAAGTTTCATGAATGATCGCGAATATTTATGCGTGTTGACCGGGGACGGTGAAACGGACGCGCGCGCAGCTCCGCCGTGCTAGATCTTGGCCAACCGTGTACCGCCGCATCGTTCCTCTCGCCATCGCGCTTCCATTCGTGATCCTCGTGGCGGCGGGAGGCTGCCAGGGAATCGTGAGCGATACGGTCCCCTCGTTTCACTGCGATTCGCAGTTCGACGCGGGGGTGTGTCCCGCCGGTCAGTATTGCCTGGGATCCACGTGCGTGCCCAATGGCACGCTCCCATTCGATGCCGCGGTCGTCCGTTGCGGCGAGCAGACGTGCGCGCCCGGCCAGGTCTGCGCGCCGAAAACGAATCAGTGCATCGACGGGGCGACGGCCTGCACGACGGGCAGCTGCCCGGGATCGGAGGTCTGTGATTTTGGGACGCGGCAGTGCGTGAAGCCCGCGGCCACGCCAATCGGCCAGGGTTGCAAGGCCGATGCGGCGTGCGAGCCCGGAACCTTTTGCGGCTACTCGCCGGTCCTCACGACCGACGTGGTGAAGGCCGACGGCCTCTGCACCAAGCCGTGCTGCACATCGAGCGACTGCCCTGCAGACTTCGTCTGCTATGGCGCTGGCACCGGCGGAAACTATTGTGTGAGCAAAGGCGCCTTGCAGCGCCCCGCATTGGGCACGCGCGGCGGTGGCGAGTCCTGCACGGTGCAAGCCGATTGTCGCTCCGGCGTTTGCGACAGCACGAACAAATGCGCCGATACGTGCTGCGATCCCTCGCAGTGCACGAACGGCACGGTATGCCGTGCCATGGCGGTTCAAGGTGTTGGAACGGCCACGAAATACGTGCTCGGATGCGGTGCACCCGAGGGCCAAACCAAACCGGGCGATGCATGCGGAGGGCTCCTGGCCATCAAGTGCGCGCAAGGCGCGTGCGAGGACGGAGCGGACAGGTGCCGAACCGCTTGCCACCGCAGCTCGGACGCGTGCTATTGCGACAACACGAAGGCCGGCGGTCACACGGACCTCATCACGGTTTGCACGAACTCGGTGACCACGCGGGGCACCAGGCAGCTCGGCGAAGCGTGCGACACGGCGGACCAATGCTCCGGCAATCGGTGCCTCCAGGACTCGCCCGAAAGTACGAAATATTGCTCGGACGCGTGCAGCACCGACTCCGATTGCGCGAGCGCAGGCCTGGTGTGCAGGCCGCGGGACGCCGGCCAGGGGCGCTACCTGCTGCGGTGCGTGCGGAGCTGACGCAGAAGTTCACCATCGCGTCACCGAGTCGAAGAATTCGCGGTGCAACCTCGCGGCTCCCGAACGGAGCCATCGATGATCGCACGCACGCTGCCCATTCCGTCCTTGCTCACCATCCTTTACACGGGCTGCTTCGGCGGCAGCGCCGAGTCCACGGATAGCCACGCCAGCGCACTCGCCGCCTGCCGCGTGGCGGACGCATATGGTGCTGCCGTCGAAGTGGGCACCGTCGCGAGCAGCGCCATCGACGAGGCCTCGGGGCTGGCCGCCAGCAAGCGCAACCCCGGCGTGCTGTACGTGCACAACGACTCGGGCGATTCCGCCCGATTCTTCGCCCTGAACGAGCAAGCCGGCCTGATGGGAACATTCTCCGTGGGCGGCGCCACCGCCGTCGACTGGGAGGACACCGCCGTCGGCCCCTGCCCGCAAGGAAGCTGCGTGTACCTGGGCGACATCGGCGACAACGACGAAGCGCGGACCAACGTCGCCGTCTACCGCGTGCGCGAGCCCGATGTTGCCGGGGGCCAGACCTCCGGCTCGTTGCCGGCAGAGAAGTTCCCCTTTGCCTATCCCGATGGGCCACACAACGCCGAATCGTTGATGGTGCACCCCACCACCGGCAGCATGTACATCATCAGCAAAACGAAGACCGGCAAGAGCCGCGTTTATAAATTCCCCGAGCCGCTCACTGCGAACACCAAAGTGACGCTCATTAAGATTGCCGAATTGAATTTGCCATCGGGCCAAAGCGGCACCGCCACCGGCGCGGATATCCATCCTTGCGCGCCCCGCTTTCTGCTTCGCACCTATTCGCGCGTCTATGAATTCCGCGCGGGGGCGAACGAATCGTTCGATCAAGCGTTCACCAAGGCCCCCGTGACCTTGACGGCCCCCTCCGAGGACCAAGGCGAGGCGATTGCCTATGCCGCCGACGGCTCGGGCTATTACACGGTAAGTGAGGGCACGCAGCCGGCGCTTTATCGCATCAACGCGAAGTGAGGTGGTGGATCTCGCTTCAACCACCCGGCGGACACGCACTCGTTCAATCAAAGTGGATAGATCTCGTCGCGTTCTTGGAAATCGTTCGCGGTGAGTCGCATCGCCGCAATTGGACATGGCGCGGCGGGAGCTTTGGCGTATGGTAACGTTATCACATACGGAGGGTCCCATGCGTCGCCACGACTCGTATCACCGGTCCATCTTCGCGATTCCCCTCTTGGCTCTGGCGCTAAATGCGATAAGCACGATTGGGTGCGCCGGGTCGAGCGTCGAGGAAGCATCCTCGGGAGATGATTCGCTTCGAGCGGCCGCGGGAGAAGCGGGGCCGATCACGGCGAGTGAGCTCGGAGGCTCGCTCGATCGAGCGCATCTGCGCGCGACGAATCCCGATCTCGACGACACCGCGTTTCAGCTCAAATGGGCAGCGGCCAAGAAGGACGCGCTCTCGTTCTTTCGGTCGTTCGACGCAGCCTATCACGCCGACTTGGCCGGCGTGCCCGTCGCACGCGTGCCCGGCAAGGAAACCTTGTGCGCTGGGGACGCGCACCAGGAGAACTTCGGATTCATGAAGCTTCCCAGCGGCACCCGATTCGCCGTCAACGACTTCGACGATGCGGGCTATTGCCCCGCCGCGTTCGACGCCGCACGCTTCTTCGCAGCCATTTCGCTCGGTTACGGTGACGACGCACTCACCAAGCAGGTACTCGAGCGCTACGTGGATACGCTCAAAGACGCATCCAAGGCGAAGACCATCGATTCCGATCTCGCGCCGAGCTGGAAAAAGAAGCACGAGAAAGGGCTGAGCAAATACACGAAGAATGGCGCATTCGTTCTCGACGATGAGACGAAGCTCTCCGCACCGGATTCGGCCGATCGCGCGGCGGTCGTTGCCGCTGTCTCCTCGGACTCACGCCTCGGGGGCGCCACCGTGCGCGATGTCGCGGATTACGAGCGCGTGAATGGCGGCAGCGGAGGCCTTCGTCGGATTTGGGTGCTCGCCGACGTGAGCTCGACGCGCACCATCCTCGAGCTGAAGGAATTGACCTCACCCGGCGTGACCTGGGGACGTCACACGCGCACCCTCGAGCCGAGCGCCCGCTTCGATACATTGAAGCGGACGTTCTGGGGCGACGCCGATCCGGGCGATGTCTTCACCGTATCCCTCTTGGGAGAGACCTTCATGCTTCGCGACCGCCTCGTCCGCGATGCCCCCGATTTGGGCGATCTGAGCGCTGGTGATCGCAGCAAGGTGCTCGAGGTCGAGGCGAGCCAGCTCGCCATTTTGCATACCTCCGCCTTCTCCGAGGTGAAGAAGGATGCCCTGCGCACCTGGCTATCGGGCACCGCGCAGACGCTCGCAACTCGCTGGAAGAAAGCGTGGAGCGCCGCGCGAAGTGGTCCTTGATGAACTGATAACGTTACCATCCGCGCGGATGGTGTTCATCCGCCGAGCTGCACGGCCTTGCCGACCCACGTGTCGACCTCCGCGGCCTCTACGAGGAAGTCCGCAACGTCGGCACGAGACATCGAGCTCGGCACCTTCTCGAGCTTGATCGTTTTGTCACGGGTGTCTTGCTCCTGTCGCACGCGATCCGCGTACGGGAGCTTCAGGAAGATGCCGAAGATGACCTTCTCGGCGAACCAGCCGGTAAGTTTCGGGTGCTCGATCGCGAGTTTTTCGGCGCTCCGCGCGAAGGCCGTTACCTCGTGCCCGCGCGCGAGCGCCGCCTCGACGGCAAGTGCACCGGTCCCCTTCGACGCTCCGACAATCAGAATGCGCACGTTCGTCTCCGGTCAGCGCTTATTGGCGATTGGGGGCGTTCGCGAAGACACTCTTGTCATAGAGCGCCTTGATCGCGGTGATCTTCCCGTTGTTTGTCGTGAAGTGTTTCGCGGAGAGCACGCTCGAAACGGGCTGCGTGTGCGTATAGTACATCAAGAGCGCGGTCGTCTCATCGCCGTAGGCTGCAACCATCGTCGCGCCTTCGAGCATGGGAGCGAACGAACTTTCCGCCTCGTGCAACGCGTCCCCGCCTTCGATGCGACCGAAGGGCGTTTCGGAGACGACGTCGTCCGCAACGACCTTCATGGCGGTCGCGTGATCGCGGTTCTTCCAGGCCTCGTGGTAGGCGAGGGCTAGTTCGAGGGCGGGACTGGTATTGGCGTTCTTCGTCATGGCAAAGGTTCCTTTTGGGTGGTGACAGAATCGGTCCGCAAGCGACGCGCTCACGTCTTGCTGTCCAGCAGGAACTCTAGGCACGGACGCCGACGGAGGAAGTGAGGAGGATTGTCGATGCTGACAAGCGATGTCAGCATGTTCGCCCGCTATCGCGGTTTGAAGCCCTTCGTCTCGGTCCATTCGCGTAGCAGCGCTTGCCGGCTCTTTGGATACCGCTCGTTCAGCACCGTAATCTTCGAAATGCGATCGGTCCGGAAGTGGCGGAGATCGGTTCGAAGCTCGCACCACGCGGCAACGACACGCCAGATCTGAAAGAAGCCGAGGGCGAGAGGCCAGATGACGCGGCGGGTTTCCTTTCCATGCCCGTCCTTGTAGGAGATGGAAAGCTTCGACTCGGTGCGGATGGCGCGCCGAATCTTGCTGAGCTCCTCGTCGCCCGCAGCGGGGGCCTGCTTTCGCTCGCCGATGACAAGCACGCCCGAGGCGTCCAGGCCGCGCCGAAGATCTCGGGGGAGAACGGCGGCAATCTTCGAGAGCGCAGTCCTCCCAGCATCCGCCAGTCGGGTGTCCGCTTTCTCTGCAACCCATCGCCAGCCGACGGTGAGCGCCTCGAGCTCCTCTTCGGTGAATATCAGAGGCGGCAGAAGAAACCCAGGTCGCAGCACATAACCGACTCCGGGCTCTCCGTCGATGCGTGCCCCCATTTTCTGGAGCGCCGCGACGTCCCGGTACAAGGTGCGAAGGCTGACTTGCAACTTGCCGGCGAGGACAGCGCCACTCACCGGGGAGCGATAGCCGCGCAAAACCTCGACCAGTCGAAGAAGGCGTTCACTGCGTGTCATCGCGCTGCCCCACGATGCTGTCACGGGCCGTCGGCATAGTCGATCACATCGGCTCGATCGGCATCCCGGACTTCGAACAATGGATCAGTTCTCGCGTGAGAAGCGCTCCCATGCGGCTTGGCGGCTCACGCCCAGGGCGGTGGCGATGCGCTCCCAGCTCACGTTTCGTGCTCGCAGCATATCGACGTGCTCGTGGAGCTTCTCGGCCGTGGCATGTACGGCGGCTTCGGCGGCGGGCAACGCATCGAGGAGTTCCTCGTCCGTCATCGATTGCCAACTCGCGAAGGCTGCGGTCGGCTTTCCGGTGAGGATGCGCTGGCAAAGGCCAACACACGCGTCGCAAATATACACGCCTGGCCCGGCCACCATTTCGCCCGAAGGAGATTTACGGCAAAATGAGCACTGCGGCCGTTGCGTTTCTTTCGTTGTGGCGCCCTGCATTTTCGTTCTCCTTTTCACGTACGTGTCAAGGTAGCCCTGACACGGTTCGCGTCAAGGCAACCCTGACAAGTTTTCTCAGCTTGAGATTCAGTTGGAGCTATCTTGGGGGGATTTTTCGTTGATAAGGGACTAGGGATATCTCCAGTTCACACGCAAATAATAACGGTAGCACTCGTACGAGATGAAACGCTCATGGGCTTCCCGAACCGAGTGCCCGCGCCTCCGTAGCTACCCATTGACGCTTCGCTCGCTCGTCCATCGCATGCCATGGCTGCCCAATTGACGCGTCATAAGCGGGGAGGACGCCGGTTTTGATTCTTGCCGGGAGGCCGTTCCGCTTCACTCGAAACTGCGGTTCATTTACCGCGGGTCGTTCGCGTGCGACGATCAAAAGGATGGACTTCGCGTCGACTTCAATGGCTTTTTCGCGAACGCCTTTGCCTGTCGCACGAGTACATGCATTGACGAAGCCGGAGAATCCATTGACTTGCACACCGGCATGGTGATGACGGTGTTCGACGAGTACGGCAACGAGCTCGGCGAGCGGCGCCAGCGAGGCGCCGAGCACACCGAAGATCAATCCGTCCGCAATCAAGGATCGATGTCGTCGCATGAGGGCTCGCTAATGCCATCCTCACGACGACGACATCCGGAACGTCTCGAAATCGATCACGGGCGATCGGATTGCGAGCGGCGCCTTGGAGCCCGCGCCGGACTGGCCAAGGTGCACCGGCTCGAAGCGCGTCCTGAGATCGACGCCGACGGCGTGCGGCACGGACGAGGGCCGGGCGAATGGGTGAACGGCTCCAGTTTCTCGTGGATGAACGCGTCAACGTGAAGGACGCCAGCCGACGGGCTACGCAGATTCGCGAAAAGCTCATTTCAGATGGTTGGATCGTCTCGTCTGCCGACGAGGAATGCGTTCTCTGCGCGAAGGGCCACCGCCCAGGACCTCGCGCCCAGTCATGGTACTCGCGTGAAAGAGGCGAACTGGACTTCATGACGCCAGAACGCATCCGGCAACCTCCGGAACGGTTAAGTGATCGATATTGCACCATATTTTCGAACGGTCTTTCCATCGACGAAGGAACGTGTATGTACCTTCGTCGTTGGATCTGACGGACGAGCAGTGGGAGGCGGTGCGAGACAGCATTCCGGAGCCTGAGCGACAGGGGACGACGGAGCGAGGCGGACGGCCGTGGCGAGATCCTAGAGATGTATTGAACGGGATCCTTGGATCTTGCGAACAGGTGCACCGTGGGCTGACCTGCCTCGCCGCTACCCAGCGTATCGGACGTGTCACGACCGCTTTCAGAAGTGGGACGTGAGGGCGTCTTCGACGCAATACTGACAGTCCTAGCAGAGGATTTGCGCAGTAGAGGCAAAGTGGACTTGAGCGAAGCATTCATCGACGGCAGCCATGCCGGCGAAAAAGGGGGGCCTTGATGTTGGGATCACTCGCCGCGGCAAGCGACCAAGATCATGGCAGTGGCAGACCGCCATGGTCTTCCTATCGCCGTCTGGACTGCGAGTGGTCAGCGACATGAAACGAACCTTGTCGAAGAAACGCTCAACGCCCGATTCGTAAAGCCGCTGCCGAAGAAACTGATCGGCGATCGCGCGTACGACAGTGACGGGCTCGACGCGCAGTTGGGTGAGCGCGGCGTAGAAATGATCGCGCCACATAACCCCAGAAGGAAGACAAAGACACAGGACCTTCGCGCGCTGCGACGATACCGCCGCAGGTGGCATGTCGAACGCCTCTTTGCCTGGATGATGCGCTTCCGTCGCATCGTTACTCGTTACGAGCGAAAGGCACGCAACTTCCTCGCTTTCGCGAAGCTCGCCTGCATGGCGATTTTGCTCCGGCAACCTACATTCCGCGGCAAGTCACGCCTCGGCGACAGTTTCCCATTCAACAGGTTGCCGGATGCGTTCTAGGGACGGGTCCCTTCACGAACCTCGCGGCCGCTCCCTACGCGGCGGATCTCCTGTGCTGCCCCAAGTGCGAAGCTCGTATCGAAGAAGAGCCAGCGAAGCTGATGCCATCCTGACGTGCGAATCGTGCGGTCAGAGCACGCATCTTCGGTCTCTGCGACGCACCGACGAACATGAACCGCCGGTTGTCTGTGGATACCTCACCCTGACCTTCTACAACTGGCCGCCGGTGGACCTTCCGGCATGGAAGGCGAACATCGAGCTGCTCGTGCAGGGAGCCCTTCGTGGACCTTCGTCGATACCGAGCAAACGATGGCGACGCCACCCTTCGCGAACGAGCCACGTTCGCGCGGGTTGGACCGGTGGCGCGAGTCCGGTGAGCCCGCCGAGATCGCGCAGCGCGTACTCGAAAAGGGCGTCCCTACGCCACCCGTCAAACCATGCGGCGGAGGATCGTGGATCGAGCCAAGCGGGAGACGTTCCGTGTTTCCTATGATTCATGAGTACGTAAAGCAGCGCATTGCGAACCTCCCGTGGTCTCCTGAGCGCGTGGGCGTGATACCGCTCTTTCCATACCGATCCACGGCGTGCAAGCGCACGATTGACTGCGCGCGCCAGCCGAATCGTGAGTCCGTGCATTCCGCGTGACAAGGTGACCTTGTCGTGGGCCTCCACGATCAAATGGACATGGTCGTGCTGGATCGAGAAGTGCACGACCCGAAACTCCGCATCGGATGCATCTTTGATGCTTCGCACCAGCAACGCGAATACCGCGCCTGTTCGCAGGCCGTGCACGTCTTCGCGGGTTCGCAGTGTGACATGAACCGGATGTGCAGCCTTGTGAATGGGGCGTGCGCGATGAGACACGCCCGCCTTCGGACTGCGCTTCCTGCCCGCCCCCTTCCGCCGACCACCCCATGAACGGCCGGGCGGCAGCTCGAGCTGCTGCGATTTGATCGCCCGCTTCATCTTGAATAAGGCATATAATAAATATGGCAACAAATCAAGTTATTCTAAGCTCCGCCCGCGACAGCGATAACCCGTTAGAAGCCTATTTGATAACATCGGTAACACCCTGGCCGTGGCGAGGCGGTGTAGCGTTGCCCTCGGAGGGAACACCTGCCGTGGAGCAGAGGAGCAATTCATCGCTTCGCATGGCCAAAGGCATCGCGGAGCTCTGTCGCAGATGCTCGATAAGCCGCTTCCGAGGCCATTGCGCGCTTGAAGGCCGTTCACGTCGACCGCTCGATCGCACTCAGCAACGCGGCTTCGACAGGTTTTGCAGGGAGTACAACCACGTCCGCCCGCATGAGGCCCTTGGCAATGGCATTCCCGTCGCCTTCTACGAGAAGGCCCGCCAACGCTTGCCCGAACCGTGCTTTGGATGCGACTTCGAGACCAGGCGCGTATCCAGGCCCGGTCGACGGCCCGAAGCTCGTACACTTCGGAACCCTTCACATCGGCACGCTGTCGCGCAAAGACAAGTCCCTGCAATTTGCCGCGAGCAACGAGACCCCAACAGCGCTCGCCGTCACACCCCTCTTTCGGCGGGGGATGCCGCCGCTCCTGTGTCCCTAGAAAATATCGCCCGCCCCATGTCCTTGACGGTACACCGTCGGCGACAGCGGTAACCGATTACGAGCTTGTTTCATCATATCGGTAACACCCATCCTGGGGCGAGGAGGGGTAGCCTGGTCGCGCAGGTCGGCCGGGCACCAGGTTCTATTTGCGGGATTGCTCTCTACGGCAAGCCACTTCTCCGGAGCCCCGAAGCCGCTCTCGACGACTTAGCCCGCGATGGGGGCGGCGCTGGCCGCGGCGACGCCTTGGGCGGCGAGGATGCCTAGGTTCTTCTCGATGAGGGCGGTGTCGCAGTGGACGCGGAACTCGATTGCCTTGCCCCAGCGAAGGCGCAGGATGAAAACCCCTTGATTCGGTAGCGGATCGTCGTTGCGATCGCGGGCCTCGTCCGCCCATTCGATGGCGGCTTGTGTGTTCCACGGAGGGCCCGCGACAATGAGCTTTTTGATGTCGAAGCGGATTCCTGGAAAGACGTTTGCCAGCCGCTCGTACCATTCCTTGATGCGGGCCGGTGATGTCCGCTTTCCGGAGAGCGCGTGGCGGCCTGCAAACCAGTGGACGGCGCCCGGGTCGAACTGGCGCGTGATGAACGCGTAGTCACCCGCGTTGAGTCGAGCGAAAACCTCCCTCAGGTGGCGTCGGACGAAGAAGTGGTACATCCCCTCGAGCATAGCGCCAATATTGATGCCGTCAACATTGGCGGCAAAGGGCTCTTCCCGTGATAGATGTAGGCCGTGGCGAGATTACCTGGAGGGCTGCGACCGCAAAAGAAACCCGCGGGCAGGTATCATCATGGCGAGCTTCGCCGCGCGCTGCTCGATGCCGCGCTCGGCATTGTCGAGAAGGATGGAACCGGTGCCGTTTCGCTGAGTGCTGCCGCGCGGCGCGTCGGTGTCTCGCCCCAAGCGAGCTACAACCACTTTCGTGACAAGGGCGCGTTGCTCGCGGCCATGGCGGAGGAGGGGCTGCGTGGGCTCGAGCGGAGCATGCGCGAGGCCGGCGCGGCCGATCTCGGTGAAGGCGAGCGCCTCGAGGCCATCGGTGTTGCGTATGTCGCGCACGCGAGTGCCCACCCCGCACACTTTCGCTTGCTCAGTGCTCCCGAGCTCGCAGACAAGACGGAGCACCCGCAGCTCTTGGCCGCGTACGAAGCCGCGTTCGGCGTGCTCCTCGCAGCCATCGAGGCGTGCCAAGCGACCGGCGTCGTGCGCAAGGCCGATGCGCGGAAACTCGCGCGCGCCGCATGGGCGATGGTTCACGGCGTGGCGTGGCTGCTCGTCGATGGGCAATTCGCGGTCGCCGGAGCCGACGCCGCACATGTGGCGCGTGAGTCGGTGCGGGTGCTGTTCAAAGGACTGGACGCGCGCCGTTAGCGCAAAGAGGCCCGGCCCGCGTTCAGCGGAAGCTCAACGCGTGCGGTCGTTCCTTGACCGAGTTCGCTCGTCAGGGACAAGGTGCCGCCGTGGGCCTCGACGATGTGGCGTGCGAGTGTGAGGCCGAGTCCGAGTCCGCCGGTGGCGCGGGTGCGGCTGCGATCGGCGCGGAAGAAAGGCTCGAAGATGCGCTCGAGATCCGCGGCGGCGATACCGATGCCGTAATCGCGCACCTCGACCACGACGCCGTCGGGAATCGATGCGCACGATAGATGAATCGGGCGATGGCCGTCGTCGGTGTACTTGTGGGCATTCTCCAGCAAATTGTCGAATACCCTTCGCAGAAGGCGCGGGTCGGCCAAGATCGTCGGCATTGGAGTCGAAATCGACGCGTCGAGCTCGCGCTCGGAATGGGCCGATCGAAACCGCGACACGGATCTCTCGAGAAGGCCGCTCAGCCTCACGGACTCGAACGAAATGGGAGGAAGTGCGCTTGCGGAACCTGCTCCCTCGCGGAGTGCGAGACGTGTCGCCGTGAGCACGTCGCCCACGAGCACTTCGAGATCGGCCAGGTCCTCGGCGATGTCACGCAGCGAGTCGTGCGCGGTCGTGGCATCGCCCTCCGCGGCAAGGTCCAGCGCGATTCGGATTCGCTGGAGTGGGGTTCGCAGCTCGTGGGAAATGTTCGCCAGAAGCTCGCGCTTGGCCTGAATGGCCTTGGTCACCCGATCCGCCATATCGTCGAATGCCCGCGCGACGTCCCCCAGTTCGTCGGTGCGTAGCAAGTGCGTGCGCGCCGACAGGCGGCCCGCGCCGAACGCCCTCGCCGTGGACGCGAGCCTCTCGAGCGGAACGGCCAGCGACCGCGCGGTGAGCCACGACGAAATACCAACTACCGCCAGTACGAAAATACCAAATAGAGCGACGCCAGGCGACGGGGGAAGATCGGGAAAGGATACGACCATCTGCATGGGCAACTCGCCGCGAAGGTCGAGACGGCGGCGCCTCACGGCCGACGGTTGCGGCTCGGCCAATGGCTGCGACTGCGAGAACGCAATCGGTGCCCCATTCGCATCGTAAATCGTGACGGACCAGTGCAACTCGTCCGCGGCGCGGTCCACGATAGGCTGCAGGGACGCGCGATCTCGCGCCTCGGCCTCGAGCGTCGCGACCACGAAGTTCAGCGCGCTATCGCGAAACATCGCAATGCGCGACGAACGCATCACCAAAAATACCACGACCGCCACGATGGCAACGACCGCAAACTGCGCCATACCTACGAGGTAAATGCGCTGCACGAGGCGCAAACGTCGCACGTCACTCCTGTTCCAGGGCAAGCATGTAGCCCCTACGGCGCACGGTTTTGAGCATGCGGGGATGGCGCGGATCGTCATTCAGCTTCTGCCGCAAGCGCGAGATATGCACGTCAATCGCGCGCTCGAACGTTTCGTCGGCGCTCCCGCGCACGATTTCCACGAGCTGCTCGCGAGTCATCACGCGGCCTGCACTCTCGGCGAGTGCGCGAAGCAACATGAACTCGTACGTGGTGAGCGCGAGCCCTTCACCATGGATCGTGGCACTCATGGCCCGTGGATCGAGAACGAGCCCGCCGACGCGCAGCCGCTCGATGGGCGGCCCAGCACGCCCGCGGGCGCGACGCACGTGCGCCCGAATGCGCGCCAGCAGCTCCCGCGAGGAAAACGGTTTGACCAGGTAATCGTCCGCACCGCCCTCGAGTCCCATGACGCGATCGGCTTCCTCGGTGCGTGCACTGACCATGATGATGGGAACCCCGGTGCGGCTACGCAGCTGCCGGCATACTTCGATGCCGTCGGCACCGGGCATCATGAGATCCAGAAGCACCACGTCCGGATCGCCCCGCATGACCGCAGTGATCCCGGTGGCACCATCCTCCGCCAACGTGATGCTGAGGCCATGCGACTCGAGGTACTTGGCCATGAGGCATGCCGTACGAACGTCGTCCTCGATGTAAACGACGGAAATGCCATCTTCCGTACGATTCGCAGGAGGCTCCATCATCAACGAGTTACGACATAAAGGTTGGCTTTGCATTCTTCATCTTGAATGCCTGCACCACGTTGGATCGGACGTGCCGTCGATTCCGTATTGTAAACACACGTAATCTTGAGCCGGTCCCCTGGCTCGAGCTGCAACGGCTCATCGTAAATGAAGAGCCGCTGGCTGTAGAAATTCCAATGGTCGAAGTTTGCGGCGCAATCGCGGGAGGCACCGCGAACAAGGTCGATCTGCATCGTTCGACCCAGCGTGTGCATCTGCGGGGCCACGCCGAGAACGGTGGTCGGACGATCCACTGCGCGTTCGCCCTCGGCTTCGACTTGGACTTTGCCAGGGGCCAGCGCGATGTCGCGCGCGGAGAGCGCCTCGAAGGACGCTGCCCGAACCTCCTCGATGTCGTTGAGCCTCATATCCACTCGAGTTCGAGTGGCGGCGCCCAACCCCGACGTGATCACGTTGTAGTGAATTTGGACCACCAACTTGCGACGCGCCTCGAGACGCAATCCGGTCCCTTCCGGAAATGGCAATGAAGGCGAATCCCACGTCCAGCTCGCAACGAGGCGCGCCGGCTCGGCCCGTGGCGAGCCGTAGCATGAATAGCCCGGCCCCGGATCCTCGCGATCGAGACGCGCGATCTCGGCCTCCGCCTCGTCGGATTCGGGGGAAAAGATGGTCACTTGCGCCACCATGCGCGGATCGGTGGACACGACGCGAATCCCGGTGAGCATGCGATCGCGCGGAAGCTCCGGGTCCACCACGAAACATCGATACGCGCTGGCGCCGAGTCCCGCCGTGTAGTCGGCGCCCGTGTCCAGGGTCACGTCGGCGCGCCCGATATCGGGCAAGGATTTGCGCTCGAGGGGCGACGGCGCGGAGGGATCGCCCCGGGGCATCCCCTGCTCTTGCCAATGAACCAAGGTCGAGAGTTCCTCGTTGGTGAGCCACGAGGAATCGTTCCAGGTCCTGCAGATGCCGCTGTTTTCAGCGATCCACGGCGGCATCATGCGCGCTTGAACCATGTATTTCATCTTCGCGCCAACCTTCGACACGTCTTCGTAGGTGCCGAGACGGGGCCGCGCGGCAAGGCCCCCGGTGGAATGGCAGTGCTCACACCGACGGCTCAGGATCGGGGCCACGTCGCGATAATAGGAATAGGACGGCGCGGCGCGCTCTCTCCAAAGGCCAATCCCAGCAAACACGACCGCAACGGCGGGCAAGCCCACGACCCAAGGAAGTCGAAATTGGCCCATATTCGTCGTTGGATATCACATTTCGGTCCGATATCCAGTGATGTCATTTCATAGCGAGTTTGTTTCGTAATGTTAACTCGCCACCCGCCGTCGCAAAGGCATCCGGTTCCGGCCATATACGGAACGGAGTCCTTCGTCCGATGACCCGACTCGCGCATGTTGCCATGGGTATGCTCTTTCTTTTCGGCGTGCCTCTCTTCTCGATGCTCGACCGCCTGATGATCCTTCCGCCGTCGCTGCGGGATCGTCCATGGCCGTTCGAGATCCTCCTCGTCTTTGGCTCTGCAGGCATCTTCATGGCGGTTCGCTACTTCAATGGCAAAGGGCGATGGGTGATGGCCGGCGCCATCGCTTGTCTTCTGAACGTTGTCATTTTGAGTGTCCTCTCACGGTCGAGCAGGCTTCCACCGGTTCCACCGGAGCTTTCCCTCGGGACACGCGTGCCGGAGGTCACCTTGCAAAATCAAAGTGGTGTCCCCATCGAATTGGGCAAGACCAACGGGCCCCTCCTCGTCGTCGTCTTTCGCGGGGTGTGGTGCCCTTATTGCCGAAAAGAGCTTTCCCGACTGGCGCAACAAATCCCTCGTTTCGCATCGAGCGAGGTTCGCGTGTACGGCATCAGCGCCGACGAGCCCGATGCCCTTCTTCGCCATCAGCGCTCGTCCGAGCTGCCTTTCTCCTTGTTGTCGGACCCCGAGCAAAGGGTCACGAGCTTGTGTGGCGTATCGATGCATTGCCTGCTGTTGTTCGATCGAAACGGCGCCCTTCGGTGGGGGGGCTTCAGCGAGAGCTGGCGCCGCCCGCCCCAGTACGAAGACGTTTTGCAAGCCGCTTATCGCCTTCAGTAGATGCGCGAGAAAGGAAGTTGCCTATGAACCTACGTACATTTGCACGCATATCGATATGGGCAAGCATGCTCGGAGTGAGCTTCGTTGGATGTTCGGGCTCGAATGCCGAACCCGACGAATCCAATGAACCCGGTACGCGAACCCAAGCCGCCCTCACGGAGGAGACCCCGTTCACCAATCCATTGCGGATCCCGCCGGTGATGGCACGCTCGAGCACCGCGGGCGCGGCCGCCGCGACGCTGGCGGCTTACAACCTCACGATCAAGACGGGCACTGCGCAAATGAGGACGGGGAATCCGACCCCCATCGTGGGCTTCGATGGCATCTTTCCGGGTCCCACCCTCGTCGTGGAAAGGGGCGAAACGACGACGGTCACGCAAACCAACGCGTGGACCGAAAATGTCACGATCCACAACCATGGCCACAAAGTCGCCGCCGAGAGCGATGGCCACCCCGTCGATTACATCACCCCGGGCTCGTCGAAGGTCTACACCTATCCCAACGACCAACCTGCGGGCACGTTTTGGTACCACGACCACACCATGGATCTGACCGGCGCGCACGTCTACAACGGACTTGCCGGATTCTACATTATCCACGATGCCGCCGAGGATGCGCTCAACCTACCCTCTGGCAACTACGACATCCCCTTGCTGCTTCAAGACAAGCAATTCAACGCGGACAATACGCTCACCTACACCAGCCAAGTCGGCGGTTTTCTCGGCAACACGCCCGTGGTCAACGGCGTGGCCAATGCCGTCCACAACGTGGCCAACCGCAAATACCGTCTTCGCTTGTTGAATGGTTCGGATGTTCGCCTGTGGAATCTACAGCTCCGCGCCGGAACGACGCCCCAGACGTTCCAGGTCATCTCGTCCGATGGCGGGCTGCTGCAGGCACCGGTGAGCACCACGAGCCTGTCGATTGCCCCGGGCGAGCGTTACGACATCGTCGTCGATTTCGCGCCGCACGCCGTGGGCACCTCGCTGTCCTTGTTCAATACGGATGCCACGGCCCCGGCCATCTCGACACTGATGCAGTTCACGGTGGATCGCACCGAAACGGACACGAGCGCGGTACCGAGTGCCCTGGCGTCGATTAGGCGTTACACCGAGGCCGAGTCGACCGGGTCGGCCAATATTACGCTGGCGTTCGCGAATGGGAATTGGCAGCTCAATGGCCTAACCTACGATCCGGCGCGCATCGACATCACATCCCCGAGCAACGCCGTCCGCATCTGGACATTGACCAACAACTCGGGCGCCATGCATCCTTTCCACAAGCACCTGGTGGAATTCAATGTCCTCGATATCAATGGCCAACCACCGCCCGCCCATGAAAACGGCCTCAAGGACACCATCCAGGTCCCCGGCCGGGGCACCGTGCGAATCATCTTCAAGAACGAAGGGTTCACCGGAACCTACGTCTTTCACTGCCACCGGCTCGGGCACGAAGACCACCGCATGATGCTCCAGGAGAGCGTCACGCCGTAGTCGCCCTTGCAGCCACTCGCGACGTCGCGACCACGGATTGGCTTATTTTCCGCCATGTCGATGGCGCCTTGTTCGTAGACCTTGCATTTCGAGACACTTGGATCGAAGGGATGGCGGTCGAACGCCATGACCCTTCGATTCTTTGTCGCCTTCCTCGTGTGCCTCTCTCTTTCCGCCGTCGGATGCATGCCCGAGGCACCGGCCGAATCCCCTGCCGATGCTCCCGAGGCCGAGTCCGCGCCGGCGCCCCCCGTCCGCTCGTTGGATCGGTGGAACCTCGGGCAGGGAAATGTCCAGGGTCACCCCACGATTTTGCGCGTTCGAACGGGCCTCGCCCGGGTCGCCGGCGACGAGAATTACCCCACGCGCGTCGAAATCGTGGCCGACTTCCTCGACCCGCGAGACGACGGCATGCCGCAGCCGGATGACGCCCGCGCACTCGGCCCCATCGAGGACGAGATCGTCAAGCAGTTCGACATCCGAAACGAGGGCCTGCTCGCCGCCGTGATCACCGGCAATGGCGCGCGAACGTACATCCTCATGTCCAAACGAAGCAACGTGGACGCCGCGTTCGCCGCCGTGAAAGTGCATGCCGGCGGTCACGAACTGCACCTTCGCGTCGAGGCCGATCCTGCGTGGAAGCGATTCCTCGAGCTCGATGCGGCGTTGCGGCAACGCTGACTGTCGCCCCCGTTTGCGCTCCTCGGTCTAACATGCGGGGCTGCGCGAATGACCTCGAAGAAGATCGACGACCTCGACATCGACCTGCTGCTTGCGCTGAATGCGCTGCTCGATAGCCAGAACGTGACGCAGGCTGCGCGCAAGCTCGGCATTACGCAGCCGGCGCTTTCGGCAAGGCTGGGAAGGCTGAGGGCACTGTTCGATGATCGGCTGTTCGTCGCGGGTGCGGCGGGGCGCGGGGTCGTCCCGACGCCGCGGGCCCTCGAATTGAAGCCGTTGGTCGCGGACCTGGTGGAGCGCTTGCGCGCGTTGATGGCCACCGCGCCGACGTTCGATCCGGCGCAAAGCAAGCGCACCTTCGTCATCGCGGCGCGGGAGAATCCTGCCACCATGATGGCGCCGGCGCTGGTGCCGCTGGTGCGTTCCCAAGCGCCGCGGGTGCGGCTCGCCTTCGTGCAGCCGCATGTCGACCGCATCTTTTCCGATCTGGAATCGGGCAAGGCGGACGTCTTCATCGGCGCCACCCACGGCACCGGAAGGGACGCGCTGATCAGCCGCACACTGTTCGAGGACGACTTCCTCACCGCGCAGCGCCGTGGTCATCCGCGGGGCACCGGCCCGCTGTCGCTCAAGGAATTTTGCAAGCTGGAGCATCTCCTCGTGGCGATCGACGGCAGCTTTTCGGGCCTGGTCGACGACGCGCTGGCCCGCAAAGGGTACACGCGCAACGTCGTCGTCTCCGTGCAGAACTACGCCCTCGCGCCCATCATCGTGGCCAACAGCGACATCGTGTGCACCCTTCCACGGCGGCTCATCGAGCCGCTCTCCAACGTGCTCCACACGGTGCCCCCGCCCATCGACGTCCAACGCGTCGAGCTCGCCGCCTATTGGCACGAGCGCAGCCAGCTCGATCCAGGACACAAGTGGCTGCGCGACCAAATCTTCGCCATCGCCCGCGCGAACAAGTGATTCGCTATTTCGCTTGCCGATTGGTGTACTCGATGGGCACCCAAGCAAAGCTGCCGCCCGGCTCCGCACGAACGTGCCCAATACCCGGGAATGGCAAATGCGGCGCGGCCACGAGCATTCGCTGTTGCGAGAAAATCTGGAACTGCTGCGTCCGAACCGCGGCCGCTGCCTTCGTATCGAGATCGTAGACGACGGTGACGTTCGGATTCGGGAATTGAACGGCGCCAAAGTGAACGATGTCCCCGATGAAGGTGATTTTCTCCCCACGGCTTTCGGCGACATAAAACGCCGTTCCCGGCGTATGCCCCGGATGAAGGCTCGCCGTGATTCCGGGAAGCACCTCCGTCGTGCTGGAAAAGGCGCGCACCTTGCCTGCGTCGGCATAGGGTTTCACCGTTTTGATGGCCTCGTTGAAGTAATGAATGTCGTATCCCGTCTTGGCCGAATTGGCCGGATCCAGGAAGAAGTCCACGTCGGGCTTACCCAAATGGAGGATGGCATTCGGAAACGAGATTTTGCCGTCCACCACCAGGCCGCCGCTATGATCGCTATGAATGTGGGTAATCAAAATATCCGTAATCTGCTGCGGACGAACGCCAGCCGCCGTCAACGCGGAGAGCAACTTGCCCCCATTGCCGGGTCCGAACAATTCGCCCGCCCCCGTATCCACGAGCACGAGCCGCGGCCCCGCCTGAATGAGAACGACATTGATCGAAGCCTCGACGGGGTTCGTGAGGTACCCGCGGTACAGCGCCCCATCGAGCTCGGCCTGCGACGTGTTCGACGCGATCTTGTGGACATCCTGCGCGACCGTGCCATCGGACAATGCGGTCATGTGAAAATCGCCCACATCGAACCGATAGACCCCGGGCACCACCTGCACGTTGACCTTCCCAGTCGACGACCCCGCCTCGGCATCCGAATCCACCGTCGCACACGCCGTCGCCATCGCCAGGAGCAGCGCCGTCCTCGCGAAATTCACCGCCATTTTCCTCGTGTTCATGGCGCGGATGTGAGGGCGCCCTCGCTGACCGAACAGTTCAGCAGCGTTGATGGCACCCATCCACCGGGTGGATTGACGTGTGCGCACGTGCAATTCGCTCGGATGTCACGATGCATCGCGCAGTGCGTCGCCATAGAACCGTCACCAAGTGGCCAATCGGACGGCTTTCCAAATGTGCGAGCCTAAATGACACCGGTGGACAGCTTGGCCGTCGGCGTGTAGAAAACGCTAGGGCTACTTCGCAGTGCAGTTCTCCCAAGCTTGGAGGGGACGATGAGTCTGAGCAGACGCGCTCTGTTGACCAGTGCAGCCGGTGCCGCCGTCGCGGCAGGGACACTCGCAAAAACGACGTCGGCGACAGCGGCCGCGCTAGGAAGCGGCGACGCGCGCACATTGAAGGCGGCCGCGGACTACGCCATTGCCAAATTGCGTGCGGTCGCGCCGAATGTCACCGGCTTTCCATTGATCACCAAGTTCGAGAAGTGGACCTATACGCAGAACGGCGATTGGGTCGGCGGCTTTTGGCCCGGCACCTTGTGGCTCGCTTGGCTGTACAGTGGCGATGCGCAGTTCAAAACCCTCGCGCAGGATTGGGCGGACAAACTCGCACCGCGGCGCACGGACACCGGAACGCACGACCTGGGCTTCCTCTTCTATCCGTCTTGGGTCACCGCCTGGAGACTCACCGGTGAGGACAAATGGCGCACCGGGGCCATTCAGGCCGCCTCGTCGTTGATCCAGCGATACAATTCCAAAGGCCACTTCATTCGCGCCTGGGGCAACCTCTCCGATCCGAACAATGCGGGGCGCGTCATCATCGACACGATGATGAACCTCGATCTGCTGGCCTTCGCCACCGAACAGACCGGCGATCCCATTTACCTCGACATTGCCACGGAGCACGCGAAGACGGCCCAGCGGGCGTTCCTGCGGCCGGACGGCTCGACGCCGCACGTCTTCGACTTCAATCCCAGCACGGGCGCCCCCATCGGGCCGAACACCGTGCAGGGGTACAGCCCGACCTCGTGCTGGTCGCGCGGCCAGGCCTGGGGCATCTACGGCTTCACCACGATGTACCGCCGCACCGGCAATGCGCAATTCCTGGCCACCGCCACCCGGCTGGCCGATTTCGCGCTCGGCGCGCTCACGCCGGACAACGTCCCGGTGTGGGACTATCTGGCACCGCAAGCGCCCAACGACATCAAGGACGCATCGGCCGGTGTGGTCATGGCGTGTGGCCTGCTCGATCTGGCGAATGCCTCGCAGCGGTCGTCGTACCGACACGCCGCCGTTCGCATCCTCACGGCGATCTCGCAGACCTGCTTGACCACCAAGTCCACGCGGGCCGATGCCATCGTCGCGCGCTGCACGCGCAATCGCCCGTCGGAGGACGGCGTCGAGGTGTCCGTGCCCTACGGGGATTACTACCTGCTCGAGGGCATTTTGCGCATCCTCAAGCCGACGGAGCTCGCGCAGGCCATCGGCCTTTAGCCCTCGCCTTCGATCCTCCCACCCGGATCGTTTCAACGCCGGGTTGACATGGCGCCGCACACGCAAGCGGAAGGAAAACCGTGATTCGTCATGGCCCTCCGCTTGCAATTCGGCGGTCATGCTCCATATCCGTTACGGTTTACCCCTTGCTGTGATCCTCGGGCTCTCGGCCTGCGCTGGGAGCCCCGACGCTGCGGACGACGACCCCGCCCCCAATGCCCTGGAAGGCGCGGAACTCACCGCCGACGAGATGGCGGCGTACGTGCCGCCGACGGGCGCGGTCTTCAATCGGCCGACCGCGGCGGGCGCGGGCGCGGAAAATGCGATTCAGAATCATCTCATTGCGCTGATCGACCATGTGCCGGCCGGCGCGGAGATCCGCGTGGTCATGTACACCTGGCGCGAGGCGCCGGTCGCGGATGCCCTCATTCGGGCGCATGCGCGTGGCGCGCGGGTGAAGGTGTTGATGAACAACGCCACCGACGGCGACTCCACGGCGATGTTCGACAAATTGCGGGCCGCCCTGGGGAACTACGGCGCCAGCGCCCCCTCATGGGGCGCCCAATGCAAGCGAGGCTGGGGATGCCTTGGCACGGGCATCAATCACAACAAGTTCTTTCTCTTCTCGCAGGTCGGGGAGACGAAGAACGTCGTCGTGCAAAGCTCCGCGAACCTGACCCACGACAATCGGGTCAAATTCTGGAACAACGCCTACACCACGGCCGATCAAGGCCTTTATGGACTCTATTCGAAATACTTCACCCGGCTGACCGCAGGCATCACCCGTACGAGCACGCCCCCCAACGACGCCTACACCGCGGAGAACGCAGGGGCCTACAAGCTTTATACATTCCCCAGGGCCGGCTCGACGTCGTCCAGCGACACCATCGTGAACGTGCTCGAGAATGTCACGTGCAGCACCGATCCCTCGTCGCGCACGCGCATTCGCGTGGCCGTGCTCCAGCTTTATCGCCCGGCGGTGGCGTCCAAACTCGTGGCCCTGAAGAATCAGGGATGCCAGGTTTACTTGGCCTACGAGTCGTTCGACGCGGGTGTGGACGACATCGTTCGGAACAAGCTCACGGGCATTCGCCATTGCGCGGGCGATAAAACCGTACACTCGAAGTACCTGCTCATCGAAGCTGGCGCCGGCAGTTACGCCGGAGAGAAGGGCGCGAAGCTCGTTTTCACGGGCAGCCACAATTACAGTCCGAATTCGCTGCGCAACAACGACGAGACCATCCTGCGCGTCGACAATGCCAACGTGTACCAGCAATACGAGGACAACTTCGACGAAGGCGTCTTCGCGTCCTGCCCCGCCTGGCCGTAATTCAGCCAATCACGTCAGGAACATCAGCCAAAGATCCCAGCCACCGCCATTGGCGCGACATTCGTAACCATCTGCGCCACCTGGGTTGGCCGGCCAAAGCAACGATTCACCCTTGGCCCGGCATTCGCTCTCCGTCGCGTAGTGCCCCTCCATGTACCAGTAATTCATGGGCTGGAGGCTGCGGCTCTCGGCAGCTGGATGGGCAGGCTCCGCCCATGCCGGCATGCCAACCGTGAAGCCAGTTGCGGCCAAAACAACGATTCCCAAAACACGCGCGCGCACGTCCATTGGAGCACCTCACCTTGGAAAATTATAGTTAGGAAACTTTCTTAACTATATGACACGGCGCGGTTGAATAGGAAGAAATCCAGGTTGAGCCTTTGGCAAAAAAAGGGCCGGACCATCGGGGGAGGCGCCCGACGATCCGGCCCAGCGAGAAACGGAATTGGCAACTACATTACGGCACGAGCGAATACTCCGGGGCGCGCAGCTTCGTCCCGCAGCCGCCGCCGCACGAGCCACCACCGCTGGAGCACTTGGTGTTGATCGTGAGGTCCGCCTGGATGACGGCTTGGAGGCAGGCGCGGATTTCCGCTTTGATATCGACGGAGATGCCCTGATCGAGTTTCGCCTGGATGGCCGCGATGGCGCGAATTGCCGCCTCGACGTCGGCATGAACGTCGACGCCAACATTGAGGCACAATTGCAGTCTCGCCTGCAGGTCCACGCCAATGTGAGCGACCACGTCGAGCACGAGATCGAGCAATGCGCCCACCAGGCCGAGTTTGGCCTTGAGGTTCGCTTCGAGATCGACTGCGAATTTCGCCTGAAGGTCGGCAATCGCCTCGATGCTGACCGCGGCTTTGATGTCCAGCTGGAGCTTGGCCCCCGCATCGATGACGGCCTGGATGACCTTGGGATCGCAGCCCTTCGATTGGAGGTCGATGACCAGCTGATCGATCGCGGCCTTGATTTGAGCGTTCGCTGCGATCTTGACCTCGGCGTCGACCTTCGCCTTCAGTTCGGCGTTGACCTTGGCCAGGATCTCCACGCCGACGACCGACTTGAGTGCCGAACCGAGAGCGACGTTGAACACCAGGCCAGCCTGCGCCTTCGCATCGGCGATGATTTTGGCCTTCGCCGCCACGTCGAGTGAAACATCGACATCCAAGGCCGCCTTGATGCACGCGTCGAGGTTCGCACGCGCGGTCACGTTGACCTTTGCCGCTAGCTCGAGGGCCGCCGTCGCGTCGAGCGAAACATTGGCATCGAGGAAGGCATTGAGTTCGGCGGCCGCCTTGATCTGGGCCTTGATGAGCGCATTGAGATCCAGCGAAGCTTTGGCGTTGGCAATCGCCTCCAGCTGCGCCGTCTGCGCCAGCAACGAGGCCTGCGCCACGGCGTGGATGACGGCATTCACGTCCGCGCCGGCATTGAGGGACGCCACGACCTGCGCGACGAGGTTGACATCGACACACGCATGCAACTCGGCCGCGAGCTGCACGGCGAGTTTCACATCGACTTTAGCGTTGATGAGGAGGTCGATGAGGGCCTTCGCCTCGATGGAGCTCTCGGTCGTAATGGGCGCAGCGTGGATACGGGCATTCGCCGCGATGCTCAGGCTCGCGTCGATCTCGAGGATCGACGAACCGATGACATTCGCATTCACGTCGAGCGACTCGACAATGAGAACATTGCCGCATGCCGCCAAATCGAGGTTGGCCGGAAGCGAAAGGGCGAACGAGCCGTTTGCATCGACCTTCGCCGTGGCGACCACCGTCAATTTGCCGGCGATCACCGCGGAGAGCCGCACGTTGACGGCCGCCGAAACCGCGGCGCTGCCCCCGAGGCCCACGTTGATGCTGCCGCCGCCCTGACCGGTCACATGGCCGACCACCAAAGCCGAAGTGCTATTTCCAGTGCCATTATTATTTCCGTTATCGACGCTCGAATCATCACTCGATGCGCACCCCATCGCGAGGGTGAAACCGAGGATCAACGCCCCAAACCCAAGCTTCGCCGACATCTTCCTCATGGAGATCTCCTTCTATAGTAGCCGGCCGGCGTGCGCCTCCGATGCCTGGTAAAAGCATCGACCAACACGTCCATCTCGCGCGCGCCACTGCTTCCTCGCGGATCGTGTCCGGCCTGCAGTCATGTAGATGGCCGAGCGACGACAGCATCACGAAAAAAAGAAAACTGAACGCATATCTCTTTTCGAAACGTGAATGCGCCTTTTGTAGGTTTGCGTGTGCCCCAAACGTTCGAATCGATGTTTTCCCTATTCACGTAGCGCGCGTTAATTACTAATCAGTGCCGCTGCGCAACTCCCGCGCTCACCGTCAACGGGTCGACGGTCCTGTCGGGAGGCTGACACGCTGAGGTTGTCTGTCCGTCAGGCTGTGCACGCCATCACCGGGCTCTGTCACGATTATTTCGCGTGGAAGACTGGCCGATGCCGCAGTGCGTCACTAAAGGTACCCGCGACGCTTCGACGAAGGAGAAAGCTGTCATGGTTTCACTGAAAAAAGCATCGATCGCGATGGTACTCGGACTCGGGCTGATGGGATGCGGCAGCGCCGCAACGGCTCCGTCGGCAGCCCCAGCGGCAGATCCGTCGGTCCTGATGGGACCGGAAGCGAGCGCGCGAAGGAACTGCCGCGAGGATCACTCGTCGGCCGGGGCGGCCATCTTTACACCCAACGATCCCGAGTCGACGCCGGCTGCGGTCTCGTCCCAGCAGGCGTTGGCGTATTGCAATCCCAAGCGCAGCGTGCGCTAGTTCGTAATCGTCAATTCCGTATTGTCCGGGCGTGCGATTCGAGCCAAGCGACGGCGGCGTCGCGTTCCCGTTCGTAATGGGGCATCGCGCCGTAGGCGTCGCGCACTTGCTCGGCCAGCGTGACGGCCCGCCGCCGATCGACGCCCGCGTCCCAGAGCGCGCGTGCGAGGAGCATGCGCGTCTCTGCGAGTTCGCTCGCGTCGGGCTTCGCCGCAACCCGCAGGGTGTGGCTGCGCTCCAGCGGATCCAGGGCCTTGCGCGGCTGGCCCAGGCCCAGGTGCGCCGCACCGAGTAGGGTCAGAACGTCGGGCGTATGGTGCGCGGGATTGCCCAAGCGCTCGCACAAAGCGCGTGCCCGCTGCTCCACCTCGAGCGCCTCCGCGTAGCGCCCCATGCGGAGGTAAACCGTCGCCACGGAATTCAACGCATTGATCATGTCGCGATCCTGGGGAGCGATCCGTTCGGCCATGGCCAGCGTGTTCTGCGCTTCCGCCAGCGCCTCGGGGTACCTTCCCAGGTCGCCCAGCAGATCGGCCAAAATACCGCCGGTGCGCCAGATCTGGCGGTGCTCGGCTCCGTAGGCATCGCGGTAAATGTCGCGGGCACGCCGGACGTGGCGCTCCGCATCGTCGAGCAGGCGAAGGGAGCGCTCGGACAGCGCCATGTTCGACAAAGCCATGCCGAGGAAGGGGGCATGCGGCCCGAGGCGCCGCTCGTAGATATCGACGGCGCGGCGCTGGTACTCGAGCGCCTTGGGCATTTGCCCCATTTCCATGAGGGCATTGGCGGCGTTGGCCAAGCCAAGGGCCACCATGTATCCGTCGGGCGTTTCCGCCTCGCGCAAGGCCAGGGCGCGCTCGTATTTCTCGAGGCTCTCCTCGTAGCGCCCTGCCCGCTCGTCGATGGTTCCCAAATTGTTCTCGAGTGTGGCTCGAAGCCCGGTCTCTTTCGGGAGGCGCGCGAGAATGGCACCCGCGAGCTTTCCAGCGCGCTCGGCTTCGGCCGCGCGTCCTTCCTGGTGGGAAATGGCGTAGACGAGCTGCGCCTGCGCGCGCGCCTTTTCCAATTCGTCGAATGCCCTCTCGGCGGCCACCGTGGCCTCGAAAAATTCGGCCTCGGCCAGTGCCCACTCGCCCCTGAAGGAGTGTGCACGCGCCAAGATGTAGTGGAGCTTTGCTTCGAGCGACCCATCGCCCGCCGCCCGTGTCGGTTCGATCAGGGGTCGCGCGGTCTTTTCGGCAGCGGGGATATCTTCGGCGCGGGCCAAGGCCTCCGCCTGCTCGACCTGCGTGTTCAAGCGTTCCAACTCGGCACGGCGCGCGGGATCGGAAGGCGCGGGAACGCGCGCACGGTGTGCGTCGACGTCCGCGCAGCCGTCGATGCGCGACAGCGCCGAGACTGCCTGCACGGAGCGCTCGATGCTCTTTGCATTTCCGCTCGCGAAGACGTCGGTCAGTGCCCGCACTTCGCGCGCGCGGGCGTCGAGGCATGCGATGCGCAGATCCATCAGCGCCTCCGATTGGTCGCCGTGAACGCGTGTGGCCTCGCAGATTTCGGTGTGCATGGCCACCCAACGCGCCTTGTAGGCATCGAGCGCTCGCTCGGTCTCGTTCCATGCGTCGCCCGCGTAGCTTCGCCCCACCGCCATGAAGGCCGCGCGGATCGGCTGCTTTCGCGCTTCGTCCCAGATGCCGGCGAGTTTGCGGTCGGCCCCCGCACACGGCGCCGGAATGGCTTGATGCGCGCGCGCGTAGGCCACGACGCCGAAAGCGATTCCGGCCGCCGCCGCGAGCACGCTGGCACTTCGCAACCATAGGGCGCGGCGGTCGCGCGATAGCTCGGCGACGAGGGCATCCATCGACTCGAACCGCTTCGCGGGATCGACGGAAAGGCCGCGCTCGAGCGCGTTGCGGATGCGCGCAGGCACGCCCGTGCCCGCGAGCTCGCCTGCACCGCGAACGGGAAGCTCTCCGTGGAGCGCCTCGTGGAGCGCCACGCAAAAGCTGTATTGGTCGCCGCGCGCATCGACGGCGCCTCGCCGGAGTTGCTCGGGCGAGACGTACGCCGGTGTGCCGCCCCACGAGCCCTCGATCGAAGAAGTCTCTTCCTCCGGGCGCGTGATGGCGCGGGCGAGTCCGAAGTCGGTCACGCGTACGCGCCCGTCGTCGCCGAACAAGACGTTGTTCGGTTTGAAGTCGCGATGGACGATGCCCGCGGCGTGCACGGCGCCGAGCCCGCGCGCGGCATCGATGTAGCGTGCAAGGATGGTTCGCCACGGAGGCTTTTCGCGGCGCAGCCACTCGGCCATGGTGCCGCCGCGCACGTGCTCCATGGCAATGAAGATGTGCCCTTCGTGTTCCCCGACGTCGTACACCGCGACGACATTGGGATGCGACACGCGCGCGAGCGACTGCGCCTCCCGCAAGAGGCGCTCCGCGTCCTTGTCGCGCTCCGTCTCCGCGCGAAGCACTTTGATGGCCACACGCCGCTCGAGCTTGGGATCATACGCGCCATACACGACGCCCATGCCACCTTCCCCGAGCCACTCGAGGACGGCATAGCGGTCGATGCGCTGCCCGACGGTTAGCCGCTTGCGGGGCGGACGCAGTGCGACCGTTGCCGCCGCGTCGGTGGTCTTCGCGGCGACGCGCGCCAGCTCACCGAAGCGGGTGCGGCACGTGTCGCATGCGTGGATGTGCTTTTGCACCGAAACGCGTTCTTCCGGGGAAAGCTCCCCGTCGAACCACATCGTGACCGTGTTCGCGTCGATGCACTCTGCCGCCATTTCCTCCGGCGGGAGTGTCGCAGCTCAGACGCAGTCCGGCAATGGTGCTACTTGAACATCGCGTTTCCCGATGCCGGCTTGCCTTTGACGTACACGTCCGTGCTCAAACGCAGCTCGGTCCTCTTCTTCGCATTGGGCTCGCGAACGTTCTTGACCATGGTGGCGAAACTCAGGCTACCGGGCCCGGCCGGGAGATCTCGAAGGAGCTCCGCGGGGACGGTGCCCTTGCCGGCCTTTTGTGGCCAACCACAATTGACGTACGCCGAGTAGTCGTTGGTGCCAAGGTACAGGTTGATGCGGCTCTTTCCCTGCTCGGGCCTCTTCGACGGGGTCCACGTAACGTGGAAATCCGCATCGCGCGAGATTTCGACCCCCACCGCCGGATCGTATTCGGGCGAAACGAGATTCAGAGGTTCGGGCGCAAACGAGAATGCGACGAACCCACCACGCCGCTCTTCGTTGCCGCCCACGAAGGCCAAAATGGGATCGCCCGTCGAGTACAGCGGGGTCGTCGAGTCGTGCGTTGGATAATTGCCATTGGCATCGGGAACGAGCTGAATGGCCGGATCCGTCCCAAAAATATGCACGGTACCGATCCCCGTGTTCTTCTCGGTGGGCTTGCATTGCACACGCTGGCACACGCCGCCGTCGCCCACATCGATCCAAGCGCACTCGGGGAGCGATGCCAAATTCGACGTAAAGCCCCGGGCCCACGCGTAATTGGCAGTGCTGTTGGCGGCCGAATAGAGATATACGCCGCTCCAGAGCGCCTCGCTTCCCTGGGTTTCACTCTCGAGGGTGTCTTGGAGCGAGGCGGCGTGGAGGCTGTGGAACAACAAGGCAGAGCCGCCCGCGGTCGACGATTCTAGCTCTTGCGAACCGCCCGCGACTTCGGGGCTCCGGTCAGCGCCATCCGCGCTGCAGCCCGCAAGGATACTACACACCAACACACAGCTCGCTCCCACGATCGCAGCTGCCGGACTTCGCATGGACATGTGTATCTCCTGGTGAAAGCAGTGAAGGGTTCGGCGCACCGTGTTTTGCGCTGCGTGCGCCTCGCGCGACGGATGGGCGGACCGCACCGTGCACGTATATGTTCATCTACCGAGGAGTGGCTTCTTTGCCTCCATCTCGTCTTCCGCAACGCGGTCGCCAAGAACGTATGTTCGCTCGTAGGACGAGCGCACCGCGTTGTCAAGCCGCGGAGGCGCGCTCGTCGATGGTCGCGTGAATCGGACCGTGCCGATTCGTCATCACCTTCGAAGCCAGATAACGGAGTCGGCACGATGACCGATATGGGAAATGCGGGAACCTTCGGGCGCCATGGCCGCGCGCGTAAGCACGAACGAACATGCGCCGATCCCGCCCATCACGGTTGGTCGATTTCTTTCTCCAGTTTCTCGAGCTCCGATTTGTAATTCTGTTTGGTAATTTCGGCGCGGGCCTTTTTGGTGGCTTCGGAGTGCGCCGGGAGAGGATCGTTTTCGGCGGTGGCCGGCGGTTCGCTGGGCGCTGCCGATGCGACGGCGGACGCCGGGGCGCTTGCGACCGTTGCGACGCCTGCCTCGGCGGCGGCTTCGGTCTTCTCCTTCGGGGTGCATCCCGCGATGCTTGCGGCGATGGCGAGTGCGATGGCTGCCGCTCCGAACGAGTTCATTTCGTACCTCCCACCTTGGCGCTGAGTTTCTCGAGTTTCGCTTCGGAGCGCTTTTCCTCACGCTCGATCGCGGCGTCGACCCGCTTGATGACCGCATCGTCGTGGGCCTCTTGGGCGAGCTCTCGAATGCGCATGAGCATTCCCAGACGCAACCAATGTTGCCGGATGAGGTCACGCTCGTCGTCGGTCAGATGTTTTCCGCCTTTGTGGACCAGCGCCTCAATGGCCTTTTGACGGCGCTCCCAGAGCCCTCTTCGGAACGTGAGCTGCGCCGGGGTGCGTCGGTGATCGCCGGGCTTTCCGCCGTCGGCAATGTCATCGTCCTCATCGTCATCGGCATTTTTCGCCGATGTGGGCTCTCCCTTGTTCGGAGGACCTTTGTCCTCTTTCTCGTGTTTGCCTGGACCAACATGTCCAGGCGGCGGCGCGCCTTTGCCTTTTTCCGGCTGCGCGAATGCCATCGATGTTGCGAGCATGACGCCAAGGATGGCGAGTCGAAATGAACGCATGAGACCTCCCCGAATGGGCGGCATCCTAACGTCATCTCGACCCGAGATCACCTGCTTCGACGTCGATGGCCGGTGCGCTCCAGCTCGAAAGCTGTCACTCCGTCACGGCGATGCACTCGATTTCGACGCGCGCGCCGAGGGCGAGGCCGCTGGCTCCGAAGGCGCTGCGGGCCGGTTTGTTCGTTGGGAAATACGTCACGTAAACGCTATTCATTCGAGCCCATTCCGCAATATCGGCCATCATCACGGTGCATTTGACGACGTTGTTCATCGATGCACCGCTCTTGGCGAGGACGTCCTTGATGTTCTCCATCACCTGCCGCGTTTCGCCTTCGATGCCGCCGGGCGCGAGTTGATCCGTTCCGGGCACGGTCCCGACCTGGCCGGCGAGGTAAAGGGTCTTTCCAACACGCACCGCCGGGGAAAACGGTCGCCCCGGCTTGCCTCCCGCCGTGAGAAACTCCACCCGCGACGGTTCGGTGGCCGTCGTCTGGGTGGGCGCGGCCGGCGGCGGGGTCTCGCGCGCGCAGCCCATGACGCACGATACGGCGGCGACGAACATCAGCGAACATCGATTCATGAAGAGGCCTCCGGCGCGCAACACTACCGTGCTACTGGCGAATGCTGCGCCTTTTGTCGTGGTCAAGCTCGGTGCGCACGGCTGAGAAGGGTGTACAGGATACCTGGATTTTCACGTCGCCGGCCGGCGGCGAAAAAAGTCGCTCGGCCCGTGTCGATCTCGCCCAGACCCAAACGACGCCTGTACGTTCCCCACCGGGCGTGGAAGCGCCCCCAACGAAAGGCACGACAGATGAGGGTCATGGTCATCATCAAGGCAACGAAGAACAGCGAAGCGGGCATCATGCCGAGTGAGGAGCTGCTCCGGGCCATGGGCGACTTCAACGAGGAGCTCGTCAAAGCGGGCGTCATGCTGGCCGGCGATGGTCTTCACCCGAGCAACAAAGGCAAACGGATCAAGTTCAGCGCGGGAAAGCGACTCGTCGTCGATGGTCCCTTCAGCGAGACCAAAGAGCTCATCGCCGGCTTTTGGGTCTGGCAGGTTCGCTCGATGGAGCAAGCCGTCGAATGGGCCCGTCGCTGTCCCGATCCGATGCCGGGCGAGGACGCAGAGCTCGAGCTCCGTCCGATCTTCGAGGCGGAGGACTTCGGCCAGGAGTTCACGCCGGAGCTCCGCGCTCAAGAGGAACGGCTGCGCGCAGAGGTCGAGCGACAGCAAAAGAAGGGCTAAGACACTTTGACAAGGGGCGGCCGCGGGGCCGTCCTTGCATTTGCCAAGGTTGCAGGAATAGAGCGGCTACGGCACGAATCCGCGGTAAAGCCGCTGCATGAAGCGTTGGCCCTGCTCTTGCTGTTCATCGAAATATGATGAGCAAGTCCAGAGGGGAGGTCCAACGAAGCCGAGGTTGCACGACGAGCGGCGCCCCGAAGGGTGCGGTCATCGTCGTGGGCGGGAGCGGAGGAATGTCCGCGCACTACCGTGCCATCGTCGAAGAACGCGGGCTCGAACTGCGCCATTTCGAAAAACGAGTTCCCAACGGAGCGCGCCGGGCACTTGGACAAGTTGCCGCGGTCATCGTCATGGTGAGCATGGTGTCGCATGCGCTTCGCGATCAGGCAAAGGCGCTCGTTCCCGACAATGCGCCCGTCGTATACTTGCGCTCTCCGTCGGTGTCCGCCCTGCGAAGTGCGGTGGCAACGCTCGGAGAGCGCTCTCCGGCGTGATATCCATCGAAGAGCAATCATGATTGCTCTTCTTCGTCATTTGCTCACCGCCGCAATCGACCCCATTGATTCCATGGACGCGCTCCGCGTCCGCGCGCGCGAAGCCGCTGCGACATTCCCCGTGCCGTTCGACCGGGCCGTGGTGACGGCGTTGGCGTGCGATCGGGTCGGCTTTGCCTTCGCGGCGGGGTATCAGGCTGCGCTGCATACGCTCGTACCTGCGTTGCCCTTCGATCTTGCGGTGTCGCTCTGCGCCACGGAAGAGGGAGGTGCGCATCCTCGTGCCATTGCGACGCGCCTCGAAGAGACGGAGGCGGGCTTGGTGCTCCGCGGGAAGAAGCGTTGGTCCACGTTCGCGCCCGCGGCCGATGCGCTGCTCGTGGTGACGTCGATCGGCGTGGACGATGGCGGGAAGAATCGGCTGCGCGTGGTGCGAGTGGATTCGAAGGCCGATGGCGTACGCATCGAGCCGATGCCCCCGCCTCCGTTTGCGCCGGAGATCCCACATGCCGAGGTGACGCTCGACGGGGTGCGCGTTCGCGAGGAGGACGTCCTCGAAGGTGACGGTTACGACGGCTATTTGAAGCCGTTTCGCACCATCGAGGATCTCCATGTCTTCGGGGCGCTGGTTGCGCACGTGGGTGGGATGGCACGCGCTCTGTCGTGGCCGCGGGCATTCGTCGAAGAGGTTGCGGCGGCGATTGTCGGGCTTCGTGCGATGGCGCTCAGCGATGCAATGTCCCCGGAGCTCCACATTGCGCTGGGCGGTGCCTTCACGCAGATCCGCGCGCTCCTGGACCGCGCGACCCCGCTCTTCGGGGCCGCGCCCGCCGAAATACGGGAACGATGGGAGCGCGATCGCGCGCTCCTCGGGATTGCGGGGAACGCGCGTGGCAAGCGGCTCGAGGCTGCCTGGGCCACACTCGCGCGCGAGCGGGATTAAAGGCCGAGCTGCGCACTCGCGACCCGTTGCAGCATCGACGCATCGCTCGGGGCAATGCCGAGTTCACGCGCGGCGCGCTCTCCCTCGCCGAGCGAGCGCGGGTCGCGCCCGGTGATGACACCGAACTGCAGAAGCGCATCGAGGTACGACCCGTACTTGCTCGCATGCGTGGAATCGACCCACCAAAGGTTGATCGGATCGCCCGGCTGCTCGACGGTGAATACGCCGTTCGCGTCGTAGAAAGCGCTGGTCCTCACGAGGTTTTGGTCGACGGCGAACTGGAACGCATCGCCAACCGAGATCACGCCGACGAACTTCGGATTCGAGGCTACGGCCGCCGCGAAGCTCGCGCGGAGGTCGGTGGTCATGCCTGCGAGGCTCGTGTAATAGAGTTTTGCATCGCCTCCATTGTCGGAGGTGTCGACGATGGGCGATCCGGTCGGTGAGTTTTTGTCGGGGGTGGTGATCTTGTGGGCGAAGACCATGTCGGGCCGCGCCCAGGTCTCGGTCAAATAGATTTTCGTTGCGGCGCTTGCGTTCGGGTTCGCGGGGATGGTGCGCTCGGTGGTGCACTGCTCCTCCGACAAGCGCGCCGCGGTACAGGCCTCCAGGCTGCCAAACAACTGCGCTTCGGTATACGTTTGCGCCGCGCCCTCGTGGATGAATCGCTCGAATTGATTCGCATACGCCTTGAAGGACGCCAAGTTCGCATTTTTTCCTTTGCCGGGCGGTAGCGCGCCATCGCTCAGTTCCTGAAGGACGACGATATCCCAGGTTTGCGATGCGACATTGCCACGCAGGTCCCAATCATTGTTCGCGGTATTCAGGAAATGGCCGCGCAGCGACGCCGCATTGCGCGTCGAGATCGAGACGTCATAATCGAGCCCCGCTTGCACCGTCATGGCTTTGAAGATGCCCGGGACACCGCCCCATGGATGCGGCTCCCAAGGATTCGTCCCGGTCGCGTTTTTCGCCGCGAAGTCGGCCGTCAGATCGTGCACATTGGCCGCGTTGTAGCTCATGGCAGGATCGAGCCGGGCGAAGGTGTAGCTGTTGCCGAGGAAAAGGATCTTCGTCGGCTTGGGCGGCGTGGACGCGTCGTTGGGAGGCGAGGCGTCGTTGGCGGGTGTCGACGGCGGCGGCGCCGAAGCGTCGTCGTCGGAGTCGCAGGCGAAGACGGCTACCGCGACGAATGTGATGGCCAAATGGGCAAGCAGGCGTGTGCGGGTCATCGAGAGGTCTCCTTCGCCAACTGAGAGTAGGCGCAGAGAGCACGGTCCAATCACGAATGCGACAATGAATGTATCTGGAGCCCATCTTCCGGAAGGATGACGAGCTCGAACGTCCGGCTGAATGGTCTGCGCATTGGCAGCGCAAATGTAGGCATGCGGCCAATACACCTGCTTCATGCATCGCTTTCACGTGGAGGCTGCGAAAATCCGATATCGCTTACCGACGGAGTCGAAAGACCAATTGGTCTTTCGCTGCGCGTCATCGAAGCGTGAAAAGCATTCGATGGAGTGGGTCGCTGCCGAGTTCTGCTTGATTAAATTAGTAAAACTTATTAACAAATAGAATACCAGACGCGCGCGGGCACGTTGGAGGTGCCGTCGCTGCGAAAAGAGGAGGGTTCCCCCATGTATTGGCGATCCAATCGTGCCGCCTGCATCCTATTGGTTCTCGCTGGCCTGTCCGCCCCCGCGTTCGGATGCAGCAGCGCCACGACAGAAGATGGGTTTCATCAGGAAAGCTCGATGACGCGTGCGGCTGCCGCGGGACCCACCGCTGCTCAGTTGTTGGAGAAGGTGCAGAACTGCAACCAAGTCTCCAACGGAACGTACAAGACCGACACGGAAACGGCGCCTGCGATTCCCGTCTGCGACAAGAATGGCGCGGTCTTCTGGACTGCGGACATGGACATCGATTGCGATGGGCAGACCACCGACCGATGCAACGCCAATACCGATCCGTGGTATCAAAGTGATACTTCGTTTTCTCAATCCGATGGCCGGCCCCTCATCGCGGACCAGCTTCCCTACGTTGTCATACCGAGCCCCAGCGCCATTTGGAACTATCAGAACTTCGAAATCCGAGGGGGAGCGGTGGTGGCGGTCATCTACAACAATCAGGTACTTTATGCCGTGTTCGGGGATACGGGTCCCCAAGATATCATCGGCGAGGCCTCTTACGCCGCCGCCGAGGGCTTGGGGATCAATCCCAATCCGGCGAGCGGTGGCACCGACAGCGGCGTTACATACATCGTATTCAAGAATTCCAGTGTGTCGCCCATCGAAAGCCATGAACGGGCGACCGAACTCGGCCAACAATTGGCGCAGCAATTCATCGACAACAATTGACGACATCGCGCGCGGCAAGGCAGCGATGTGTGCGTCTCGCTGCCTCCGCGCTATGGATTGGCTTCTTACGAGAGATCCGGAAAATCCGGACGGGACACCGGGTCCAATGCGAGATCCACTTGTTCCGCGAATCCGTTGGGGGCTGGCGAGACGAACATCCGGAATGCGGGGCACTCCGTGTCGGGGTTCTTTCCCTGTTCGCGTGCCGTCTGCTTGCATGCCGCGAGGCTTGCACTCTCCTCGGACGTATACGCGCGGGCTTTGAAGAGATGATATCCGGAGGTCATTGCGCCGCGAAAGTATTTGCCCATGAGCGATTCGGCCGCCACGTCGCGTTGCGTGTAGACGAGCAAGAACTCTCGGCTGCCGCCCACGATGGCTGCGGCCATTTCCGCTGCGTTTTGCGGGGTCCGGTCCGGGCGAACGGCAGCAATGTATGCATAGGCGATCCCTTGCGGGTCGACGACTTCGGCCGGGGGCGCCGCGGCAATGGTCAACGAGTACCGCCGCGGTTCCGCGACCTCGATATTCGAGCGAACGGCACTGCGGGTCGCCAGGATTTGCCCTCCGCCTTTGCTCCACACCAACGTGGCGATGGGTTGCCCGCTATCGGCGGGGGCTTGGCCGGTGGCGACGCCTTGGATGGTGACATCGGTGGAGGGGTCCGCCTTGGGATCCGAATCCGACGAGCACCCGATCGTGGTGAGCGCCGCGGGAACCGAGAGCAGCGCGGCCAACCGTCGATATGTACGAAATACGTCGTTCATCTTTCCTCGTGACGCGACAAAGCAAGATTGCAAGACAAAGGTTTGGCGTCGCGTCGCCTTACCTCACGTGGACTCTTGCAGCAAGGCAGATGCCAGGAATATCTCCTTCGGATGAGCCCATGGGTGTGCAGCAACGTGCACACTCCGTCGTTTCCAATGGGGGTATTGTGCAGCCGTTTGCACCATTTCTCATTGGACAGGTGGACCCAAGGCACACCGCCCGGGCGAATCTGCCGCTTCGGGCTTAGCGGTGGCCCACGGAAGCCCGCCGCCGTTTCTTCGAACCGCTTTCCCCTTGCTACTTCTACGGGTCCGCCGTGAGGACTGTCCACGATGTCCTGGCGCCGAACGTGTCAACGATGTTCTGGCATCGGCGCCCTTCGCGTCCAAGTTTCGGGCTTGGGGCTCGCGCTCGGAAGCGCAAAGCAGCTCAGCCGGATGGGCGGCACAAACGGGTGCGTGATCGCGCTTCCGCGCAATCGCACACGTTCGTCGTCTGGCTTTTTCTCTGCCAGATAAAGATGAGGGTAGCAAAAGTTCCGGTGGAGCGATCAGTTGTCTGCGCAGCTTCACCCAACTAGGAATTCGGCCACCGGTCCGCGCCCGCTGCGCTTCCCGTAGATTGGATGAACCGGCGGCAGTAAAACCTGACGCGTCGCCGCCGCCGGACGTCACGCCCACTGCAACGCCGAGATCGATGGAAGGTCTCAGCCGCAGCGGGCGCGCCGTCCGGCTTTCCTCGCGAAGAAAAACGATCGACCTCCCGCCGATCGCCGAAGCTATCGGCACCCCCGCGTGGTCAGAGCCACAAAGAGAAGTGGGGGCCCAAGGGAGGTCGATCATGCGTAGCGTAGGCCTGGATTTAGGAGCGCGCCACATCGCTTATTGCGAGGTGTGCGATGGGAAAGTCGTGGAGCGGACGAGCGTGCAACAGATCGAACAGCTCAAGGGTCGATTGGGGCCCGGGACGCTTCCGGCCATTGTCGCCTTCGAGGCAGCGCGAGAGGCTTGGTTCGTCCATGATCTCCTCCGAACCTGGGGACACGAGCCGAAGATCGTCGACACCACGCGACTCAAGACGATCGGGATAGGACACCACAAACGCAAGAACGATGCGCTCGATGCCGAGCACCTCGCCATCGCGGTCGAACAGGGGCGCATTCCCGAAGCCCACGTCCTATCGGTGGAAGGTCGAGAGCTTCGCGAGCAGTTGAGTGTCCGACAAGCGCTGGTTGAGACCCGCGCGGGTTACGTGACCACGATCCGCGGCCTCGCGCGTGCACATGGGAAACGTGTTGCTACGTGCGATATCAGCAACTTCGTGACGCACTTGGAAGCAACCGAGATGAATCCTGGCTTGCAGAAGCTTGTTGCGCCGTTAGCCGCCATGCTGAAAGTACTCGACGAGCAGCTCGTGAGAGTGGAAGAGAAGTTGCAGAACTTGGCAGGGCGAGATCCTCGGATACGTCTTTGCGCCACAGCCCCCGGTATAGGGCTCATCGTCGGGGCCACGTTCATGTCCGTCATGGACGATGCCCACCGTTTCAAGAATGCCCATGCGGTGAGCGCCTATCTCGGACTCGTTCCGTCCGAATCGACCACGGGAGGACCGAGCAAGCGTCGTCTCGGAGGCATCACCAAACAAGGAAACCCTCACGCGCGAGCCATGCTCGTGCAAGCAGCCCACAGCCTACTGCGCACGCGCAAGCATGCCGGGGACCCCATTCGTCTTTGGGGAATGAACATCGCCAAGAAAAAAGGAAGATCGATCGCGGCTGTCGCCGTGGCCCGACGTCTTGCTGGTGTGCTCTGGGCGATGTGTCGTGATGGGGCTTTCTACGACCCGAATACGGCCACAAAGGGGACTTTCCAGAAAAAGAGCATGCGTGGAAGCGATGAAACTCAGCGCACCGTTGCGCTCCGGCGCGCGACCAAGAAACTTCAGCGGCGATACACTCGCCGTAAGACTTCGGAGGTCACCATGACGTGACCCACCCGATGCGCCGCAGAGCGCGCGACGTTTTGAGAACCCATTGGAGGACGATGAACGCGGGGAGAGCGGTGTGAGCACGACCGAGGTAACGCCAAGGTCGAGAGCTCGCCCCGTAAATTGCGTCTCGCTCCGCCCTACGAATCCCATACTGCGTCCCGGGGCTACCCGCGACCATCGCTGCCCGGTGAACGCGAAGAGTCAATTGACGGCAAACTCGAAACGCACGTCTGGCGGCCCATCTTTTTCAAAACGCAGCGGGCTCGTCTCGAGCCACAGGAGAGCTCCATGCTTCGCCAAAACACCTCCTCCCGGACGACGAAGAAAAATCCGAAGAAGAAGAAAATCGCCTTGCATAAACCGCCGGTACAGAGTCACCGCTCTGCGTGTTGTTCCCGCTGGCGAGGCCCCGTGGGAGTGGTTCCTCGCTATCAACGGGCACGCGGAGGGCTGTTGCCTCCCAATCATACCAATGGCAACCCATCGTCTTGATCTGCGACCTTGCGGGCGCGGTGTCCGGAGCACCGCGCACGAAGGTCTGACCCAACGCATTGCCAATGCAATGCCAACCCGCATCTAGCTAAAAATGCGCGCCCCCGCGCAGTGCGCCCCTGTCCCGGACGAATTTCGACCTGTCCGTGACACCCCGCCCCGCATTCACGCGCCACGCTCGGCTAACCGGTGGAGGCTCCCGCGGAGGCGGTAGGATCGCCCTCGTCGCTGCCCGATTCGCGCCGGCGAACGGCGTCTTCGAAGGCCGTGTGCATGAGGGAACGAAGCCGGGTCAGGTCCTTGACATTGTTCAAGTAGACGCGGCTGACGCCAAAGGTCGAGGTGCGGCGTCGACCTCGAAGCCCGGCGACATGATTTTCACCTTGTCGACGGCAAGACGCGTGACCACCGACTTTCGCTTTTGATCCCCAAAATATCGGCAGAACCAATAGCGAATGCTTCCCGCGTGGATCCCGAAGTAATTCTGAGAGTCCTTGTACTGAGGTGGATACTTCGCGAAAAGCGGCGAGTCCGAACAAAGCTCTCGAACGATCTCGAAGGCTTCGAGCTCCTCGGCGGTGGTCACGATCTTGCCACCCTCGGCCGGAGACTCGGGCACGGCCGCCTCCGTTGGAGCCGGCGCGGTCACTGCCGGAAGCGGCAGGACAATCGCGAGCTCTGGCTTCTCCGTTTCGAGCTTGATGGACCGCGTGGCCATCTCCAACAAGGTCCCCTGGATGGCCTTTCGAACGGCGGGCTGGAAGCGTTCGATGATCTTTGCCGTGAGGCGCTTGCCTGCACCGACCGCCTCGATTTCGTTCAGAAGGAATCGAACGAAGTTCTCCGACGGATTGCGCAGCAGATCCCCAACCAGCGCCGTGAGCTTTCCAACGTAAATCAGCTCCTCGGCGCCATCGTGCACCGCATCGCCATCGTAGCTTTCCCGGGTGAACTGCTTGAGGGTTTCCGCATCGCGTTCCGTGAAGGAATGAATGTCGAACACGAAGAAGGGCTGTTCATCGAGAAGATTCTCTCGCTTGAGATCGGTATAGAAGCGATACACGAGCCCATTCGTCAAAATGGCGGTCTTGACCGACGGGGTCGCGTTGAAATAGCGCGCGAGCTGGGCGTCGTGGTCGCTCGAGGTCACGTCGATCGCTTTGGCCTCGATGAAGATGGCGGGCGTGTCCACCAGATGGATGGCGTAATCGACTTTCTCGAACTGCCCATTCGTCTTCTTCTTGGCGAAATCCGCGATGTATTCGGGCTGAACCTCGGTCGGATTGTAAATGTCGTAGCCGAGTAACTGAATGAGCGGGAGCACGAGGGACTGCTTCGTGGCCTCTTCCCCCTTGATGTAAGACTGCCTGCGTTTGACTTGCTCTGAAAAGTTACGAAGATCCTCGAAGAAGCCCATACTGCCCTCCAGTCGACAGCGTCGTGATGGGCGATGTACGTACCGGCCCGCGTACGGCCGAACGAATATCGCTGCGCGTGCATGATACCAGAATGAAATGCCGAATCCGTGTTGGCCGTCTGGCAAATCGGAGTGCTAAGGCCAAATGTGACCAGCGAGATGAATTGACATCGCGTTTTGCGTCGATGTCAGGATTGTTCCTAGTCGGGATTCAACGCGGCCGCCCTCCTTAAAGAGATGAAGAAGAATGGCCGGCGGACCGCGATATTCGTGAGCATTCACGATGTCGAATGCAGGCAACAAATCCTCGCCGCGGCCGAATGCCCTTCACGACCTAAAGATCGCCAGCACCGGCCCGGCCAAAGGTGACCACCCCGCAGCGCCTGTCCGGGACACCGCCCATGCTGTCCCGGACACCGCGACGGGCCCGGATTTCCCGAAAAACAGGCCCTTCGTCATAACGGCATGACGCTCGCACCGCTCCCGTGCGATGAACTTACCCATGACGGACGACGCATTGCGACAACAGGCGGAGAGCAAGCTCAAGGCACTCGCAGGCCCGCGTGCCACCTTGCGTGACGATCAGTGGGCCGCCATCGAAGCGCTGGTCGTCGGCCGAAAACGAGTGCTGGTCGTCCAACGCACCGGGTGGGGCAAGTCGGCCGTGTACTTCATCGCCACCGCGCTGCTCCGCAGCCTTCGCACCGGCCCCACGGTCATCGTCTCACCGCTGCTCGCACTCATGCGCAACCAGATCGCCGCGGCCGAACGCGCGGGCATCCGCGCCGTCACCATCAACTCGGCCAACCTCGAAGAGTGGCAGGAGATTCATGAGAGGATCGCCGAGGGCACTGTCGATCTGATGCTGGTCAGCCCCGAACGCCTCAACAACCCCGACTTTCGCGATCAAGTATTGCCCAAACTGGCCGCGAGCGCCGGCCTGGTCGTGGTCGACGAGGCGCATTGCATCTCGGATTGGGGTCACGACTTTCGGCCCGACTACCGGCGTCTGCGCACACTCTTCGCGAGCATGCCGCCGAACGTTCCCATTCTCGCGACGACGGCCACCGCCAATGCCCGCGTCACCCGCGATGTGGCCGAGCAGCTCGGTCAAGATACCTTCGTCCTTCGCGGCGCGCTCGAGCGCGACAGCCTTCACCTGAGCGTCGTCAAGCTTCCCTCCGCCGAGCAACGCCTCGCTTGGCTGGCACACATCCTTGGTGAGCTGCCGGGCTCCGGCATCGTCTACACCCTCACCGTCGCAGGCGCGCTGGAGATCGCGGCCTATCTGCGCGAGCAAGGGTACCAAGTGGCCGCCTACCACGGTTCGACGGAGCCGGCCGAACGCATCGCCGCCGAACAGGATTTGATCGACAATCGACTCAAGGCCCTCGTGGCCACGTCGGCGCTCGGCATGGGATTCGACAAGCCCGACCTTGGCTTCGTCATCCACATGGGCGCGCCGGCATCGCCCGTCGCGTATTATCAGCAGGTCGGTCGCGCAGGGCGTGGCGTCGCGCGCGCCGAGGTCATCTTGCTCCCAGGCGCCGAAGACAAGGAGATATGGTCCTATTTCGAGGGCCTCGCCTTCCCGCCCGAGGCCATCGTGCGCACGACGCTCGACGCGTTGGAACGCGGGCCTCTCTCGACCATCGCCCTCGAAACCATCGTGGACATGAGCCGCAGCCGGCTCGAGACGATGCTCAAGGTCCTCGATGTCGACGGCGCCGTACATCGGGTTCGCGGCGGGTGGCAAGCCACGGGGCAACCCTGGAAATACGACGCCGATCGTTATGCGCGCGTTGCCGGCGAACGCCGAGCCGAGAAAAACGCGATGCTGGAATACATCGAGACCTCCTACTGCCGCGAGATGTTCCTTCGCAAGCACCTCGACGACGACAAGGCCGCCCCCTGCGGCCGTTGCGACAATTGCACGGGGCAGCACCGCTCATCCGCGCCCTCCGCGCTCGACCCAGGCGCGATGGCCGCCGCACGCGAACGATTGCAAAGGCCGGGGGTCGAAATCGAGGCACGCAAGCAATGGCCATCAGGGCTCAAGGAAATCGGCTTATCGGGAAAGATCAAAGCCGATATCGCCCACGAGGAGGGCCGCGCCCTGGGCCGCCTGACCGACATTGGTTGGGGCAACCGCTTGCGAGCGATGCTGGCGGATGATCACGAGGACGGGCCCGTTCCCGACGACGTGTTCACCGCGGTGGTGCAGGTGCTGGCCTCCTGGAAATGGGCCGAGCGCCCCATCGCCGTGGCAAGCCTACCGTCGGAGCGACGACCGCTTCTCGTCGCGAGTTTGGCCCAGCGCCTCTCCCAGGTGGGAAGGCTTTCCTACCTCGGGAGTCTCGCCTACGACGCCGGCTCGCCAGGGCGCCAGTTCAACAGCGCCAAGCGCGTTCAAGCCGTGCACCGAACCTTGGTTCTACCGCAAGAACTGGCCGCACTCACGGCCGCAACCACGGGGCCCATACTCCTCGTCGACGATCGCGTCGACAGCGGCTGGACCATGACCATCGCCGCCATGCTCTTGCGCCAGGCCGGCGCCAAGGCGGTGCTGCCGTTCGCTCTCGCTACGACCACGTAGCTTATGCTTCTCATCGGGTGGGCGAACACGGCGCGGCGATTGGCACGTGGTGTGCTGGCAGCGCGGCATGAGCACTTCTCGCGGAATTCGATGGGCCGAACGTGCAGGCGATGTGGGCGGGCTCCTGCTCGCGCCGGTAACGGCCGCGATCAGCCGTATTCGGCACGCGCGCATGTTTCATCCTGATGGCCGCATGTACCGCGCCAGCGTGAGGCCGTGCGCCGTCACGCCCGAGCTCGACCGGCTTGCGGAACGTCTTCAAGGCCCAGCCATCGTTCGCTTGTCGAGCGCCTGGTGGCGCGGAGAAAAACAATGGCGCGATGCCCTTGGTATGGCGGTGCGCTTCGTGCGCGAGGCGCAGAGCACCACCGAACCAAAAGGTGACGACCAGGATCTGCTCCTGGCGACCATCCGCTTTCCGCTCACGTTGCCCTTTGCGCCCTTCGCAACCAACGTCAAAAGCTATCTCTGGAATCATTTCCACGGAGTGTCCCCCTTCGAAAGCGACGGCGTGGGTCGGGTGAAGATACGGGCCCGCTCCCCGCGATTGCGAAACGATCGCGACGTGTCACGCGAGGACCATCTCGCGTGGGCGGTGGCCGCTCGGCAAGCCGTTTACACGCTGGAAGCGCGCAAGCTCGATCGGCCCGTGTGGCGACGCCGCTGGGAGCCCATTGCCGAATTGCGACTCGAGCAGCCCATCGAACTGGACCAATCGGCATTGCGCTTTTCGCCATTTCGATCGGGCCGCGGGCTCGAGCCCGTCGGCTTCGTTCACCATCTGCGAATCGCCGCCTATGCCGCGAGCCAACGCGCACGAGGGATGGCCACAACGTAGCGTAGCAAACGACAGAATCGCGCAGTATTCTTTCTGCGAAAGAACACAATGCGCGGAATCGAATTCACCGAGTTGAATGCCTTTGCAGCCGTTGCTTCCCAGGGAAGCTTCACCCGCGCCGCCGCGCAGTTGCGCGTCTCGGCGCCGGCGCTCAGTCAGACCGTGCGCAGGCTCGAGGAGCGGCTCGGTGTGCGCCTTTTGAACCGAACCACCCGCAGCGTCTCCCCCACCCAGGCCGGGGCGCGCCTGCTGGCGAAGCTCCGACCCGTTTTCGACGACCTGCATGCCGCCGTAACGGACGTGAAGACATTTCGCGAGCGGCCGGCGGGGATCGTCCGCATCAATGCGGCACGCGTGGCCGTCTTCGGGTTCCTCGCGCCCCTGGTGGGGCGTTTTTGCAAGAAGCACCCGGACATCGTGCTGGACATCGCGAGCGACGACGCACTCACCGACATCGTGGAAGGACGGTTCGATATCGGCGTTCGCCTGGGCGAGAAAGTCGACAAGGACATGGTGGCCGTCAAGTTGAGCGGCCCGCTGTCCACCATGGTGGTCGCCTCGCAAGATTACCTGGAGCGCCACGGCACCCCGAAGACGCCGTACGAATTGCACCGTCATCGCTGCATCAACCTGCGCTTTACGCCCAACGGCAACGTTTACCGATGGGAATTCGCGCGCGGCAAGAAAAGCCTCGATGTCGCGGTCGAGGGTCCGCTCATCGTCGACGATGCGGATATCTTGTTGCGCGCCGTGCGCGCAGGCGTCGGAATCGGCTACGGCATCGACGAAAAGATGCGCCGCGCCGTGGAACGCGGCCGAATCGTGCGCATTCTGGAGGCGTGGTCGCCCACGTTTCCTGGCTTCTATCTCTATTATCCAAGCCGCAGGCAAACACCGCCGGCGCTTCGCGCGTTCATCGACTTCGTGCGCGAGCATGCTCCGTCGTGACGTCCATACCGCTTTGGCGGCGCGACGCGATGGGGACGCGTCGCTCCGTGCCCGCGGGGGGAAGCCAGCGGCGTTTGACGAGATAGTCGATCATGCGATCGAGCAAGACGTCATCGGCTCGGGGAACGGTCATACCGAGCCGGCGCAACGCCGCAGACGTCGCGTCGCATCGGAAGATCGGCATGCGATGAGCCGGCGTTTCCTCCAGAAGGTACGCGCCGACCCGCCACACGGCGGCCATGGCAAACGCGTTCGAGTCACCGATGTTCTCGATCAGCGTGCTCCGCCAGCGTGACGCCGGCTCCTCGATGAGCCCGTAGCCGAGCTCCAATAGCCTGTCGAGCGCGCACTGGATCGCGAAAGGGACGTCGTTCGTGAGATGGAACGTCTGGCCAATCACACCTTCTTGCTTGGAAAGCGCGACCAGGGCGCGCGCGACGCCGTCGACGGGGCCAACCCACAGTTGTCCCGTCGTTCGTGGTACGATGCCAACGGCAACCGCAGCGCGAAGCAAGCGGACGAGAATATCCCGTTCACTGCTGGTGCCGGCCCGCGTGTCCCCGAGAATCAGCCCGGGCCGATAAATCACGACGGGCAAGCCCGCACCGCGAACCAGCGTTTCGGAGTCGAGCTTGGTGCGGCAATAGCCGATTCCTGCCGTGGTCTCGAGACTTGCAGGCGTTGTCTCGTCCACCTCCGAAAACCCGGCCGCACGGGCGCCAACGAACACGCCCAGCGACGAGACATGGTGAATCGTCTTCGGCTTTCGGTGCTTGGCAAACTCGAGGAGCGTACGTGTACCTTCGATGTTCGTCGGGGCGAGCCATTCGTACTCGGCCGCGAGGTTCAACGTGGCCGCGCAGTGATAGATCGAGTCGCTGGCTATCGCGAGTCGATCGTAGGCCGTGTCCGACAATCCCAGTCGAGGTTGGGTAATGTCCCCATGCACCACGACGAGCCGTTTCAGGCTGTCCGCACTCAGGCCGTGACCGGCCATGTGATCGCGCAACCTGCGCGCGGCCCCGGCCTCGGTGTGTCCTCGGATTAGGCAATGAACGGTGGCCTGCGTCTGCCTGAGAAGCTCGGCGGCGAGGTATCCGCCGAGAAAGCCAGTGGCACCCGTAAGAACGGTATCCGGCACCTCGCCGATCTACCACATTTCGATTGGCCGACGATGGCATTTGCTCCCCCAGCTAACCAGGTTTGTCGGCATGCAAAACCAATTATTGAAGAACAAACTCAACAGAGCATTCAAACATCTCGACGTGGACGGAAATGGATATGCCGAACACGAAGATCTCCTGAAGCTGGCCGCTCGGTTGATGGCTGGCTTTCACATCGATCCAGCGTCGTCGAAAGGACAAAAGCTTCTGAACACCTCCGAGCGCTATTGGCAAGCGATGGTCGCCGCCGCTGACCTCGACGGAGATCGGAGACTCAGTCCAGAGGAATTCCGCGCGGGCATGACGGGCGCCTTCGTCGAGACCGATGGCGGATTCGAACGGAACTTTCGACCGCTCGTCCAAGCTGCCATGGATATTGCCGACACGGACGGGGACGGCGTGCTCTCATTTCCCGAATTCGAAATATTTCAGCATGCGGTCCACACGCCCGACGATCTCATTCCGCAGGCGTTCAAGCATTTGGACCGCGACAAGAGCGGCACGCTGACGGTCGACGAGCTCGTCGAAGCCGCACGGGATTTCTATACCAGCACGGATGAAAGCGCGACGGGCAATTGGATGTACGGGCCCCTGTGAAAGCCGCGTTCGAGGAAAAGGGCACCCGAGAGTCCATTGCCATCGTGGGTGTCTCCTGCCGTATGCCCGGTGGCATCTCGGAGTTGCGAGCATTGTGGTCGGCATTGGAAGCGGGCCGCGATCTCGTCACGGAGGTGCCGCCGGATCGCTTCGATGCCGATCGCTTCACCGATCCGAACCGAGACCGCCCCGGGCGTAGCTACACGTGTGCCGGCGGGTTCCTGGAGGATATCGCCGGGTTCGATGCCGAGTTCTTCGGCATTGCACCCCGTGAAGCGAGCCGGTTGGATCCTCAGCAGCGTCTCATACTGGAATTGGCCGTGGAGGCCTTCGATGACGCCGGAATCGACGACGGCACGCTCGCCGGCTCGGACACCGCGGTGTTCGTCGGCGCGAGCTACGAAGATTACGGCGCTCTGCAGATGAACGGCGCGGAGACGCTGGACGCGTACAGCATCAGCGGCTGGACGATGTCGAACATCGCCAACCGGGTGTCCTACGCTCTGGATCTGCACGGCCCGAGCATCACCATCGCGACGGCGTGCTCGTCGAGCCTCGTCGCTCTCCACGAAGCGTGCCGATCCCTTTGGGCCGGCGAGACCGCGATCGCCATGGTGGGCGGTGTCAATGTGATGCTCAATCCCTGCGGCTTCGTGGCCATGGCCAAGGCGGCGATGCTCTCCCCCAGCGGTCGATGCCGGACGTTCTCTGCGGCGGCCGACGGCTTCGTCCGATCCGAGGGCGGCGGAGCCCTGGTTCTCAAACGGCTATCCGACGCGCTGGCCAACGCGGATCGCATTCACGCCGTGGTGCTAGGGACGGGCGCGAACAGCAACGGCCGCACGCCGGGAATCAAACAGCCGAGCTTGCGCGGACAGGAAGCGCTGCTCCGTACCGTCCTTGCGCGCGCCGGAGTGCACCCCGAGGAACTCGTGTACTTCGAGGCACACGGCACCGGAACGGCGCTCGGCGATCCCATCGAATGTGGGGCCATCGGCCACGTGCTCGGATGCGCGCGCATCCGGCCGTTGCCCATCGGTTCCATCAAGACCAATCTTGGCCATCTCGAGCCTGCCGCCGGCATCGCGGGCGTGCTCAAGGCCATTCTGGTGTTGCGCCACGGCGTGATTCCCGCCTCGCTTCACGGTACTCCGCGAAACCCTGCGATCGACTTCGCCGCCCTGAATCTCGAGCCGGTCGAACGGGCCGTGACGATCGAGCCGGTGCAGGAACATCCGCGGGCCGTGGTCGGCGTCAATTCCTTCGGCTTCGGCGGCGCCAACGCGCACACCCTACTAGCCGCGCCGCCGGCGGATCGAGCTCCGGAGATCGCGCTGCCCGCGGTCTTCCCGATGCTCCTTTCGGGTCGCTGCGAAGCGGCATCGAAGGACGCGGCCCGGCGCATGATCGAGCGACTCGACGGCGTGAGCGCGCAGCAGCTTTTCGATATCTGCTGGACGGCGTGCCGGCGAAGAAACCTCCATCCTTATCGTTGCGCGGTGATCGGTGCGAACGTTACGGAGCTCGCCGACCGCCTGCTGGCCGTGGCAACGGGGCAGCCGATGGCGGGAACGGCGTCGGCCCGGGCCGTTCCCCACGGACGAATCGCCTTCGCATTTTCCGGCAATGGATCCCAATGGGCCAGGATGGGTGCCGACCTGCTCGACGCCGATCCTATCTTTCGAGCCGAGCTCGAAGCCGTCGACCGCCGGCTCTCCGCGATGCTGGGCTGGTCCGTCCTCGAAGAGCTGAGGGCCCCACCGGAGCGGTCTCGCATGGCCCGGACCGAGGTGGCGCAACCCTGCCTGTTCGCCCTGCAAGTGGGCCTGGTGGAGGTGCTGCGAGGTCATGGGATTCGCCCGGCGGCCGTGTTCGGACACAGCGTGGGCGAGGTGGCCGCAGCCTACACGGCCGGAGCGCTCGACCTCGACGCCGCCGCGACCGTGATCGCCGTGCGCAGCTCCGCGCAAGCACGCACCTCGGGATCTGGGCGCATGGCGGCTGTGGGCTTGTCGCACAGCGATGCGCGGACGGCGATCACGCCGTACGGCGAACGGCTGGAGCTCGCGGCCATCAACAGCGAACACGATGTCACCATCGCGGGCGACGCCGAAGCGCTGCGCGAAATTGGCGCGGAGCTGTCCGCGCGCGGTGTGTTTTGCCGTGAGCTGGATCTCGATTATGCCTTTCACAGCCGCGCGATGCTCCCACTCGAACGTGAGATCACGACGGGCCTTCATGGACTTCGGGCCAAGAAGGTCCACACCCCATGCATCTCCACGGTGACCGGAGAGCCCGTTCGCGGTGACGAATTGAATGCCGATTACTGGTGGCACAATGTTCGGGACCCGGTGCTGTTCGCTGCCGCCGTCGAGCATTTGCTCGCGCAGGCCTTCGACGTTCTCGTCGAAGTGGGCCCGCAACCGGTGCTGAGCTCCTACCTGCGCCGGCTCGCATCCAACCATGCCGAGACCCTCGTCGTGCCGACGCTCGCGCGCTCCACGGTGGCGCACGAAGCCATCGCGAGCGCGGTCGCATCCATCCTGGCCAGCGGCGCGCCGATCGATTGGGTCCCGTATTTTCCGATACCGGGGCGGGTCGTCGATCTGCCTGCGTATCCGTGGCAGCGCACGCGCCATTGGCATGGCGATCCCGAACTGTGGGAGCGGCGCCAGCACGGAAAAAGCGAGCATCCGCTGCTGGGCGAGCGCGCTGCCGTCTTGGAGCCTACGTGGTGCGGCCTCCTCGATGTGAGCCGGCTCCCATGGTTGCGCGAGCACCGCATCGGCGAGGCCATCGTATTTCCCGCGACGGCATTCGTGGAGATGGGCCTCGCGGCGGGCCGAAATGCGCTTGGCGCGGCGGTGGAAATTCGGGATCTCGTCATCCCGCACGCGCTGGTGCTCTCGGAGGGCACGGAGGTATTTCTGCAAGTAGCCCTGAGCGATGAAGACGGGGCGATGCGCATCGCTAGCCGCACCGATACGGCGCAGGAATGGAAGGTGCACGCGCAAGGGCGAGTTCGCCGCGCGCTCCGAAGTGCGCCGCCGCCGGTCGATCTCGATGCCATTCGAGCGCGACTCCATTCACCCGAGGCAGGCGCGGTGCACTACGACCGCGCGGCCACCCGCTTTGGGCTGCGGTATGGCCCAACGTTTCGAACGCTGCGCGAGCTCTGCAGCGGCGCGGACGAAGTGCTGGCCCGCTACGTTCACGAGGGACCGCAAACGGAGTTCGAAGTCCATCCTGCGCTGCTCGACGGGGCTCTCCAAAGCGCGCTTCCGCTCATGCCGTGGACGGATACCCGCCACACCACCGTCGTTCTTTCGATCGGGGCGGTGCGCCTATGGCAGCGGCCGACCTCCATGGGTTTCGCGCATGCGCGGCTCCGTACGCGAGCAGCGCGGCAGATTCACGTCGATGTCCTCGTGACCGACGAATCCGGGACCGTCACCATCGAGGTCACCGGGTGCCGGCTGGGACGACTCGACGCGGGCTCCGCCGAATCTCCGACGCCCTTCACCTACGTCATGCGAGCCGCCCCTCGAGCCGATGTGCCGGCTGGACCGAGCCCGCTCCCGTTGCCTCACGATCTCGCCGCAGGATGCTCGGTGCGATTGGCAGCGCTCAACGGCGAGTGGCACACGACGGCGAAGGCGCACGCGACATTCGTCGCTCGGACGAAGGAACTCGCGGCGCAGTTCGCGGCACGCACGTTTGCGCAGCTCGTAGAGGATCGGGCTTTCGCACCGCACGATCTGGTGCTGGCGGGTGTGGACCGCAAGCACCTCCGCGTCATCGATGCGCTGCTCGCCCTGGCGTACCGCCACGGGTGGATCGAACATACGAGCGAAACGCACTGGAAGGTCACCAGGCAGGCCGCGCCGGAGGCGCTCTTCGCCTCGATGGTTGCGGATCATCCGGAGCATGCCGCCATGCTCGTCCTGCTGGGTCGATGCGGACGACACCTGCCGGACATCCTCTGCGGGCGATGCGACCCTCTGGAGATCATTCTGGGCAGCAACAGCCGCATCGCGGAGCAGTCTTACGAGGCCTCGCCGTGGAGTCTTCGATGCAACCGGCTCACACGGGAGTGGGTGCGCGCGATCGTCGGTCATTGGCCCGCCGACCGGCCCCTTCGCATCCTCGAAATCGGCGCGGGCACGGGCGGAACGACCACGCTGCTCCTTCCCGAGTTGTCCCCCGCGTGCACGCAATACGTCTTCACGGATGTCTCCGAGGCGTTCCTCACGCGGGCGGGTATGCGCTTTTCGGAATACGACTTCGTCGATTATCGGCTCCTCGACCTCGAACGCGATCCGATGGCGCAAGGGTTCGCCGAAGGGACCTTCGATCTCGTGATTGCCGCCAATGTCGTGCATGCCACGACGAACTTGCGCGCGACACTCGAACGAGTCGCCCAGCTTCTCGCCGACGGTGGCCATCTCCTCCTCACGGAGCTCAGCGACCCCGATTTTCCGCTCCTCTGCTTCGGGCTCCTCGATGGCTGGTGGAGTTTCGCCGACCGACCGCTGCGCACGCGATCGCCGCTGCTCGACGCAGTGCAATGGCCCACGGTGCTGCGGGAGTGTCGTTTCTCGAGTGTGATTCGCCTCGATGACGATGCCCCCGAGGAAGCGGTCGGGCACTGCTTCGTCGCCGCGCGGGCTCCTCGAACCACGACCCAGTCGCGGATGCTCGAGGTTCACGACACCACGCAATGGATCGTCGCCGCCGAGGACTCCCGGGCAAACGAGCTCGCATTGGCGACATCGGAGGCGTTGGTTGCCGCCGGGGCGTCCGCGGTGCGCACGATCGGGGTGACGAAGGACACCCCGTGGTCGGAGCTTCTCGCCGGTGCCATGTCCACGGTTGGCGTTGTCCTCATTCTGAGCGATCCGGGCATGGCTCGCGATGCACACGCCACCACCGAGCTGACGGTGCGCCGCCTCGAGGCGCTCGGCGCGATCGCCAAGGCCTGCCAGCTCCTTTCGTCCGAAATATCGCCCATGCTGTGGCTCGTCACCGCCCCATCGGGTGCGCTCCCGGCCCCGCAGTTGCCCCTGGCGCCTGCCGACGCGGCCGTGTGGGGCGCGACGCGCACCATGGCGCAAGAGCATCCGCGCCTCGCGGTTCGGCGGCTCTCCCTGGAGCGCGGCGATCGCGCGAGCACCGACGGGACGCGGTTGGCCCAGGAGTTGGTGGCGCCATCGGCGGAGGACGAAATCGTGCTTACACGCGCGGGGCGGTTCGTCCCGCGGCTCGTGCCATGGAAGGTCCCGACGCGCCAAGTCCTTGCGAGCGCGACGGATGGATACGCGCTGGACCTGCGTGAGCAAGGGCCGTCCTATCGGCTCGCTTGGGTACCGGCAGCCCTCCCCATTCCCGGTCCCGACGAAGTGGTCATCGGCGTGCGGACCATGGGGCTGAATTACCGAGACGTCCTGCGGGCACTCGGTAGGTTAACGGAAAGCGAGAGTGCGAACGCTCCGGTCTGGTATTTCGATTGCGCGGGCATCGTCACAGCCGTCGGATCGGCCGTCACCACCTGCCAACCCGGCGACCGCGTCTTTGGCGTCGTCGTGGGGGCGGGGCTGCAATCGCACGGGCTGGCGAAAGCTTCCCTGGTCCAGCCGATGATGGATTTCACGGGTTTCGACGCCGCGGCGACGATCCCCACCCCATTCATCACGGTGCATTACAGCCTCGAGCGCCTGGCCAGGTTGGCGGAAGGCGACACGCTTCTCGTTCACGCGGGTGCGGGCGGTGTCGGGCTCGCGGCCATTCAACACGCAAGGAGCGTCGGGGCACGCGTGATCGCGACCGCGGGCAGCGACGAAAAGCGCGACCTACTTCGATTGCTCGGTGTCGCCGACGTGGTGAGCTCTCGAAGCCTGGCCTTCGCCGACGAAATCCTGGCCATGACCGACGGAAAAGGAGTCGACGTCGTTCTCAACTCGTTGGCCGGGGAAGCGATCCCTCGCGGATTGGAACTGCTACGGCCCGGTGGCCGCTTCATCGAGCTGGGCAAGCGGGATTTCCACTTGGACAGCCCCCTGCGCATGCGCGCCCTGCGCAACAACGTCAGCTTCTTCGGTGTCGATGCCGACGAGCTGTATCGCCGGGCTCCCGACCGGATCGCGGAAGAATTGGCCGCCGTCACGCGGCTCCTTCGGACCGGCGAATACCGACCGCTTCTGCATCGGGTTTACCCGGCGTCGCGTATCGCCGAGGGCTTCGCCTTGATGCAACACTCCCGTCATATCGGCAAAGTGGTCATCTCGTTCGATGAGCACGTGCCGCTCGAACAGCGTTGTGCGACGCCAAAGTTCGACAACGACGCAGCGTACCTGGTGACGGGGGGCACGCGCGGGTTTGGGGCCGCCAGCGCGCGGTGGCTGGTCGAACGAGGCGCCCGCCACGTCGCCCTGGTGAGCCGGAGTGGACATGCGGACACCGAAGTGAACGCGACCCTCGAGGCCCTCGCCGAACGAGGTGCCACGGCCACCGTGTATGCGGCCGATGTCACCGACGAGGCTGCGATGCGCACCGTCGTCGCCGCCGTGGAGGCCACCGGCCATCGATTGCGCGGAGTCATCCACGCCGCCATGGTCGTCGACGATGCCCCCCTCACGGAGCTCACCGCGAAGCGCCTCGAAGCGGTCATCGCGCCAAAAATTTCTGGAGCGTTGATCCTCGATGCCCTAACGCGAGACCACCCGCTCGACCTCTTCGTCATGTGCTCGTCGATCGCGAGTGTCTTTGGCAACATGGGCCAGGCCAACTATGTGGCAGGCAACATGTTCCTCGAGGCTCTCGCGCGTGCACGTTCGAGAGCCGGATGGCGTACACTCGCCGTGGCCCTCGGAGCGATCTCCGATACCGGGTATGTCTCGCGCCACGGCTTGGCCAGCGGCTTCGCAGGGCGAGGCACATACGCCATGACCGCCGAGCAGGCACTGCGAGTCATGGACGAATTGCTCGGCGGGGAGGCGGATATGGCGATGGTCGGCCGCTTCGACTGGGGTCTCGCCCTCGCATCCACGGGACTCGCCGACGTCCCCCGAATGGCGTACGTCCGACCCGCCCGGCTCGAGCAAGACGCTCCTGCCGACGTCGATCTTTTGACCGCGCTGGCGAAGGCCACACCCGACGAAGCCAAGCCCCTCATCGAGAACGCCGTCGCCGCGATCGTGGCGAATGTTCTCAGGGTCGCGCCCGATCAGCTCGAACGAAGCCGTTCCTTCGAGCAGCTTGGCATCGATTCACTCATGAGCAACGAACTGCGCGCGGCCATCGTGCGCCGGTTCGGGTGTGAGATCTCCACGATCCACATCACGGGCAGCGCCGGCATCGGCGCGCTCACGCGGCACCTTTGCACCGTGATGCGCGTTCGTCACTAATCGGGGCAAGGCGCGCCCGCGCGCATCCACCTTTCCCACGCCGCAAGGAAGGTATCGCGTGGCGTCGGCACGGGCGCGCGGCCGTGGCCTGGAGTCCAACCCCAGACGACCAGCGGGTCTTCCAGGTGAACGCGCAACGCGGCCGCGTCCTTGTGGCCATTGCGTGCGGGATCGCGGACTTGCTCGCACAAGGCGCGCGGCGAAAGGCCGACGAAAACGAGCTTCGTGTCGGGCGGCGGCATGTGCCAGCCGTTGGCATTGCCCGGCGGGACGTGCGGGCCATAGGCGCTTGGCGGATTGGCCAGTCCATGGCACGTCGCGCATTCCGCGCCGACCATGCCTCGCCCTTCCGGCCCGCGTTGCACGTTTTGCGTGTGGACGTGGCTGTCGTCGCCCTGAAGCGGTGCATCGCCGGCCGGATGACAATTTTGACACCGCGGATGCTGCAGCACACGGCGCACCGTCTCGAAGGCCACGACGCCGTCCGCACCTCGTGCATCCGTGGGGCTCGCACCGTCGCTCGGGGGACGGCACGCCGAAAGAAGAAGGACGAGCATGACGAGCATGGCGAGGCGATGGGGATTCATGATTCGAGCCGCAGTGGGAGCGTACGCAGCCGCTGTTTGGTCAACGCGAAAACGGCATTGGCCACCGCGGGGGCAATCGGTGGGGTAGCCGGCTCGCCGATGCCGCCCATGGGGGCGTTGCTTCGAAGAATGTGAACCGCGATCTTCGGCATCTCGAACATGCGCAGCAGCGGATAATCGTGAAAATTGCTCTCCTGCACCTGCCCCCCGACGAGGGTGAGCTTCCCGTGGAGCGCCGCGGTCAGACCGAACGCAATCGCCGACTGCACCTGCGCCTCGACGGCCAGCGGATTGACCGCGGTACCGCAGTCCACCGCGCACGTAACCTCGTGTACGCGAATGCGCCGATTCTCGATGGAGACCTCCGCCACCTGCGCCACCACGGTCCCGAAGGCCTCGTGCACGGCGAGCCCGCGCGCACGCCCTGCCGGCGGCGCGGTCTTCCATCCGGCCTTGTCGGCGGCGAGTGCCAGCGCCGCCGCGAACCGCGGTCGCTTTTCCAGGAGCTCGAGCCGGTACTCGAGTGGATCGCGCCCCGCCGCATGCGCAAGCTCGTCCACCATGCACTCCTCGGCGAAGGCCGTGTGCGTATGCCCGACGGAACGCCACCACAACACCGTCACCGGTGTCTGCGGCAGGTGGAGCGACACCCGCTTCGAGGGCACGGCCTCCAGATAGGGCGACGATTTGATTCCATGCACCGAGGCCCGGTCGACCCCATTCTGAATGAGCTCCGATTCGAATTGCGTGCCACGGCCAATCGATTGCCCCACGATGGTCTGATCCCACGCGATCGGCTTGCCCTTGGCATCCACCCCGACGCGAACGCGATGCACGTGCGCCGGCCGATAGTAGCCGCCTCGAATATCGTCCTCGCGCGTCCACACCGTCTTGACCGGCACGCCTGCTGCCTTGGCAACATGCACGGCTTCCGACACGAAATCCGAAGTATCGTTGAAGCGCCGTCCGAAGCTACCGCCGAGAAACATCGTATGGACGCGAACCTTTTCGACGCGCGTGCCAAGGATGCTCGCGGCAACCCGCTGATCGTTGCTCGGAAACTGCGTGCCGGCCCAAATCTCGCAATGTTCGTCGTCGATCTTCACCACGCAATTGAGCGGCTCCATGGGCGCGTGGGCGAGATACGGAACTTCGTAATGAGCCTCCAGGCAACGGGCCGCCCCCTCGAATGCGGATTCGAGCTTCCCATCCTCGACGACCACGGCACCTGGCTTCTGCGCCAAGGCGCGAAAGCCCTCGAGCAAGGTGCGTGAGTCGACGCCACCCCCCTCGGGCGCGTTCCACCTGATGGCGAGCGCGTCCCGCCCGAGCTTCGCCGCCCAAAAGTGCTTCGCCACGACGGCCACGCCATTTGGAATCGCGACGACCTTCTCGACACCGGGCACCGCAAGTGCGGATTTCGCGTCGAAGGATACGAGCTTCGACCCGAAGGCCGGCGGACGTGCGATCACCGCCGTGCGTAGGCCTGGGAATGAGACATCGATGGCAAATACCGCCTTGCCGGTGACCTTTTCCGGAGAATCGAGCCGACGCACGGGGGTGCCGATGAGCCGCCACGCCTTGGGATCCTTCAGCTTCACCGACGCGGGCGGCTTCAACGCCATGGCCTCCTCGGCAAGCTCCCCGAACCGCAACGAGCGTCCCCCGTGCGAAATGATCCCATTGGCCACCGTGCACGCGGCGGGCGACACCTTCCACCGGGCCGCGGCCGCACGCACGAGCATGTCCTTGGCCGTGGCGCCCACCGTGCGGTACCGATCGAATTGACCGATGGTACTCGACGAACCTCCCGTCGCCTGCACGTTGTCTTCGCCATAGACCGAGGCCAGGGCGGGCGCGTGCTCCGAGCGCACCTTGGACCAATCGCAATCGAGCTCCTCGGCGATGAGCATGGCGAGCCCCGTCCAAATCCCCTGCCCCATTTCGGAATGCGCCAGCACCACGGTGACCGTATCGTCGGTCCCGATGCGCAGAAATGCATTGGGACGCGCCAGAGTCGGGGGCGCCTTCACGAGGGCCGCACGCGCGACCTCCGGCGCGACGTGGAAGTGCAGCACCAGCCCCGCTGCCTGCAAAAAGCCCCGGCGCGAGATCCTCATCGAGAGCCTTGTTTTCTCAGCAGCTTCGAGGCGAGATGAATGGCCTCGCGCACGCGCACGTAGGTGCCGCAGCGGCAAACGTTGCCGGACATGGCCGCGTCGATGTCCGCGTCGCTCGGATTCGGCTTTCGCTCCAGAAGCGCCACCGCGGTCATGATTTGACCGGATTGGCAATAACCGCATTGCACGACGTCGGCCTCGACCCACGCGCGCTGCACCGGGTGCGAGCCATCGCTCGAAATGCCCTCGATGGTGGTGATCTTTCGCCCGCCCACCGCCGAGACGGGCGTCACGCATGCGCGCACCGGGCGCCCGTCGAGGTGGACGGTGCATGCGCCACAGACGGCCATGCCGCATCCGAACTTCGTGCCGGGCAGCCCCACCAAATCGCGCAATACCCACAAGAGTGGCATATCCGGCGGCGCATCGATCTCCCGAGTCGAGTCGTTGATGTCGAGCTTCATCGCGGTTTGGCCATGAGGATGGCGCAGCCCGACTCATTTGAAAATGTCATAGAGTCATAGAAACCTATGTCCCTGGATCGACATAATCGGGAAGAAGCAGCTTGCCTCCCGGCGCCAGCGCGAGATCGTCATCCAAATGGGCCACGAAGCGCTGCGCGTCCGACGTGACGAAGTGAACGTGGATGCGGCTCACCGGATTGGTCAGCACGCCCTTTTCACCGCCCACGTAAAAGCCCAGCGCTGCGATGGCGTGCTCGCCGAGTGGCCCCAAACGCCGCTCGCGCATGAAGCTCACGTGCGGATCCGGCAAACCGGTACCGGTCCCCCCCACGACGAACCATCGCAGCGAGCGCGCGCTGGCCTCGATCCGAAACGGCAGCGCCCGCGACGGGTCCACGCCAGCTGCGCGGGCTGCCTCCGGTACGAATTTCTCGAGATCTTGAAAGCTCACCACGTTCGCGGGGATATCGACGGAGCACCAGCGTGGGACGCGCGCATAAACCAAGAAGGCGACGGGCGGCAACGGGCCGTCCGAACGGCTGTAGGCCAGGCCGGCGTATTGACCCAGGTGCACCTGATCGCCGAGCACGAGAACCTCACGATCGAGCCCGTGGGGCATGCCGATCGCCCAAAGCGGCCCTTGCCCCTCGAGCGCCGTGATGAGAACACTCCCATTCAATTCGTTGGTGGCAATTCGCCGGAGATCGCCCACCGAGTGCACGCCCGAATCGCGCAAAGGAGCAGCACTCGTGGCCGACGGTAGGGAGCACGCCTCGACCACCTCCGCCGGGCGAACGGGCACGTCGGCGGGCATCGAAGGAGATTTGTCCGCGCAACCGCAGAGCAGCGCAAACGCCGCTCCCAATCCAATGTTTTGACGAGAGAAATTCATTTGACGAATGCCTTGCTGGAATCGGTCTGAATACGCCATATGCGAAAGTTGGGCGTGCCCTGTTCGAAATTCATTTGTCCGGCAAAAGCTCGATTGAGCCAATTGCTGCTGAACCACAAGCCGCCCCGGTCATCCCAGGTCAGGCTGTCCGGCCATTCCGTGCCGGGGCCTTCGGCGATGGTCTCCACGTTTTCGCTTTGGGGGCCAAAATACTGCACTTTGCCTGCGGCGAGGTTCGTGAAGTAAATGCGGCCCTTGGCGTCGGCCGACATGCCGTCACTTCCACCACCAATCCGTTTGGGCCCGATGATCGCTTGATCGATCTGGGCCGGGGTGGCGGTCGGATCGAGCAGCGCGTCCACCTTGGCGGAGTAAATGGCATCGCCGGTCGTCACGTTCCAGTACAATGTGCTGCCGTCCGGTGACAACGCGATTCCGTTGATGCCAACTGCCAGACGCCCCGAGGGCAGGACCCGCTCGCCCATGACCGTCAGCTCCCGGGTTGGGTCGTCTTGCACGGAGCGGTGATGGTTCAGAATGCGACGCGCCGTGTTGGCTTTGAAATCGTAAACGATGATGCCACTGGCCGTGGGCGATCCGGCGCGATTTCCGCTGTCCGTGATGAAAGCGAGCTCCCTCTTTTCGTCGATCACCAGGTCGTTGAGAAAGGAGGTATTGCGGTTCGCGACCGAGTCCGGAATGGCATAACGTTTCAACTCGGTGGCCGTGTTCAAATCCAACACCACGAGCTTCTGGGCGCCATCGGGGGTAGGCTCCATCCCCGCCACCCAGCCCATGTCGAGGATCCACATGCGATTCGCGCTGTCCACCTCGACGCCGAGGACATTTTGAAAGCGGGCGGCGGCGTCGCCCACGGCGTTGTCGTCCCAGGTGGGAAACGGCAAAAGGACCGATTTTCCATAGACCGATACGACTTGGTTGAGGGTCGATGGCACGCCCTTGTCGAGCCATCGCGGGGTGGTCACATAGACATGGCCTTTGCGGTCGATGTCGACACCCGCCAAGGTCGCAGCCTTGTAGGCCCCGCCGGATTGGTACGATTGCCGTTCGGCAGCCGTGCGCCAGAACCAGTCCATCCGTGTCCACGAGTGCATCACTTCGGCCTTGCCGAAGGGCGTTTCTCGCTCGGCGTCGCGCTCCGAGGAAGGTGTCGCGTGCTCCGCATCCGGCTTGCCGGAGGGCGCCGGGGTCTCGTCGCTCCGCGCGCACGCGGCCACGAAGATGCCTGCGCTTGAGGCCAACGCCAGGGCGGCGAAGTTGCCATATCGATTCGTTCTCATGTTCGTTCCAAACGCTAGGCGGCAGCCTTCGTTTCGTCCATTCGAACGAACTTCGCATTCTGTTAACGTATACGAAACAATGGCGGAGGATACGGATGCCCAAGGGCATCAAAATCCGCGAAATGGGTTGTCCGCGGGGCGCTGGAGCCAGTTGTCGGCGGCGTACGGAAGGTCTCCGTCGATGAGGTGGAGCGTGTACGCGTGGCGCGAGTGTGGGGACGTGTTGGCTTTGCTCGCGTGCGGCAAGAGGCCGTGAAGCACGATGACGGTGCCCTTTTTCGCGGGGAGCGGGACGAAGCCGACGTCGGGCCACGGCGTCGGATCGAGGACCACGAATTCGTCGCTTCGACCGTTCCGGACGAACCGCGAATGTAGGCCGGAGCGATGGCCGCCCGGAAGGGCCCACATGCATCCGTTGTCGACGGTGGCATCCTCCAGCGCAGTCCATAGTCCGACGACACTCGTCGGCTCCGTATAGATGAACGATGCATCCTGGTGACAGCCAATTTCGGCTCCGATGCCGGGCTGTTTGAACAAGTACATGGACTGCGCCAACAACGGCTTGCGCAGGCCGAGGCTTTTCGCCAGGTGCTCGAACTGCCGACTTCGCGAGAACGCGTCGAACACGGGATCGCAATCGTGAAGCGCGTGGCCGATCTTGCAGAGCGCCAGCTCCTTCGGCCGTGTCAGATTTCCGCCGGCATCGAAGGCGTCCCCCTCGAAAAAGAAGCGAATCTTGTCCGCCGAGTCATGAATGTACTCGGTGGCCGCTGCCTCTCCGGCCAGGTATGCGGAGAACACCGAAAACTCGCTCGGGTCGCCTCGAGCAACCCATTCCAACGCACGCGTACGCAAGGCGTCGCACGCCTCGGGCGAGACGAAGTCCGGCAGCACCAGAAAACCATCCCGCTCGAAAGACGCTCGAGAGATCACTTCACCCGCTCCGTGCCATGAGAACGCGAATAGCCATTGACGCGGGCAGGCCGCCAACCGCCGAGGCTATCCTCCGGACAGCGATGGATTTCGACCTTCAATGGATGGCACGGCGCCGCATCGCTCGAATGGCTTGCGCTGCAGTCCCCTCCCGGGCACGCCGAAAGTGCCGCGAGCAAATCCATCTCGGCGAAGAACTCGATGAAATCGCCCGGCCGCACGGGACTCGCCTTCATGAAGTACTGATGCGTGTCGCGCGTGAAACCCGTGCACATGAAGACGTTCAGAACATCATGAACATGAGGCTCGGCTTCGGACAGCGGAATGTTCAGCTTGGCCGCAAGCGCGCGCTTAAGGTTCGAATGACAGCACCAATGGTACTCGAGCCCATGCAGAAGGAGATTGGTATACGGATCGCACCGCGTTCCGATGACGTCGTGCACGCCCGCACCATCTTCGTCCCAGCCATACCAGTCGAGGGTGTCCTGCGTGATGGTGGCCATGGCTCGCAAATTCGGAAGGGTGCTCCACAATCGGCTGCCGGTGCTCACGTGCGTGCCATGGAATGCACGCGTTTTCCCGCTGAAGAATCGCTCGGAAAGATCGTGCAGATTCCATAGATTCAGATCTCCGACCTGCGAACCTTCCACGCTGACGATTCGGAAGAAATGCCCCGCGGGAACGACGAATGCGCGGGCATCTCGCGGCGGTACCGTCAGCTCGAGTTCTTTCACCGCATGGCGCCTAGCCTCGTCGTAAAAGGACGCGTCGTAAGGCGGAAGCTGGTCGCTCGAATACACGATGACCGGCGACGCAGCGCGCCGTATCGCTGCGTCTGCCGGGGGTACATTTCCTGGTTTCCGCACGTACCGAGCATACGTCTCGGGCGCGGGTGACGCTAGCCCTTCATCCCCTGCCCGCCTCCGTAGCGTCGGCGCCGTAACATGCGGAGCCGCGGATGGCGCGGCGCTGCTCGTCGAACTCGATGACCTCCACCACATATTTGCGTCCGACGCTGCGATAGTGAATCGCAACCGTGTTCACGCCTGCGTACGCGTCGATCAATTCGAAATGGAGCGGAGGCTTGGCCGCGGTAATCCCGCCACCCCAATATGGGCGAATCGCGTCTTTGCCGCGCAGTACACCCGTCGGCGAGAATCCGCGTTCGGCGATGAGCGGCGAGCGCATCTCGAAATCATCGGTGTAATGGGAAAGGACGCGTTCGAGGTCGCCGCTGTTCCATGCGGCGACCCATTCCGAGGCGAAGGCACGTGCAAAAGCGCTGTCGATGATGACCATGGCCTCACGATACACCTTCCGCCCGATTCAGGGCCCCGCGAGCGGTAGAGCCAGGTACTGTTTGCCCAATGGCGAGAGTTCACCCGCTTTGGGTCGGAGCAGATCGACGGCGTGCTGCGAATCGAAGCGGCCCGTAAACCACGCGTAGCGAAAGACCTTGGGGTCGGCCTCGAGCACCGCGACGGCGTCGCGCATGTATTGGAGCTCGACGGCTTCCGAGATGTCCTTGCTGTCGAGGCAGGAAAACTCGGTGAGCCAGACCGGGCGCTGGTACTTCGTCTCGTATTGGCCGAGCACCCACGTCAATGCCTCTTTGGAGCACGCGTACCAGTGAAATGCCACATAGTCCACGCGGCAGTTTTTGCACGCCGCGAAGAAGGCATCGAGCCACTTGAAGGGATCCGTCTCGTTGCAGCCGCCGCCGCAATAGTTCACCGCAGGGGAAACGAGGCGCATACCGCGCGATGCCGCGAAAGCCTCGAGCTTCGGCCAGAGCGCTGCGGCCTGTTGGGGCGTCAAATTCGATTGGGCATGGAAGTTCGGTTCATTGAAGGCGAGAAGGTACTTCGACCCTGCAGGAACCTCTTTGGCGAGCTGGTCGACATCGAAGCTGCCGCCCCACACCATGGGGACGAATTCGACACCTTCTTTGGACGAATCGGGCTTTGGCGACCAATTGTACGTCCAACCGACACCGCTCGAGACCGCGTCGAGATCGGCCAACGCGCGGAAGCCGTAGGCGACACCACGTTTCGTCACCTTGCCGGGTGCACTCGCATCCATGGAACCGGGGGGAGCTTCCCCATCTTTGCCGGCATCCGCCCCCGCTCCGCCGGACGATGTATTTCCGTTCGGTCCATCGGTAGGTGAGGAATTCGAGCTGCATGCAAGCGCAAATGCGCAGGCAATGAAGGCGAGACAACGCGGGAAGGAGGTTTGCATAGCGCCCGGTCCCTAGCAAATGGCCTACCGCCCACGAGGTGCCTGGACGATGTCGACGACACGTAAAGTCGAACTTGGTTTCCTTTTCGTATGCAATCTTCTCCTTTGCGGTTGTGGGAGCAATGACTCGGATCCGGGCGGCACGAGCACGCAAGGTCCGCAGGGTCCACAAGGTGGAGCCGATGCCGGATACGATGGGCCGGACACCCGCCCCGACGAGGATTGTGTCCCCGCAGGTGTGGACAACAGTACGCCTTTTTCCAAGACCTACCGGGTGCGGCCCGTCGGTAACACCTCGTTTCAAGGGACGCCCTACAAGATCGTCACCTCCATGCCGTGGTCGTACCTCGTATCGACCGTGCAATGCCACAAACGGTTTCCAATGGTCGAGACCGACACGCATTACATCGTCGATAGCAAATTCGAACTACCTTACATCAAAGGTGTGCTCGATGACGTGGCCTGGACACCCGGTGCAAAGAACAAAGGATGGGCCATTGGCTCCAACGACGACCCGGAAGCGCTGGTGAAGAAGAACGGCGCGATGCGCCCGTTCGTCTACCATGTCAACGCGGGATACGAATACGGCTACTTCACCTACACCAACGATCCGCTTCCGAACGACCCCATTCGCTATTCGGCCTTTCGACCAACCTGGGTGGTCCACCCGGATGGCGCTGCGTACAAGATGTTTTTCGTCAATCCGGCGAAGCCCGATGATCAGGGTTTCACCTGGCCGCGCCACGGCGACCGTTGGGAGCTCAACTTCGGCCTCTACGTCGACCCGACGGGTCACGTCTACGTCCCCAAGCCGGCCAAGGCGAAGCTGGCCAATCTCCTCGGCTGGGACGATTATCAGGCGTGCGTGGTGATCAACAAAGGCAGCGCGCCCATTCCCACGACGCGAACGCAGTTTCCGGGCAATGAATCGTATTATGCCTCCGAGACGTTTCTGCCCGGTTATGCCGCCCCGGGTGCGATTGGCCATCGCTATTGGGGTCACAAAGGCCGGAGCATGGATCAAGTGGCCCTCTGGGAGGACGACGGGGCGCCGGGGCTCAACTCCCCGGGCAATTACCACAAGCCCTATTCCGGCGGGTGCGACACCAAGGGCTACAACTTCGCACACGCCGAGGGCTTCACATGGCCCGAACTCCGCGCGGCCAGGACGAAGATGGGCGACATCCCGACGCGGGAGCAACTCTACAAGATCACGCTCTACCGGTACGAGGCGAAGACGAGGGAAACGAAGCTTCTTGGCACACTGTCGTACGAGCAGCAGGCCGATGGGCAGTGGATTCCAACCGGCACCGGCCCCGAGGCGCATTCCTTGAACGACAAGAATGGGCGTTGGATCATCAATGGCCCCGTCTTTCAGGACCGCGGCGATCATGTCTTTGCCATCCTCGAGGATCTCTGAATCATGAATACGGGCTCATGGCAGATTCGATGGCTGCGCATGGCTGCCGTTGCCGCAGGACTTGGCGGCGCGACGATCGTGGCCTGTAGCTCCAGCGACCACGATCCGCCGGCGGGTTCCAACGGAGGGCCCGATTCCGGTGGGCAGCCGCCGGGCTCCGAGCCGGTCGGCGATCCCAATACCGGCGTTTGGACCGATCTGGGAAATACGCACGCCCCCGACCACACGCCGGCCCCCGCCACGAACGAGGGCGCCATCACGCGCGGCGGGACCATGACCTTTACCCACGTGGGTGCGCCGGGCTATTGGGGCCGCGTGATCGAAGCCGAACCCGGCGATCCACGATGCGACGTGCAATCGGAGACGATCCACCACCCGTGGGGGGACGCGTTTTGCTGCCGGACCAAACACGTCGTGACCTCGAACGCGATCACCCCCTTCAACGAACAGCTCACCATGGTGCTCGATGGCCCGCTCGAAGTGAAGCAGATGGCCATCTATCAGCCCCTCGCCGAACGCACCGGCTCCTGGGCGATTCGGTCGTTCTGGGACCGGCGCACGCCCGAGCGCCCGTACAATATCCATTTCTCGGGACCAAACAAAGCCACCACCTTTTCCGGGACTCTTGGCAATAGCTGCACTTTCTTTGCCATGCAGGAAAAGCCGTTTCGATGCGGCCATGGGAGCGATCCCTATTGTCCCGGCTCCGATCTCGATTTCAACGGTTGGCCGGGATCGAAGCTCGTCGTTCTTCTGGCGTCGATGCCGTATGCCGACGATCCCAAGATGAAGCCTCTCAGCTGCATTCGCGCGGGGCAGGACGATCGGAAGGAGGATTCGCCGTGGGTGGGCGTCTCTCCCTCGGAGCTCGCCCGCGATGGATGGTCCGGCTACAACCCTTGCCACTGTTTCGCGAACACGAATGCCGCTGTGGGCGATGGCTGCGGGCAAATCAATGTTTTCGAGGTCGTCGCCGAATCGTCAGGCCCCAAATGGGGAAATCGCGACATCATCAGCACGGGGATTCGCTCGTATCAAGTGGGCTCGTTGGGCGGCGCGACGTGCGGCATCGAGGGCTGCGGTATCGAGAAGTTCCCGGCCGATGCCGACCTGCTCGATGCCAACGGCCTGCGCTCGATGCCGGCCGGCGCCGTCATCGATGCCGACCATCGCCAGAGCGCCGAGGGCCCCGTTTGGCGGCGCGCCCGCGACGACCGGTACTACCTCTTCTTGCTCGACGAAGCTTCCCGCACCGTGCAGGTCGCCGTGATTCATCCCAAGAACGTCCCCGAGGCCGCGCGTGCCGTCGTGCCCGCATTGCCAAATACGGTATCGCGCACGGCCATCGACGGCGTGCTGAATCTCCGTCTCCCGCGATGAGAGGCTCTCACGACGGGCTGGCAACTACCGGTCGGCCTCGACACCAGAGATGTTGCTTCCACCAAGGAACGCCATATCCAACAATCGATCTTGAATCATCATAACGAACTCGAAATCGAATCACATACGGGGCGGTCGAATGCAGCAACCTACGCTGTCTTTCCCCATACGGAGGATTTCTCATGACCGCTATCCGTCCCATCGTCCTGGCCGCGTCTCTCGTCGCGAGTGCGCCAGTGCTGGGCGTTCCTCAGCGCGCAAACGCCGACACTGCAGAAATTTTCGATGATTTCGCACCCTATTGCATCGCTCTCCAATCCGATACGGTGGGACAAAGTCCCGTCCATATCGCGCAAAGCTGTGTAAGCGTCATACCCGAATCCACCAAACGCTCGGTGGTGCTCTCGGGGACCGGCGCTGGCGCGGACGGTATCGTTCACGTTCTCGTCACACTCAATGGTCAGGAATTCGCGAGGGGTGAGACCCGCGTGATCAATCCCAGTTCGGTGTCGCCTTGGAGCGTATCCGTTCAATTGCCGCCGGGCGGCTGGTACGTCATCAGGGCATGGACCACCAACGGCAACGGCAGCAACAATTACGCCTGGGTTCAGCTCCAAATCGGTTGAACGGATGACGAATACTCACCGCGTGTGGACTTCGGCGCGATCGATGCTGATGGCAGTTCCCGTCGAAGCGGTGTTCTTGTTTCCCGTCACGCGTACGCGCAACGTGTGGTGGCCGAAGGCCACGCGCGGGCTGATGTAAACGACTTGCTCGCCCTGCCGAATCGATGCGTAGTAGTCCGACGTCGTTTCGGGTGCGCCGTCGAACGAGAAGGCGGCGATTCCGTTTCCGGTATCCCGAACGGAAAGAAGGTCGATGCCGGTGCCGTCGAACGTGAACGTCGCCGTGGCACCGGCTCGGTCGCTTCCATGATCGTCGCCCCAAAAACATTGCACACCGCAATTGGGATATGCCGTCCACCCACTGCTGAACTGGATGGATCCTGCTCCGCTGGATGTCCCCGTGTCGTTGATCCAATAGGGACCACCACCCGGATCGCCCGAGGGTAGATCGGCGGTTGCGCCGGCCGCCAGCGGAGCCCCGAAACGAGGCGTCCCGTCGGCGTTCCACGTGAGCTTCTGCGCCCGCGTCGTGCGCCCATCGTAGGTGAAGACCGTCGTATTCTTTGCGTGGTAGACGAACCAATCTTCGCTTCCGTCGGGGCTCTTGAAAAAGGCATTGGAGCCAGGCCCCCACGTTCCAGTCGCATCGTTGCGCGAGAAAACGGCGGACGAATGCTGCTGCCATTGCGCTGCATTCGTCGGGTCGGCCGTCGCGGGAATGCTCTTCATCCACAATTGATAATCCGGTTTTCCGGTATCACATGCCGAGTAGACGAGAAACGTGCGCCCGCCATGCTGCACGAACGACGGTGCTTCACGCACCTCCGGGCAGCCGCCAGCGCTCGCGATGAAGGTGCGCGGACCGGAGACGGTCCACGGATTGCTCATGGGTGCGATGAAGAGCAAATTGTAGGTTGCATCCTGCTTTCCGCTCCACGCAAGGTACGTCCTGCCGTTCTGGACCAGCAGCGCTGCATCGATGGCCCAAGTGTTCTCCGAACCTGGCGCCTCGAGCTTCCCCTTGAAATGGTACGGCCCGAACGGATCCGTGCCCGCGGATTCCACGACGTACAGCCGATGGTGATCGTCGATGCCGTCGTCGGCCGTGTAGTAAATGTACCAGTGCCCATCGATGAGATACATCGAAGGCGCCCACATATCGCGATTGCGCGAGGGGTCGCTGTCCCTCCAAACGACGCGTGATTCGCCGGTCAGAAGCTCGCCGAGCGTGGGGGCTTTCCATAGGCGAAGCACGTCGAATTGCGTCGTCGCCAAGTAGTAATTGCCATCGTAGTACGTCATGTACGGGTCGGGCGCGCGGTTCAACGGATTGCGAAACGTGCCATTGGCCACGACCACGCGCTCCGCGGTATTTCGATTCGAGCCCGGGTCTGCGTCGCGATCGCACGAAATCGTGAATACGAAGAGCATTGCGATTGGTATTTCGATGAACGCAAATCGCATTCGAGGCTCCTTTTAGTGAGCATTCTCTCCTTACCGGCTTTCGAAAGGCAACCAGACAAATGCCTTTAAAACCCTTCCAGCTCAGGAATGCCAACGTGCCGCTGACGTCGGTCATTCGATCGGTCTGGCTGCAGAAGCGCTGCGCAACCCCCTGCGCAACGGTGCACAATTGTTGGGCAATTCGCTGCTCGATTTACGCTTGCGCCGTTGAATCCTTACAACGCATGCACACGAACCATGAGTGTTGAACACACCAACACCCACCACTCGTCTCACGTTGCGGGCATCGTATCGAGCATGACGTCCTTCTTCGAAGTACGTCATAGCATCGCCTGCAGGCATTATTTTCGCACGTGATCGAGCCCAGGCAAGGCTTTTCGCTGTTGTTCTTTGCGCTCAACCTCGACGCGCGCGGGACAGATCGTCCGCGCGCCCCTGCGAGCCGCACTTCGTACTAGCAGTTGATCGTTCATCTCGGGAGTGGGTCATTTCATACCGCACTACCGAGTGTGTACAGGCGAATCGACGGGAGGGGAATCGTGAGTACGAATACGGCAGAGAGTGCGGCGGGGGCCTTCGAGGACCGTCGCTCGTTTTCGTTGGGGAGATACCATCTCTTTGCGCGCCTCGGTACAGGTGGAATGGCAGATGTCTACCTCGCCGTCGCACGTGATGGGATGAATGTCACGAGGCTCGCCGTCGTGAAGCGCCTGCGCGATGAGCAAGCGAGCGAACCGGAATCGCGTGAAATGTTCATCAACGAGGCCCGGCTTGCGGCTCGCCTGAATCATCCGAACGTGATTCAGACGTTCGAAGCGGGCTCCGAGGGCGGTTGCTACTTCATCGCCATGGAATACGTGGATGGCCAGCCGCTCTCCCGCATCATCGCTCGGCTGAAACGCGAGAAGCGGACGATTGATCCGACCTTCGTCGCTCGGATTTGCTCCGGTGCGCTGGAGGGCCTGCACCATGCCCACGAGCTCACGGATCTCGACGGCACGCCGCTTCAAATGGTTCACCGCGATGTCAGCCCGCAAAACATCATGGTTACCTACGACGGCCGCGTGAAGGTCTTGGATTTCGGCATTGCGAAGGCCGTAGGTTCCACCCAGACCGTGCATGGCGTCTTCAAGGGCAAGGTGGCCTTCATGGCCCCTGAGCAACTTTTGAGCGAGAAGATCGACCGTCGCGCAGATCTCTTCTCAATGGGAATCTGTCTCTGGGAAGCCGTCACGCAGCAGCGCCTCATGGCGGAGGACACGCCCGCCAAGACGCTCCTCAACCTGATGAACAAGGAGATCCCGCGGGCTACGGAGATAAATCCCGACGTGCCCGAAAAGCTCGCTTCGGTGATCGCCAAAGCGCTCGAGCGCGATCCTGCGAATCGTTACGAGTCGGCCCACGAAATGCACGTGGCCCTCGAAGACTTCATCCGTAGTGAGCGCCCGGTGACCGAACAAGACGTACGCGATATCGTAGGCGACCTTTTCCGCGAGCCGCGCGAAAGGCTGCAAGCGAAGATCAAAGCGCAGGTCGCCAAGCTCTCGTCACGCGGGGATGCCAATAATGATTTTGGCGATAGCCAAGTTCGCTATCTGAGCACCAGCGATGGTTTGCTCGATCTCAGTGATGCCGCCGAAGCAGACGGATCCAAGACGAAGAGCACTGCTCTGCGCATCGGCACGACATCCAGCGGGGTAACGTTCACTGCCGGCGCACCACATATCGAGTCTGCGTCGGATGCGCACCCGCGACGTGCCTCCGTTCGAGGGTGGGCGGGCATCGCGACTGCAGCCATGCTCGGTAGCGGTGTCGCGTTCAGCATTCTCTTGGCAAGCGGTATTGCGATTTTGCGTTCGCATCATCTCGCCGACCGGACGACCGCACAAATGAAGGGCGCCACGGAAACGCCACCCATCGTTGCCACCGTCGAAGCGCCCCAGCAGCCGGTCGCACCGGCACCGGCTCCCGTGCACGCGCCCGAGTCGACCATCGCCACGGGTGCGGGCAGCGCGACGACTGTTGCCTCGGCACCTACGAAAATCGTGCCCGTGCACCCGATGCGCCCACCGCCGCCCATGCGGGCGACGGCGACGGCTGCCGCCCCTGCGGAGCCGCCGGCCGAGGGTCCGAATGTACCTGCACGTGCGACGAGCCCATCGAGCACGCCAACGCCGGCGACGGCAGAACCACCCCAAGGAAGAGTGTTTCGGCGAGAACTATGAAAACGAATTTTTCGAAAGCACTGGGTATGCTCATCGTGTTGGTGGGCCTCGCATCGGCCTGCTCCTCCGGGAGTTCCTCCGGAGATTCCTCGGATAGCGAGCCGGCCGCCGGGCCCGTACGCGAGGGGCCGAATGACGAAAATGAAATCCCGTGTGCACCGCGCGCCGTTCTGCAGAGGACTTGTCAGCAATGCCATAGCCGCCCAACCAGGAACGATGCGCCGTTTCCGCTGGTGACGCGCTCGGATATCATCCGGCGCGGGCGCAGTGGCAGCAAGATAGCGGAAATGATGGTTGTCCAGCTCGAGAGGCGCACGATGCCGCTCGCGCCGGTGACCATCGACGCCGCAGGCCGCGATACGTTGCTCTCATGGTTGCGCGGCGGCGCAACGGGTATCTCCCCGCAGACGTGCATGGAGACGAAAGCAGGTTTCGAGTCGCCCGATTTGGACGACGTTTCGGAGTAACGAACAAGAGGAGGGGGATTATGACCACGGGACAACGCTTACGGTTACTCGTCTCAGCGCTATGCGTAATGGCAGGCCCCGCGGGCCTCCTTCATGCGAGCGTAGCCTACGCGGGCGAACCGCAAAGTGACCAGCAAAGCGACGCCACCGCCGAAGCGCGAAAGCAATTTCAGGCGGGCGTCAATTTGCTGGATGACCCCGAGGGGGCCCGATACGAAGAGGCACTCTTCGCATTTCGCAAGGCCTACGAGCTTTCCCGCTCACCGAAGATCCTCGGAAACATCGGCTTCTGTGCGATGCACCTGGAGCGCGATGGGGAAGCCATCGAGGCCTATACCGAGTATCTGAACAGCGCGCCCTCCGTGGATGAGCGTGAACGTGCTCAGATTCAGAAAGATCTCGCGACCCTGACCACGACGTCGGCGAAGTTCCACGCGACGGTGAAGGACAAGGGCAAGTTCGTGCTCGTCGACACGCGCATCGTGGGGCGCGGAAATCCGATCGTGAACTCGTATCCCTTCGAGGGGAACGACATCACCGTTCGGCTACGGCCAGGGAGGCACTCCTTCAAGATCGTGGGCGGGCAGACCGAATCGATGCCTTTCGAGACGAGCATCGAGCCGGCGTCGGAGGGTTCGCATCCATTCACCTTCCCCACGCCGGTCATGCTCGATCCGCCTGCGCCCGCTTCCCGCCCATCACTCGTGGGCCCGATCGTATTGGGCGCCGCCGGGCTCGCGGCCATTGGCACGGGCGTGATCACGGGCATCATGGCACGCAGCAAAGCGAGCGACATCGATTCCAATTGCCCGAACGACACCTGTCCGCGCAGTTACGACCTGGATTCGAACAGAAGCAGTGTAAACACGCTTTCGACGGTTGCCGATGTATCGCTCATCGGCGGAGGCGTCCTGCTCGGTGGTGCGGTCACCTGGTACATCATTCAATCGAAGGGCCGTTCCCGCACATTGGGCGGCACGCAACAACAAAAGTGGGTAACGGGCGGTTGCTCGGGCTACGGCTGCGGCATTCAACTCCGGGGGCGGTTCTGATGGATACCAAACGACTCTACAAGTTCGCCGGCCTGAGCGTGCTGGCATGGTCGTTGGCCTGCTCGATGTCCATCGATGTCGACAAGTACCACACGCAATCGGCGGAGTCGGCGTCGCCGCTGATGGACATCAAGTTCACCGCGAGCCACATGACGTCGCACATGCACGAGGATTTCGAGATCCGCGTTCTGGACCACACGAACAACGTGCTCACCAAAGCTATCTACCATTACGTCAACGCGCGTGATTTCACGTTGTACATGAAGGGCACGCTTCCCAGGACGACGCCTCCTTACCGGCTCGATTTCTGGAGCGACCACAATCACGATCAGCAATACGGCGGCGTGGATGGGCCGGTCTCCGAGCACGATCACTCCTGGAGACGCGAGCTCACGAATCCGCTGCCTGCGGACGTCACGCTGGTGGATGGAGTCCGCTACGAGGTCAATTTCGTACACGACTACGCTTTCGTCGACATCCAGCGCGACCCACAAGGAAATGCCATCACGAGCACGGCTTCGCTTTTGCCGTGTCATCTCAACGTCGCCGGCAGCGCGGCCTACGTGGGAAAGATGATGGAGTTTCGCGTCCACGAGGTGGCCACGGGGCGGCTCGTCGGACTCTACCGAGAAGGCGTGGCTGCCAGAGAGAGTTACCAAGCAGAGATTCCCGGCATCATCGACGAGTTGACCTCGTATCGCATCTCGGCGTACGCCGATGCCGACGGGGACAGCAAGTACTCCTCCGGCGATCCGTCGTGGCAGCTCGATCTCGAGTCGAACACGCAAGGCCTGATTGCAGACGTCAATGTCGCGACGCTCGCGACACACGTACTCGATCTGGACGACTGACGCTCATCGCATATCGAACGACGGGCTTGGGGGGGGAGAAATGAGGAAGTTCAAGCATGCGTATCTAATGACAGCCCTGCTATCGGCCGGCGGGCTCGCGTTCTTCTCGGCCTGCAGCAGTGGCGGCGGGGACGATCCGGCGACCGGCTCCCCGCCGGGCGCCGCCAATCCGGGGGATGACCGACCGACACCGACGGTTACGCTCACCGCCGAGGAATGGGCGCAGGCGAGGACCCAGTCACCGCTTCCGGCCGTACCGCCGGATCCGACCAACAAGTATGCCGACAATCCGGATGCGGCACGCCTGGGGCAGATGTTCTACTTCGAAAAAGGCTACTCGGGGCCACTCGTCACGCCGTCGGATCTCGGCTCGCCGGGTCAGTCGGGGCGTGTCGCGTGTGCGAGTTGCCACGTGCTCCCGTGGGGGAGCGACACGCGCTCGAGTCCCAACAATATGTCATTGGGCGTGAACTGGACGGGGCGACACTCGCCGGCGGTCACCAATTCCGCGTTCTACGAGGTGTTCTTCACCGACGGGCGCGCCGATTCGTTGTGGATGCAGGCGACCGGGCCGGTAGAGAATCCCAATGAGATGGCCTCCGACCGCATGCGTGTGGCGGCCATGATCTACAAGAAGTACAAGGCCGAATACGAAGCCATCTTCGGGGCCGAGTACGGTCCCCTGCCCGCCCGACTGGATCCCGCCAACGCGAGACCGTTTCCGCTTTCCGCGATGCCCAAGGCAGCCGGGTCCACGGCAAACGGAGCATGGGAAACCGATCTCACCGATGCCGAGCGGGATCAGATCAATCGCATTTTCGTGAATTTCGCGAAGTGCATCGCCGCGTACGAGCGGCTATTGGTGAGCCGCAACGCACCCTTCGACCGGTTCGTGGCGGGGGACGCGAAGGCCATCAGCGACTCGGCCATTCGGGGCTACAAGGTTTTCGTCGGCGATGGCTATTGCAAAGACTGCCATTCCGGGCCGAACTTCACGGACAACAAGTACCACAACATCGGCGTGGCGCAGGGCAATGGGCCTCACGTGCCCGAGGTCGACAACGGCCGCATGTCGACGATCACGGGCAATCTCACCGCGACCTTCCTCGGTAGCGGAGCCTACAGCGACAATCGCACGTTCGGCGCGGAGAAGCTTTCGAAGCAGCTCGACTTCAATGCGGCCGTCGGAAAGTCCGAACCCGGCCTATTCCGCAGCACGGGGCTACGGCAAATCGCCGAGACGGCCCCCTACATGCATACCGGGAGCATGGCGACACTCGAGGAGGTCGTCCATCTGTACGCAGAAGGCGGCGGCAAGTCGGGCATCGGCAAACTGGACAAGGCACTCCTGAACCACGAGCCGTGGACACCGCAGCAGGAGAAGGATCTGGTCGCGTTCCTGAAGACGTTGACCGGTGACCCTCCACCTGCGGAGCTGTTGAAAGATACGTCGAAGCCCTGACTCAATTCAGGCAACCACTCGCGCGGCGCGATACGATGGCGGCTCACCTCGTTGGGCAGGACGACCATCGTTTCGACGCCGCGCAGTCTTTTGTTTTCAATATCCGATTGCCCGCCAATCGAATGAATCCTTTCAGTCGAACACACCGATATATTGCAGTATCATATCAACATATACATTTGTCAGAATAGACGATTCCCGGCCGCCCCAAATAATCACATCGTGCGATGAATGCCCTTCGTGTCGATAGCAATGGACAGGGGGCGCATGCCTAGTGCGGTATAGCGGCGGAGTAGGTCGGTGGAGGGGGGGCGCGTTCCAAGGTAGATGCCCACGTCTCCGCCGCCTGCGCCCGATGGATAGAAGGCAGCGCCTTCCGCCTCCGCAAGCTCCGCGAGCTCTGCGAACGCGGGGGGAACGATGGCGGCGCGCGCATCGCGCCCCAGGGCGGTCAATGCGATACGCGTCGCCTGCCCGGCGCGGAGAATGCCCGCGATATCGCGCCCTCCGAATGCGGCGACGGCGGCGGCGGACGCGTCGCCGAGCTCGCGCATCCGCGCGGCGTGCGTCGCGCGATCGAGGGTGGCAACGCGCGCGCGAAGCTCGGTCGTGCGCGCGGAGGTGCCGCTCCACACGGCGTCGATGTGAAGGCCCGGCGGGATCGCAAGTGCGCGAACGGCGCCTTCTCCGCGGGCCATCGAATAGGCCAGAATGCCGCCCCACACGCTCGCCGCGACATCGACTCCGCTGCCGCCGCTCTGCGCCTCGGCGTGTGCGCGGCGTGCGGTCTGCGCGATGCTCGCACGCGTTGCGGACCTCGCGAGATCTGCGCCCGACGCGGCCAGGCGGGCGCCAATCGATGCAACGAGAACGGCGGCGCTCGAACCGAGGCCCAACTTGGCAGTACCATCGTAAAGGGCGCTCGTGTCGACGGCGGGCGCTGCGTCGTCGCCGAGGGCGGCGCGCACCTCGCGCGATGCGGGACCGCGACGCAATGGATCGGCGAGCGCATAGCGATCCACGGCGATGACCACCGCCGTCGCGCCTTCGAGCACCGCGTACGCTCCACTGAGAAGCACCTTGCCCGGCGCCGCCACCCGCAACGCATCGACGTTCATCGGCTACTTTTCCCGATCACCCAGCGCGGTGATGGCCCCGTCGAGTGCAAGTGCACCCGCCCGCGCGAACGGTGCATCGACGAGCTCGCGCCGCGCCTTCGTAAGGAGATCGCGCAGGCGTCGTTCGACCCGATCGCGTGCCCCGGACGTGATCATCAATTGGACGAGCGCGCCGAGGTCGCGGGGGTCCGGCTCGGCAATGCCAAGAACCTTTGCCAAAAGTGGCTCCGCATCGGGATGCTTTACGACTTCGTCCACCAGCGCCGTGCGCTTTCCCTCGCGAATGTCGCTCATGACCGGCTTACCCGTCACCCGCGAATCGCCAAAGGTGCCCAGCAAATCATCGCGCAACTGGAATGCAATTCCGAGTGGCGCGGCATACCGCACCAGCGCGGCACGAGCGTCCGCGGAGCCTCCCGCGAGTGCGGCACCCAACAAGAGGGGCCCGCGCACGGAGTAGCTCCCCGTCTTGAGATCGTGCACCACCTCGACGCGCCCGCCACTCGGGCACATGTCGAGGCATTGGCCCACGACGGCATCCTGCTGCATGTGCGCGAGAATGCGTGCCGCTTCGAGCACGGTCGCCGGCGCGAGCGGGACCGACAACAGCGCCTCCAACGCGAGGGGCGCGATGTAGTCTCCGGAGAGAATGGCCATGGCGTCGCCCGTCTTGGTCGAACCGAAGCGCGCGCGAAGCTGGGCATGCACACTCGGTCCTCCGCGCCGGAGATCGTCGTCGTCCATCCAGTCGTCGTGGATGAGGAAGTGCGTTTGCAACAGTTCCAGCGCCACACCGGCCATGGCGATGACCGACGAATCCCCACCGCCGCATGCTTCGAACGCTGCGGCGGCGAGCACGGCGCGCGTCCTCTTCCCACCACGCGTGGTGAGCGTTCGTGCGGCCTCCAGGGCGATACCTGCTTCCTCGCCGTAGGCCGCAGCCACCTTGGTTCGCTCTTCGAGCATCTGTGCAAGACGCACGTCGACGGAGGCGCGCACACGTTCCGTCAGTGCGGCAAACACGTCGCGGGGATGCACTTGCGGCCTCGCTTCACCATTCCATGCTTCGACGGTCATGTCTCTCCTCCATTCACGGGCTGTCCCCCAATCTGTTGCAGCCATGATGCGAGCTCGCCGCTCACGATTCGCGGCGCACGGCGGAGCGCGCCCACGTTTCCACTTCCCGTGAGGAACATCGCCGCGCGGAGCTCGCCCTCGATGCGATCGAACAATGCATTCAGCGCATCGAGGCCTCCGGTGTGGAACGCGCGCAGTGCGGGGCGCGCGATGCCTGCCGCGGTGGCCCCGAGGGCCAGCGCCTTGGCCACGTCGAGTCCCGTCGAAACGCCGCCCGTCGCGAGAATCGCTTCGAATCCAAGAGGCGCGGAGAGTGCCACGCACGCCGCCGTCGGAATTCCCCAATCCCAGAACGCCTCGCCGAGCGAACGCGCTTTTTCGTCGCCCAGCTCGCCCGCGCGCAATGTTTCGACCCCGACCCAGGAGGTACCGCCCGCCCCGGATACATCGAGATAGGCCACACCGACGCTGCGCAGCCGCGCAGCCACTTCCGGCGATATCCCACTGCCGACTTCCTTCACCAGCACCGGTTTGCCAAGCTCGGATACCAGACGCGCAATCGCCGCCAATCCACCGCGGAAATCACGCTCGCCGCCCGGCTGGACCAGCTCCTGCGATGGATTCGTATGAATGCAGAGTGCATCGGCCCCGACATCGTCGATCAGTGCGCGCACCTGCGCCGTGGTCATCTGGCGCGCCTGCACGAGGCCTAAGTTGCCCATCACGACGGTGGACGGTGCCACGTCGCGCACGTCGTAGGTGTGGCGTATGCCGCTCCGGACGTGCATGGCGCGCTGGCTTCCGAGCCCGAAGGCGTAACCGCGTGCCTCGGCGACGCTGGCCAGGGCGCGGTTGACCCGTCCTGCGACCTCGGCGCCACCGGTCATGGCTGCAATGAGGATAGGGGCGCGGAGCTTTTTGCCAAAAAGGACCGTCGAGGTGTCGATGCGATCCGCGTCGAGCTCGGGCAGTGCATTGTGGACGAGCCGCACTTGGTCGAAACCGGGAGTTCTATTTCGAAAACCGACATCGCCTGTCGCGCAGAGCGCCAAATGTTCGGCCTTGCGCTGCTCAATATCATTGCTCATCGCTATTCTCCAATCGGTTTCCCTCAGCGGGTAAACACAGTTGCGTCGGCCGAGACGCCCACCCTGAGGGCGATATCCGGCGGCACGTTGGACCATGCGATCTTCACCGGAACGCGCTGCACGATTTTGACGAAGTTCCCCGACGCATTGTCCGGTGGAAGCAATGCAAAGTGAGCTCCTGTTCCCGGCGACAAACTCTCGACGTGCCCTTCGAAAACGCGACCTGGAAAGGCGTCCACCTTGATTTCCGCCCGTTGCCCGACATGCATCCGCCCAACCTGCGTCTCTTTGAAGTTCGCGAGGACGTACGTCGTATTCGGCACCACCGATACGATGGCCTGCCCCGGCGCGACGAGCTGCCCCTCGCGCACGGCAAGCCGCGCGAGCGAGCCGTCGACCGGCGCCTCGATGCGCGTGTACGAGAGCTGCAGCTTGGCCAAGACGAGCGCCGCCTCCGCCGCATCGATGCGCGCGTGCGCCAGGGTCGCGTTTGCGCGGGCCGCCGCAAGCTGGGCCTCCACCGGCGCGCTCTGCTCGACCCGGCCGCGCGCCTCGTCGATGTCCGTCTGCGCCGTGCGCTTCGTTTCCATCGCGCCCGCGAGCTGGGCCCGCTCTTGGGCGACTGTGGCTCGTGCCGCGAACGCATTGGAGCGCGCAGTGTCCACCTCGGCGGCGGCAATTGCACCATCGCGGAAGAGCGCTTCCGCACGCGCGAAGTCATTGTCCGCGCGCACGGCGTGCGCCTCCGCGCGCGCCAGGGCCGCCTTCGCCGACTCGAGACCGGCTTCTGCACCCGCCGCCGAACGCGTGGTGCCCGAGAGATTCGCCCGAGCGACGGTGAGGCCTCCACGCGACGTCGCTTCGACAATCGCCACCTGGGCGTCCGCCGCATCGGCCTGAGCGCGTGAGGCCGCCAGGTCCGCCTCGCCTTGCTTCACGCGCGCGGCCCAATCCGTCGGATCGATCTCGATCAATGGGTCGCCTTTCTTTACGGCCTGGTTGTCGTTCACGAGCACTTTGCGCACAGTGCCCCCGATATGCGTGGAGATGCCCACGACGTCCGCCCCGACTTGCGCATCGTCGGTGCCCTCGTGACCGTAGGTGCCCCACGAATACACTCCGTAGACGGCCACGCCGGCTGCAAGAACACCGCCCAGCAGCACCCTCGGCTTCGGTCTCGCCTTGGCTATCGTCGTGGTCGTCGGCGCGGTTGCGGTGGTGGTCATGTGGATCCCTTGCCTGCACGCGTTTTGAGGGCGTAGAGCGAGCGCCGGGCCAGGCCCGAAGCTTCGGCAGCTCGTGTGACGTTTCCGTCGTAACGTTGGAGAATCCATCTCACGTAACGTCGTTCGAATTCCCGGAGCACGCGCTCGCGTGCTTCGGTGAACCGAGGCTCGTCCCGAAGAAGGGTATCGACGAAATCGCCGGAACGATCCGTCATGGAATGCGCAGGAAACTCGCCCGATGGGATGGGCATCTCGCTCGAGGCGACCGGTTCGTCATCGAGGTACCGCCGCGATGAACGCTCGTCCGCGAGCTCGCCGAGCGCGAGACGGTGGACCACGGCATTGTGAAGCTCCCGAACGTTCCCCGGCCAATCATAACGTTCGAGCGACTCCAGGAAATCGGTAGGAATGGCCGCTTCGTCGCCGCCGAGTTCGCGCCAGAAATGCCTCGCCAACAACGGAATATCCGCAGTCCGCTTTCGCAGCGGCGGCAGTTCGATACAGGTCACGGCAAGTCGGTAATAGAGATCGTCGCGAAAACGGCCCGCGCGCACCTCCCTCCGGAGATTTCGGCGCGTGGTACAAATCACGCGCACATTGGTCTTTGCCCAGCTCGTTCCGCCCACACGCTGGATCTCGGAGCGCTCGACCGCGCGGAGAAGTTTGGGCTGCAAGCTGCTGTCGAGATCTCCCAGCTCGTCGATGAGCAATGTACCGCCATGCGCCTGTTCGAAGACTCCTTGACGGGGACTGACCGCGCCCGTGAACGCTCCGCGTTCGTGGCCAAACAGGGCGGACTCCACGAGGTTCGGGGAGACCGCCGTACAATCGAATACGATGAACGGGCCGCGGGATCGGCGGCTTTGGGCATGAATCGACTCTGCGAGTACTTCTTTGCCCGTCCCAGTTTCCCCTTCGATGATGACCGGTACATCCGACGCGGCGACACGCTGCAGGAGCGGATAGAGCCGGCGCATTTCCGGGCTCGCTCCGACTGTGCGGCTGAATCGACCGGCGCCATACGTTTCATCGCCTTCTGGAGCGCGTGATTTCATGGGCGACGCCGACGATGTGGAAGATGCAGAAAACGCTAATGCGGAAAGAGCGAGCGGTACCCTCATGAAGTCCTCCGAATCCACGACGTACAGCGCGCAAACACAATTTGTTTCATGGGCGACGGACTTCGCAAACGCGCGGTCCGGGGATACTTCGTGCCACTGTTAGGCAACCTCGATGCCATCGCATGAATCCAGGGCGATCGGCCGAACACGAGCCCCTCTTCCGGGCCCGTGGACGGGAACGTCCGCGGCCCCGGACGGCTCCGTCCAGCGGACACTTCCTGTCGTTCGGGCGCAAGATCTCCAGCCTGCAGCACATGATGCGGTCGTGACACGATATTTTCCTCGATAGGTCCAAAGCGCGCCAGCCAGTGTTCGTGCGAGCGAAGCCCCGCAATTCTCAATCGCGGACTCCATACCTTCGACGAAGAGCGAATTTCGCTTTTTGCCCGAAAGAGAAGCTATAGGTCACCGCCCGCGAATGGGCAACGTGCAAAGGAAACTTTACGACCTCGTGCACGTGGAGCGATTGCCGGTAAGACGCGAAGCCGGCCGCGACCGCCTTCTTTAAATCGCTTTAAGCTCACTGTCTTCGCGCAATGCACATCGTTCTTCATTTCAAATCACTATGTGCAGTCACCGTGCACACCTGAATGGATTCTGCACGCGGGCGACACCGCAATCGTCGATCGAACGTGTCGACAGAACAATGGCACGCCTCCTGCTCGATATCCGTTCGCGCGCCGCGGATCTCGGCGGGGCGGTGGAGACGCCAAATCATGAACGATGTCACAACGAGCTTCGCACCGGAACGAATGGTTGGTGAGACGACTCCTAAATCAACGCGTGCTCCGGTCCTTTTTCAGACGGAGAAGGGTGAGCACCTTTCTCGAGTGCTCGCGCGGATCGTACGGCAGCCCCCGCTGCGATACGAAGAGGCCTGCGCACTCTATCTAGAGGAGATCGAAAAGAGGGTGCACGCGGGCTTGGTTTCGCGAGGCCTCATTCGCGAGATCTTGGAATACCAACTAACGACAGGCGGTAAACGTATGCGTGCCGTCCTTCCGGTGTGGGTTTGCGTGAACCTCGGAGGTGAAGCGGAGGCTGCTTTCGATTTCGCCGTCGCATTGGAGTTGCTGCACAACGCGTCGGTCGTGCTCGACGATATCGAAGATGGAGATCACGTCCGACGAGGGCGTCCGGCCGTATGGTCGCAATGGGGAACGTCTCACGCCATTACGGCAGGCACCACATTGATCTTCGAGGCGCTCGTCAGCCTGGGGCGAGCTCGATCCATGGCCAGCGTTCTCGGTGCCATGGCAACGGATTTGGTGCGCCTCACCGAAGGGCAAACGATGGACGTGCAACTCGCGGCCGGAGCGCTCGCTCCATCTCGCTCCACCTGGATGGATATGGCGCGGGGGAAGACGGGAATGTTCTTTTCGACGTGCCTGCGAGCGGGCGTTGCTGCTGCGCACGGAGACGATGCGGAATTGATCGAGGCGGCAGCAACGTACGGGGCCGACATTGGACTCCTCTTTCAGGTTCAGGACGACCTTCTCGACTTGACGGGAAACAAGGGGCGCGACCTGCGAGGAGCCGATTTGATCGAAGGGAAACCTTCCTTTCCCATGCTTTGGGCCTATGAACACGCGAGCCTTGCGGCACTCGCGCCGCTCCAAGAGGTGATGCATCTGCCCCGCGAGCAGCGCACCCCCGAGAAGGTCGCGGCGGCCGTCGATGTATTGCACGCCGTCGGCGCGGTCGATGCAACCGCGCGCTGGCTGGGCGACGCGAAACGGGCAGTGGAGAGACATCCACTTACCCGTGCCCTGCCGGGTTGGGCGGAAAGGATTCTCGCCCCGGTTGCCCACTGCCTTCCCTGACCTGTCCAAGCGACACGCATCCACGAGGCGACATGACGACGACGATGATGAATGTGACGACGACCCACATCCGGCGCACCCCCGCGGCGAACGAGCTCGCGTTCGGGGAAGACCTCGAAGCATCGCTCGCGCGCCTCCGGGGGCTCCAAGCGGCGGAGGGGATCCCGAGTTACGAAACGCGCATTCATCGCTTGAAGCGATTGAAGAGTGCCCTGCTCGTTCGGAAACACGAGATTGCCGCAGCGGTCTCACGCGATTTCGGTCATCGATCGCGGCACGAAAGCTTGATGGCCGAGGTGTTTTTCACACTTCGAGCCATCGACTACACGATAAGCCATTTGCACGGCTGGATGAAGGTGCGACGCCGGCCCGTCAGCTGGCTCTTTCCCATGGGGCGCGCGTGCGTCGCCTACCAGCCGCTGGGCGTGGTCGGGATCATTTCCCCGTGGAACTATCCCGTCCATCTCGCCTTGGCACCGCTCGCGACGGCCATCGCCGCGGGCAATCGGGTCATGTTGAAGCCTTCGGAGCTGACCCCGACGACGTCGCGCTTGCTCGAAGAGCTGCTCATGGAAGCCCTGGGGCCCGAGGTGGCGAGCGTCATCACGGGAGGGCCGGCTACCGGTGCGGCGTTTGCGCGTCTGCCGTTCGACCATCTCTTTTTCACGGGTTCCACGCGGGTGGCCCGGCTCATTTTGCGGGACGCGGCCGAGCATTTGACCCCCGCGACGTTGGAGCTCGGGGGGAAGTCGCCGGCCATCATCGGAAAGGATTTTCCCTCCGAAAAGGCCGCCGGCCGCATCATGACGGGAAAGCTCTTCAACGCGGGGCAGACGTGCCTCGCACCGGATCATGCGCTGGTCCCCGCCGGCAGGATGGGCGAGTTCGTCGCCGCGTGTTGCCAAGCGGTGGCCGCGATGTATCCGTCGCTCACCGGGAACGACGATTACACCTCGATCATCAACGACGACCATTACCGTCGCCTCGAGTCCTACGTCGCCGACGCGCGCGCCCGCGGTGCCGATGTCATCGAAATCAATCCACAGGCCGAAGCGCCCGATCGGGTGGGGAGGAAATTCTTCCCCACGCTGATCGCGAACGCCACACCGGAGATGCTCGTCATGAAGGAGGAAATCTTCGGACCCATTTTGCCCATCATGAGCTACGCGTCTCTGTCGGAGGCCATTGCCTTCGTCAACGCGAACCCGCGCCCCCTCGCGCTCTATTACTTCGGTTACGACGGGCGCGACATCGACGAGGTGATCAATTCGACGATGTCCGGCGGTGTGACCATCAACGAGACGTGCCTTCACGCGGCATTGGACGATTTGCCCTTCGGCGGCGTCGGGCCGAGCGGCATGGGCGAGTACCACGCCTTCGAAGGATTCGAGACCTTCTCGAAGAAGCGCGCCATCTTCCGTCAGGGTCCCATCGATACGGGCCGCTTCCTGCGTCCACCCTTTGCCGGCGCCGTCGACCGCGCCTTGAACCTCATGTTGGGGCGTTGAGAAAACCGATGCCGAACGACATGCTCGAAGGAGCCGTATCACTCGTGACCGGAGGCGCCCAGGGTATCGGCTGGGCCATCGCGCAGGCGTTCGCCGATCACGGTGCACGCGTGCACGTTTGCGATATTTCCGAAGCCGCCATTGCGCGGGCCCAGGCGTCGCTCGTCGAGGCCCCGTGGGGAAGCCGGATCACCATCCATCGATGTGACGTAAGCCAGCGCAACGAGGTGGAACGCCTCATCGAGACCATCGTCGCGCGCGACGGGCGCATCGACGTGCTGGTGAACAATGCCGCATTCATTCGGTGCAAGCCGATTGACGAGCTGACCATCGACGAGGCCGAGGCGAGCATGCGCGTCGCCTACAATGGAATGGTCTACACCGTGAAGTCGGTTTTGCCGGCGATGCGTGCACGAGGCAGTGGGTACGTGGTCAATCTCGGCTCGTCGGCCGGTCGCATTCAACTCGGCCAAACGTCGACGGCTTACGCGGCGACCAAGGCGGCCATCGAAGCCTACACACGCGAGCTGCAGGTCGAGCTCGAAGGCTCCGGCGTTTCGGCGATCTTGATCCGGCCGGGCGCGGTGGCGGGAACGACCTTCTTTGGCGAGCACGTTCCCTGGTCGCGCATGCCGCGGGCATCGGATTTCATACCGGTTCTTCTCCCGCCCAACGTGGCCGAGGCCGTGGTCCACGCGATCCAGCGTCGCCAATTGGTGATGGACGTGCCGTCGTACCTGCCGTGGGTTTATCTCTTCTTCGACTTGGCACCGCGATTGTTCCGGCGGCTCCTCGCCGTGGGCGGCGGCAGCCAACGCGATCACGGTGCCGCGGCATGGCGTTACGAGGGAAACGATCGTGAGGTGCGACGATGAGCGCGGCCCCCGAATCCGCGCCGTCGCTCGACGAATGGCTGGCCATGCCGCGCTCGGAGATCGCCGCCGTGATCGCACCGCGGCGCTTGTCGATGATGTATTGGATCGACGGTACGCGACGGCACTATTTGCTTTCGTCGCCGGCGCTCGATGGAAAGATTGCCGACTTCGACGATTATGCGCGCCGCACGTCGGAGGCCTACGTCCGCGTCTACGACCTGCTCTTCGAGCTAGGCGTCGGCTCGGTCATGACGACGCTCCTCTATCCACCGAATTTCCAACGGGGAGCATCCTACGTCAAAAAGGCCATGGCGCTCACCGAAGCGATGCTCCTCGAAGAGCCCTTCAAGAGCCTCTATGCGCGCTGGAATACCAAAGTACGCCTGTTCGGCGATTATCGAACATCGCCCCATGCGGCCTCGGCACGTTCCACGCTCGAACGGGTGCAGCAGGCCCTCGTGCAATCGACGCCAACCGGATCGAGGGCGCTCTATTTCGGTTATTGCGCCGGCTCGTTCAACGAGGAAATGCTCGTCCGCGCGGCGACTCTCCAGCAGTCGCTCGGACGCACTCCGACGGAAGAAGAAGTGCGCGCCGCGTGTTATCCCGATGGACCGGGGAATATCGATATCTTCGTCACCTCGGGCTGGCTGCGGGTCGGGCTCGTCCTTCCTCCCCTCCTCGATGCGGGCAAAACCGATTTGTATGCCCTTTCCCACCTTGCACTCGACGTGCACGAAGAATCATTGCGACGAATTCTCCATGATCATCTATTTTCCCGCTGGGCGGGTCGCGAGGACGACGCTATCTATGGTCCTGCGGACGTTCGCGCGCTGAAGCGCTATTACGATACGCACCAAAGATGCCTCGTGGGTACGGGGCACTTGGTCGGACCGGGCATCTGGCACCCGGACCACGATCATCATCCACGTACGTCCGTGCCGATCCCGAGCATCGATCGCGCGCGGGCGCTCTGGCACTTCATTCGAACCAACAAGGAGCGAATCCATGAGTATGTCCAACGTCTCCGTCACGCCTAGTGGCTGCCCGATGCATCAGGTGAGTGAAGCCGATTTGAGCATCAAGAATCTCATCATGAAGCGCGAGCTCCACGCCGATCCGTCGGGCTTTTTCCGCACTCTGCGCGAGACCGATCCGCTGCACTGGGATCCGGACATGAATGCGTGGATGGCGACGACGTACGAAGCGGCATTGGCCATTCTGAAGGATCCGCGCGTCGGTTCGATGCCCACCAAGTCGCTGGAGGAGGCCCGCAAGCAGGGCGGAGCCGAGGCCGAGCGCTTCTACCATCTGCTCTCCAAGAACATTCTCTTCATGAATCCGCCGGAGCACACCCGGTTGCGAAAATTGATCAATGCCGGGTTCAAACCGAGCGTCCTGCAGAAGATGAGGCAGGTCACGCGCGAGCTCACCCATGCCATCATGGACAGGGTCCAGCCGACGGGGAAGATGGACGTGGTGGCGGATTTGTCTCGCCCCATTCCGGCCATGATCATCGCACGGCTGCTCGGTGCGCCCGACGGCGATCACGATCGCTTCCGCAAATGGGGCGATGCCGCCGTCGAATTGATTCAAATGGTGAGCATCGAGGACGAGCGGTTCATGCCGCTCCTGCGCAAAGGGCTCGAGTATTACGATTACATGGGAGGGCTCATCAAACGCTTTCGCGCGGCGCCGGGCGAAGGATTTCTCCACGAGCTCATCGCCGCGGTGGATGCGGACCCGAACCTCGATGACGAAGATCTCATCGCCAATTCGCGGGCCATTCTGACCGGAGGCCACCAGACCACCGCCGATGCCATCGGTGCGGGCCTCTATATCCTGCTCAAGCACCCCGAGCAGCTGAAAATGCTCCGTGAGGATCCGTCGCTGATGCCGGCGGCGGTCGAAGAGCTCATGCGCTTTTTGAGCCCCGTCGTCCTGCATCCACGGCGCGCGATGGAGGATATGGAGCTGCAAGGCAAGAGCATCAAAAAAGGGCAGATCATTTTCGCGGTGCCGGCGGCCGCCAATCGCGATCCGAAAGCCTTTCCCGACCCGGAGAAATTCGATATCACGCGGGCCAAGAAGCTCAATTTGGCATTTGGGCAATCGGTTCACTATTGCGTGGGTGCGCCCCTCGCTCGCATCGAGCTGGAGGAGACATATTCCGTCGTTCTCGAACGGCTGCCGGATCTCCAGATCGATGGGGACGTGGACTGGTTTTTCCGCTTTCCGATGCGCGGATTGAACAAATTCAACGTGACGTTCTGAACGAGCGACTCCATGACGACGAACGACCACGCCCCTACGCGTTCCTGGCGCCCTTATCTCGATACCGAGATTCGGCGCCTCCTGCTCCTCGAGCTTCCCTTCATGGTGCCCTCCCCTTACGACGCGGCGTGGCTCGGGCGCCTTACCGATGGGGGCGGCGCGCCCTCGTACCCGCAGATGCTTCCATGGTTGCTTACGCAACAACATGCCGATGGTAGCTGGGGGAGCGACGCCTTCTTTCTGCCTGACCGCGTGCTCACCACCCTGAGCGTGGTCAATTTCCTGGCTTCCCGCGCCGATGCGCCGCGTGAGGCCCAGGAGCGCGGGGAAGGCTTTCTCCGGCGGCGCGCGGGTGAGCTGCGCGCCGACGACGACTTGACCGTGGGCTTCGAGCTGCTGCTGCCCGCGCACGTCGCGGAGGCGCGGCGGCTCGGGCTCGCCGTCGATCACCTCTCGTGGGACTTCATCGATCGAGCGGCAAAAAAGAAGCGCGCGCAGCTTTCCACGGAACGCCTGCTCGCGCCGACGAGGGATTGCCTTCGTCCGGAGAATACGGCGCTCTTCTCCTTGGAGGCCTTCGTCGGCGACCTGCCCGACCTCGAAAGCGCCGCGCATCGCATTCTGCGGCGCGATGGTTCGGTGTGGACGTCGCCGTCCGCGACCGCGGCACTCATGACCCGCGTGCCCAATTGGTCGGCGCGATTCCCGGCAACGCGCGCGTACCTCGACGCCGCACTCACCATGTGTGGCGGGCTGCCGCCGAACTTCGCCCCGTACCAGTACATGATGCGCGGCTGGATTGCCTATTACCTGTTTCACGGCGGGTGCTGGCCGCAGCATCGGACGCACGTCCGGCACCATCTCGATTTCCTTCGGGCAGCGTGGGGCCCGAACGGAATCGGGAGCGACGAAGGAATTCCGCCCGACGCCGACGACTCGGCCATGTCCATCTTCCTCACCTCGCAGTCGGACACGCCGCTCGATTTCACACCGCTGCTCGCCTTCGAGCGGGACGATCGATTCCTCGATTATAGTTACGGCGGCCACTCGGTCTCGACGAATCTCCACGTTCTCGAGGCGAGTGCCTCCTTTCCCGAGCCGCACCGGCAGCGGATTCGGGACAAGATTGTCGCCCATCTGCTCTCCGTGCGGCAAGAAGGCGCGTGGTGGAACGACCGCTGGAACGTGTCGCCGCACTATTCGACCAGCAATGCGCTCATTGCCATTGGCCCTCTGGCGAACGAACCGATGCGCGCGACCGTCCGCTGGGTGCTCGAGTCGCAACATGACTCCGGCGGATGGGGCTTTCTCGGCGAGCCGACCCGCGAAGAAACCGCGATGGAGCTCCTGGCGCTCACCGTGGCGCGAAATAGCTGGGCACCGGAGATTCCCGAAACAGCGCTCCATCGCGCGGCGAGGTTCCTCGCGTCACGCGAAACGAGTGGAACGGGTCACTTCCGCGAACCGGCCTTGTGGAAATCGAAAGTGCTGTATGCGCCCATTCCGTTCGTGCGCGCAGCGCTCTTGGGCGCCCTCACACGGTACATCGAGTCGTTCGGAGAGGCGCACCTGCCGCCGCCGCCGCCAGTAGGTCTCTTGTGATGCAAACGAGCATCGGAAAGCGAAACAAACGATGAGCCTTTCGATTGGAATCGACGCCATTGCCCTCGGCGTGCCCCGGGGTTACGTTCAATTGACCGATCTCGCCGAAGCGCGCGGCGTCCCGCCCGAGAAATACCGAGATGGGCTGGGCGTGGAGCAAATGGCCGTCGCCGCAGCCGACGAAGACGCGGTAGCCCTCGCCGCCAATGCCGCGCGACGAGCCTTGAGCGTCTCGCGCACCAAGCCCGCGGATATCGGTCTTTGCATCGTCGGCACCGAAACGGCGGTCGACCACTCCAAGCCGGTTGCCGCCTTCCTCCACGGCCTTGCCGGCCTCCCGCCGTCGTGCCGCGTATTCGAAACGAAGCACGCCTGCTTCGGCGGTACGGCGGGGCTCTTGAATGCCATCGACTGGATTGCCTCCGGTTCGGCACGCGGTCGCGCCGCCATGGTCATCTGCACCGACATTGCGCGTTACCAGCTTCGTTCGGCCGCGGAACCGACGCAGGGTGCAGGAGCGGTGGCCATGATCGTGCGCGAGTCGCCCCGCTTGCTCGCGTTCGACGTGGGGCGAAACGGCTCGTACTCGCGCGACGTTCACGACTTCTGGCGGCCTCTCCACGCAAAGGAGGGAATCGTCGACGGGCACTTCTCGGTCGATTGTTACCTCGCCGCGCTCGAAGGTGCCTATCGCGAGTGGCTCTCGCTCCAAACGGCGAAGGACGAAGCGCCCGTGCGCGCTTGCTACCACGTGCCGTACGGGAAGATGTCGCGCAAGGCCCACCGGCATCGCAAGCAGATCGACGGCCTGACCAAGGAGCAAGCCGACGCCAGCTTCGAGAGCGAGGTGGGCTCTTCGCTGATACTGCCCAACAAAATCGGCAATGCGTACACCGCATCGCTCTATCTCTCGCTTGCCTCGCTCCTTCATCACGAGGCAACCGACATCGAACGAAAGCGCATTACCCTTTTCAGCTACGGCTCGGGCTGCGTCGCGGAGTTCTTCAGCGGGCGCGTGGTCGAAGGTGCTGCGGCATGGGCGCGTGAACTTCGCATCGACGAACCGCTGAACGATCGCACGCGACTCACGGTCGAGCAGTACGAACGGGTGCGCGGCTTGGACACGCAGGCCGATCCTCGCTTTCCGGATGGACAGCCGAAGCCCGTGCTGAACGGCGGGCGCGTCAAATTCTTGGGCGTCGATTCGGGCGAGCGCCGCGTTTATGGCTGACAACCGATGGGGTATCGCGCTGGCGGTGTCGCTCGGCGCACTGTTGGAGGTCATCGATACGAGCATCGTCAATGTGGCGCTGCCCGAAATGGAGACCTCTCTGGGCGCCACGCTCAGTGAAGTGAGTTGGGTCGTCACGAGCTACGTCGTCGCGAACGTGATCATCCTCACGCTCGCCGCGTGGTTGGGAGACACCTTCGGCAAAAAGCGATACTTCATTTTCTCTTTGGTGGCCTTCACCGCAGCGTCCGTCGCCTGCGGTCTCGCGGTCAATCTGCCCATGCTGATCGCCGCGCGCGTGGTGCAGGGGCTCTGCGGCGGCGGCCTTCTGACCAAAGCGCAATCGCTGCTCTTTCAGACATTCACCAAAAAAGAAGACCAAGCGATGGCGCAGGGGCTATTCGGGACCATCGTCATCGCTGGTCCCGCCATCGGCCCCACCTTGGGCGGCTGGCTCGTGACGCATGCGGGCTGGCGGTGGATCTTCTTCGTCAATCTGCCCGTGGGCATCATTGCCACGTTCCTATGCGTGGCCTTCTTGCCGGCCGACGATTCGACGGGGCATGCGAAAACCAAGGTGGACTGGGTCGCCGTGGGGCTTCTGACCATGGGGCTCGGCAGCTTCCAGGTCGTGCTCGAAGAAGGGCAGTCGCACGATTGGCTGGAATCGCCCTTCGTCCGCAGGTTCGCAATCTGCGCGGCCATCGGGTTGGCCGTCTTCGTCTGGCGCGTGCTCACCTCTCCACGACCCATCGTCGATTTGCGCGTCCTCCGGCATCGCGCGCTCTGGGCCGGGAGCATTCTCTCGGTGGTCGTGGGCATCGGCCTTTATGGGACGCTTTTCGCGATACCCATCTTCGCACAGGAGATCCTTCACTTCACCGCGGAGCAGACGGGAATGCTCCTGATCCCCGGCGCGCTCGTGTCCGCGTTCGCCATGCCGATCGCGGCAAAGCTGATTGCCAAATTCGACGTACGAATATTGCTCGTCGGCGGCATATTCTTACTTGGCTATGCGCTCTACGATTTGAGCTACCTGAGTCCACTCACGGGCGAGAAAGATCTTTTCTGGCCGCTCATCGTTCGGGCCTTCGCCATCGCGCTGGTCTTCCTTCCGCTGAACATGGCCACCCTCGGTTCGCTCCCGCCCAAGGACATACCGGCGGCCTCGGGCATCTTCAGCCTCACGCGGCAGCTCGGCGCAAGCATCGGCGTGGCGTCCCTCACGACCATCCTCGTGCAACGGCATGCCTTTCACCGCGCGGTTCTCGTGGAGAAGCTCGTGGCGGGAACGCCGGAAACCGTGGCTCACTTGGATATCATGGCGGCCAACCTCGTGACCCGTGGGTCCGATTTGGTGAAGGCGCATCAGAGCGCGCTGGCCATTCTCGATCGACGGGTCGACGTGCAGGCCGCGGTCATGAGCTTCGGCGACACGTTCTGGCTCACCCTCGTCTTGTTCGCCGTGACATTGCCACTCGTTCTTTTGCTCGGAAAGGCCGGGGGTGCTTCGGCGGGCCCCGCCCACTGACATGCATATGCCCCCCAGGAATAGGTCAGGAAACATGCAATTCGATTCGAACGTGGCGCGCGGGCGCGGAAAAATCATATTGCTTGGCGAGCACGCGGTGGTCTATGGCGCCCCTGCGCTGGCCGTGGCCATCGAGCGAGGCGCGTCCGCGACCGCGCGCCCGAGCCTCGGAGGCATAAGCCGGCTTCGGATTCCCAGCTACGGACTCGACACCGTGGAAGAAGGGCCGTGCGATCATGGCCGCGCTTTTGGAGCGCTGGTGCGTGCCACGAAGCTCGCGGCATCGATGGAGGTGGAGGCCGATGTGGAGCTCCCCGGCGGCGGTGGCCTCGGATCGTCGGCGGCACTCGGCGTCGCCGTGGCGCGTGCACTCGACCCCCACGCGGGCCCCGATGTCATCGCGGCCCGCGTCATGGCTTGGGAGCGCGTCTTCCACGGCAATGCGAGCGGAGTGGACGCCGCCATCTCGGCGCGGGGAGGCTGCATCCTCTTTCGACGGGGCGCGGCCATCGAGCCCGTGCACCTCCGCGCGGCACTCACGGTTTGCGTCGGCTACTCGGGGGCCGCGGCAAGCACGAAGGCCATGATCGAATCCGTCATTCGCCTGCGAGAACGCCATGCCGGCCTGGTCGACGCCGCATTCGACGCGATCCCCGCGCTCGTGCATCGCGCACACGATGCCATTCGGACCATGGATCTCGCCACCTTGGGCCGGCTCATGAACGAGAACCATGAATGGCTCGCAAGGCTTCGGTTGTCGACGCCGCAGATTGAACGCTTGCGTGCTCTCGCCCACGCACAAGATGCATTCGGCGCCAAGCTGACGGGCTCCGGCGGCGGAGGCTGCGTGGTGGCGCTGGTCGAAGGTCCTTTGCACGCGAGCCGTGTGCTCGATGCTTGGCAATTGGCCGGCTTCGACGCCTTTTCCGCGCACATTCTCCCGCCCCCGCCGGTCACAGAGATTCACGAGGTGGCGTCGTGAATCGCGCAGCGCGAGCCATCGCCCATTCGAACATTGCCCTCTCGAAATATTGGGGAAAGCGTCCCGACGCGTACAACTCCCCGGCCGTGCCGAGCCTCTCGGTCACCCTCGAAGGGCTGGCAACCCATACCCGCGTCGAGTTCCGCGATGACATCGATGCAGACCGACTGGTGGTGAATGGCCGCGAGGAACGTGGCCGCGGCATCGAGCGGGCCGCGGCTCTTCTCGATGGCCTGCGCCGTGAGGCGGGCATCACCGCGCGAGCGTCGATCGATTCGGTCAATGATTTCCCCACCGCGAGTGGGCTGGCCTCGAGCGCCTCGGGCTTCGCGGCCCTTGCGGTCGCCGCGGTGGGTGCGGCCGGCGTCGATTGGGACCTGGCGCGCACGAGCGAGCTTGCACGCCTCGGATCCACCAGTGCCTCCCGCAGCGTGTTCGGCGGCTTCGTCGAGCTCGACGCCGGCGCCTCCAGGGCGCATCCGCTTTTTCCGCGCGATCACCTGCCGCTCGTCGTCTTGGTGTGCGTGGCCGACGAAGGGCCGAAGGCCGTCGCGTCGCACGACGGAATGCGCATCACCATGCAGAAAAGCCCCTACGCCCGAGCATGGCTCGAGGAGGCGCCGCGGCTTCATGCGCGGCTGCGGGATGCACTTCGCGCGCGCGACTTCGCCGGCGTGGGCGAGCTCGCCGAGGCGAGTGCCCTGGCGATGCATGCGAGCGCGATGGCCGCGGGCATCGTCTATTGGAACGCCGTCACCCTGGATGCCCTCGCCACCGTGCGTGCGCTGAGGGCCGAGGGAACACTGGTCTACGCGACCATGGACGCAGGGCCCCACGTGAAGGTGCTCGTACGCCCGGAAGACGTGGCGCACGTGCGCCCGCGCATGGCGGCTTCGCGCGGTGTGGTTCGCATCATCGAAGCAAAGCCCGGGGGAAACGCAGAACTCGTTCCGTCCTCGTGAATCGCCGACAACTGGTTGTGAGAGGTCCCAAATGGCCAAAACGTCTCGTATGCCCGGTTTCCACAAAATGCGTATTTCCCAACGCCGCGCGCTCGTCGGCCAGGTGACCGGCGCCGACCTTCGCGAGATCGAAGGGACACTCGACACCGGCGGCATCGACCCCGACACCGCCGACAAATTCGTCGAAAACGTACTCGGCACGTATGCGATGCCTTATGGCGTCGCGCTCAACGTGCAAGTCAATGGGCGCGATTACGTCGTACCCATGGTCGTCGAAGAGCCAAGCGTGGTGGCGGCGGCCTCGAATGCCGCGAAGATGGCCCGCGCCGGGGGCGGCTTCACCGCGGAGTGGGACCCGTCGGTGATGATCGCGCAAGTGCAGGTCCAGGACGTACCCGACGTGCACGTGGCGGTGCGGAAGATCCTGGAGCACGAGCGGGAAATTCTGGCGCTCGCCGACGACGTACTCGGAGGGGTTACGACCCGCGGCGGAGGCGCACGGGCCGTCGAAGCCCGCGTTCTTGCGGACGACGTGGTCGTTGCCCACCTTTTGATCGATTGCAAAGAAGCCATGGGCGCAAACTTGGTCAATACCGCGGCCGAGCGCGTGGCCAATCGCGTGGCGGCATTGGCCGGCGGGCGCGTGGGGCTGCGCATCCTCTCGAATCTGTGCGACAAGCGCTGCGTCCGCGTGCGCTGCAGGGTCCCCGCCGAGGCATTGGCCACGAGCGATCTCCCCGGCGGTGCCGTCATCGATGCCATCGTCCAAGCTTCGCGTTTTGCCGAATTGGATCCCTATCGCGCCGCGACCCACAACAAGGGAATCATGAATGGCATCGACGCGGTCGTATTGGCCACGGGCAACGACTGGCGCGCCGTCGAAGCCGGTGCACACGCCTATGCCGCCCGAAAGGGTCGTTATGCGCCACTATCGATCTGGAGACGGGATGGCGACTACCTGGTAGGAACACTGGAGCTCCCCCTTGCCTTGGGTACGGTGGGAGGCACATTGCGTGTGCACCGTGCAGCACGCCTTTCGCTGGCGCTGCTCAACGTGAAAGGCTCCGGCGAGCTCGCCGCCGTTGCCGCATCGGTGGGCCTGGCCAACAACTTGGCAGGGTTGCGCGCTCTGGCAACGGACGGCGTGCAGCGAGGGCACATGGCGCAGCATGCGCGGTCGGTCGCCCTGGCGGCAGGTGCCGCGGGAGAACTCGTGGAGCGGGTCGCCCGCATGATGGTCGACGCGCGCGATATCCGGCTCGAAACCGCAAAACAGGCGCTCGCATCGCTCGTCGCGTTCGAGATGCCCATTCAACAAGCGAGCTCGCGATGAACGACGGTATTTGCTTGACGGGAATTGGCATTCGCTTTCCGGCAGGAATCGATTCGCCCCAGGGTTTGTGGAGCGCTCTGGCAAGCGGCCGCGATGCGATCGGCACGGTTCCCCTCGATCGCTGGGACGCCGCGGGGCATTACGATCCGGATCCGAGCGCGCCGGGAAAGGTGACCACGCGTCATGGTGGCTTTCTGTCGGACGTCGCGGGCTTCGATGCTTCGTTTTTCGACGTCTCACCGCGCGAAGCCCGGCAGATGGATCCGCAGCAGCGTCTGGCCCTCGAGACCGCGTGGGCGGCATTCGAGGATGCGGGCGCCACCCCGCAGCGGCTGCGCGAAGGACGGACCGGCGTCTTCATTGGCTCGATGTGGGCGGAATACGATCTTCTCCTCGCGCAAATGCCTGGCGAGGTGTCTCCGTACACCGCGACGGGCAACGATTCGGGGATGATCGCGGGGCGGATTGCCCACGCGTTTGGATTGCGCGGGCCTGCGTTGACGGTGAACACGGCATCGTCGTCCTCGCTGGTCGCGGTGCATCTCGCATTGCAAAGTTTGCAGAACGGGGAATGCGATCGGGCGCTCGTCGGTGGCTCGAATCTGATTTTGACGCCGTACAACACGATCAAAATGACCAAGCTCGGGACCATGGCGCCCGATGGACGATGCAAGGCATTCGATCACCGCGCCAATGGCTACGTGCGGGCGGAAGGCATTGCATTCGTCCTCCTCGAGCGACGGTCGCAGGCCGAGGAGCGCAATGCTCGCGTGTATGCGCTCGTTCGCGGTTCGGCCGCGAACAATGACGGGCCGGCGAGCAGCTTGACGGCGCCGAGCGTCGATGCGCAAGAGGAGCTGCTGCGTGACGCGTACGCGCGGGCCGGCGTGTCTCCGCACGAGGTCGACTACGTCGAGGCGCACGGAACCGGCACGCCGCTCGGCGACCGAACGGAAGCCGAGGCGCTCGGGCGCGTGCTCGGTTCGGGACGTCCGCCGCACGCGCGACTGCGAATCGGTTCGATCAAGACGAACTTTGGACACATGGAGGCTGCGGCGGGCGTCGCAGGGTTGATCAAGACGGCGCTGGCCCTTCATCACGGGTCGATCCCGGCCAGCCTTCACGTCGAGACGCCAAACCCGGATATCGCATTCGATGCCTTCGGTCTGCAGATCCAGACCGAGTCGAGCGCATGGCCCAACACCGGCCGCCCGCGATGCGCTGGGGTGAGCTCATTCGGCTTCGGCGGGACGAATTGCCATGTGGTGTTGGAAGGCGCACCGCACCACGCCCCCCGCAGCGTAGACGCGGTTCGTCCGACGTTGCCGCTGCTCCTTTCCGCCAAGAGCGAGGCCGCGCTGCGCGCCCAGGCCCAACGGTGGGCGAATTGGCTCGAGGAGCACCCCGAGGCAGCACTGCGCGACGTCGTGCATACGGCAGCGTGCCTCCGAGCGCACCACCCCGTGCGCGCGCAGGTGATGGCGGCGGATGGATCCGAGGCGGCGGCGGCACTCACCGCGCTTGCGAAAGGCGAGGCCCACCCGGCACTGACCGAGGGAGAGGCCAAACCGCGCGGACGCGTGGTGTTCGTCTACCCGGGACAAGGAAGCCAATGGCAGGCCATGGGGCGCAAGCTCTTCGAGGAATCGGAAGCATTCGCAAAAGCCGTGCGCGAGTGCGATGCAGCCCTGCGTCCATGGACGGGTTGGTCCGTGGAATCGGTGTTGCGCGGTGAACCCGACGCGGACGTGCCACCGGAAGACCGCGTGGATGTGGTGCAGCCGGCCCTCTTTGCCATGGCCATCGGGCTGACCGCGGCGTGGCGAGCGTGGGGCATCGAGCCGGAAGCCGTGGTCGGTCATAGCCAGGGCGAAGTGGTGGCGGCTTACGTCGCAGGCATTCTGCCGTTGGAAGAAGCCGCCCGCGTCGTGGCCGCACGAAGCTCGCTCGCGCGGCGCGTGGCCGGCCAAGGTGCGATGGCCCTGATCGAGCTGCCCGTCGACGTGGTCGAAAAACGAATTGCCGACTATGCCGGGGCACTGTCGGTCGCGGTGGTGAATACCGCGAATTCCACCGTCGTCTCGGGCGAGGCGAAGGCGGTGGACGATCTCCTGATCAAGGCGCAAGAGGAATCGATTTTCGCCCGCAAGATCAAAGTCGATTATGCATCCCACAGCGCGTACGTCGATTCCATTCTGCCCGCATTGAGGGCGGAGCTGGGGCACGTGAGGCGAAGCGAAGGGGCCATTACCTTTTATTCGACGGTCACCGGGAAGAAGGAGCGCGGCGACGATCTGGACGCGGTCTACTGGTGCCGCAATCTGCGCGAGCCCGTGCGCCTGGATTGGGCACTCGCGCGATTGCAAGACGACGGCTACGGGGTATTCGTGGAGGTAAGTGCACATCCCATTTTGGGTGCGGCCCTGACCGAGGCGAGCCGCGCACGTGGGGGCATCGTATCGGGAAGCCTCCAGCGCGATGCGGGTGCGGAAGCGACGCTGTGGAAGATGCTCGGCGCGCTCCACGTGCAGGGCCATCCCGTCCATTGGGCGGGTGCCCTCGCACGGTGGAATGGACGACCCGTCGATCTGCCGACGTATGCCTTTCAGCGGCAGCGACATTGGCTCGATACCGACGATACGGCGGCCGAGCAGGTGCTCGAAGCCTCATGGCTCGAGAAGCTTGCCCTGCTGCCGCGGCCGAAACGCGAGCAGCCCCTGCTCGAATGGGTGCGTGCGGAAATCGCTGCCGTGCTCGGAATGCCGGCATCGCAGGTGGCCCCGGAGGCGCCGCTGCGCGATCTGGGGATGAAGTCGCCCGGCGCCGTGGAGCTGGCAAGCCGCCTCGAACGACGGACCGGCGTGCCGTTGAGCGCGACCTTCGTTTACAAATACCCCAATGCGGGCGCGGTCACCCGCCGCCTGCTGGAGGAGATGTTCGCCGCGAACGAACCATCCCTTCCTGCGAGCGGAGCGATACCGGCCAACGAGAACGGTGCGTCGAGGTCGGGCGTGCACGCGATGTTGGACGTCGCGCAGGACGCATCGACCATGTCCGACGAAGAGCTGTTCAATTCAATCGACGCCCTCGTTCGATTTCGGTGACGCCCTTGGCGCGAGGGAGCGCAGAAACACGAAAACACGGAGAGCCGACCATGGTCGTGGAGCGAAGCGAAAAATTGCGGGCGTACTTGGAGAAGACCACGGCGTCGTTGGCCGAAGCGGCCGCGCGCATCCGCGAACTCGAGGCGCGGACGCGCGAGCCCATCGCCATCGTATCGATGGCCTGCCGATTCCCAGGCGGGGCAGACACCCCCGAAAAGCTCTGGGAGCTGCTCGTCAGCGAGAAAGACGCCGTCACCGAGGTCCCCGTATCCCGCTGGGACGTCGCCCAATTCTTCGATGCGGATCCCGACGCAGCGGGCAAGACGTACAGCCGTTGGGGCGGGTTCGTTGAAGGAGGCGTGGAGAACTTCGACGCGGCCTTCTTCGGCATCAGCCCGCGTGAAGCGGCGGGCATCGATCCGCAGGAACGCTGGTTGCTCGAAGCCGCGTGGGAAGTGTTCGAGCGTGCGGGCATCCGCGCCGAAACCCTGGATGGTACGGCGGGTGGCGTGTACATCGGTCTTTCCGGATCCGAATACCAGACCAGGGCATTCGGCGACACCACCCGCATCGACGCGTACACACTCACCGGTGCTTCGCCGAGTACCATCGTGGGGCGCGTCGCCTACTGGTTCGGATTGCGCGGGCCCACGGTGGCCGTCGATACGGCGTGCAGCTCGTCGTTGGTGGCAATCCATATGGCGTGCCAGGCGCTGCGCAACGGCGAATGCCCCTGGGCGCTGGCCGGCGGCGTCCATGCGCTGGTCACACCGGAAGGATACATTGCGCTCTCTCGTTTGAAGGCACTGTCGCCCACCGGGCGATGCCGCACCTTTTCCGCCGAGGCCGACGGGTTCGTTCGCGCCGAAGGATGCGGCCTCTTGCTCCTCAAGCGACTGACGGACGCACAGCGCGACGGCGACCGAATCATCGCACTGCTCCGCGGCAGCGCGATCAATCAGGATGGACGCAGCCAGGGTCTCACGGCACCGAATGGACTTGCGCAAGAGGAGGTCATCCGAACCACCCTGTCACGCGCCGCCATCGAGCCGAGCTCCGTCGACGTCGTCGAGTGCCACGGCACCGGAACACGCTTGGGCGATCCCATCGAGATCGAAGCCCTCGCGACCGTCTATGCGCAGGCGCGCCCTGCGACGAATCCCCTCGTCCTCGGATCCATCAAGACCAACATCGGGCACACGGAGGCGGCGGCCGGCGTGGCGGGGGTGATCAAGGCGGTCCTCGCGCTCGCGCACGAGGAGATCCCCCGCTCGCTGCACACCGGCGCACCGAACCCCTACGTTCCCTGGAATCGACTCGGCGTCGAGGTGGCGCGAGAGCGGCGTCCGTGGCCACGCAAGGAGCATCCGCGGCGGGTGGCCGTGTCATCGTTCGGGATCAGCGGGACGAATGCGCATGCCATCGTGGAGGAAGCGCCTTCGTTCGAGGAGACGGCCACCGAGGTGACGCAACGGAATTGGTCGCCGCTGCTGCTGAGTGGACGCGACGAGCATGCCCTGCGCCAGCAGGCGACCCGGCTGGTGGAACATCTGCGATCGCATCCGCACCTGCGTGGCTTGGACGTGGCGGCGGGCCTCGCCACGGGACGCGTGCATCACCCCGCGCGCCTTGCATTGCCCGTCCGAAATGACGCAAAACTGGAGGACACGGTGGAGCGACTCGCGGCGTTCTCCGCGGGGCGGGCAGGCCCCGGCCTCGCGACGAGCGCCGACGCGCGGGCGCCCGGAAAGGTGGCCGTATTGTTTACGGGCCAAGGCAGCCAGCGCGCGGGCATGGGTCGCGAGCTGTACGCGCGCTATCGCGCTTTCCGCGAGGAGATGGACGCCGTGATCGGTGAGATGAACCGGCACTTGGAGCGGCGGTTGGAGGACATCCTGTTCGCGGAACCGGGCACGCCGAATGCGGAGCTTCTCAACGAGACACAATGGGCGCAGCCCGCATTGTTCGCACTGGAGGTGGCGCTCTATCGGCAATGGGAAGCGTGGGGTATTCGCGCAGACGTGCTCCTGGGCCATAGCGTGGGCGAGCTCGCCGCCGCCCATATCGCAGGGATCCTCGACCGGCGCGACGCGTGCGCCCTGGTGATCGCACGCGGGCGTCTGATGCAGGCCCTGCCGAAGGGCGGCGCGATGGCTTCCGTGGAAGCCAGCGAATCGGAGGTGTTGCCGCTGCTCGCCCCATACGGAATTCGGGTATCGCTGGCGGCGATCAACGGCCCGAAACAGGTGGTCGTGAGCGGCGATGCGGATGCGGTCGACGAGGTGTGCCGCGCGCTGCGCGAACGAGGCACGCGGGCGACGCGTCTCGTGGTGAGCCACGCGTTCCATTCGGCACATATGGACCCGATGCTGGCCGCTTATGAACGCCTGGCACGAAGGGTCACCTACCGCGCCGGACAGATAGCCATCGTGAGCACGGTGACGGGAGAATGCGCAAACTCGGGCGAGCTGGAATGCGCCGATTATTGGGTGGGCCAGGTCCGACGAGCCGTTCGCTTCGCGGACGGGGTACGAGCCTTGGACGCGATCGGCGTGACCGCGTATCTGGAGTGCGGCCCTCACGGCGTGCTGACCGCCATGGCCGCGGAATGCCTCCCACCATCTCGGCCCGTGGCATTCGTCCCGAGCCTGCGCAAGGCTCGCGCGGAGGAAGAAACGCTGACGGAAGCGGCATGTGCGCTGCACGTGCAAGGGCACTCGCTGGATTGGACGCGCGTCTTCGCGGGTACGGGTGCGAGGAAGGTCATTCTGCCGACGTATGCGTTCCAGCGGCAACGCTACTGGCTTGGTGAAACGCCCCCGCGCGAAACCGAAGAACGGGTGACCGCTTCCTCGTCGCCGCCTCCGCTGGACGATCTGGCGGAGCTCGTGCGCGCCGAGGCGGCGGATATCCTTCGATTGCCGGATCCCAGCGAGCTTTCGCCCGACAGGCCACTTCAGGATTGGGGGCTCGATTCCCTGATGGCCGTCGAACTGCGAAATCGGCTCGCCAAGAAATGCGGAATACCTCTCCCGATTACCTTCGTAATGGAGCATCCGACACCCATGGACATGGTCGAATATCTCAGCAAGCAAGTGAACATTCCCAATGAGCCCCGCGAGGAGGAACTCGACGACGATGAGATTCGCACGCTACTCATGAACATCCCCGCAGCGCGTTTGCGGGAGGCGGGGTTGCTTGCGGAACTGATCGACCTCGCGCCACCTCTCTTCTCGCGGGTCGAAGATCACGAGGCCAACGTTCGTCCCCACGACGAACCGCGTCGCCGTGGCTGGTACGATCTTTCGGCGCAAGACGTGTAGCCGCCGACACCGACCTCGAGCCTATGCATCCACGCGGCGCGGATGCTAGTAGCCCTTCGAGGATGTCGCGTCGCCTGCCCTTATCGACCCGTCTGGCGGTCAATCATGGAGTGCTCATCGCGCTGCTGGTGATCGCGTTGTTGGTCACACTTCAGGGCGTCATTCGCATGCTGGGCATCATCACCGATATTCGGGATCAGTATCTTTCCAGCATCGATGAACAAGAAGAAATCCACCGCTCGGCCTGGCAGGTCGAAGTGGCTTTGCGCCACGCGCACTTCGAGTGCCAAAGCGAGCGCCAGGAAATCGACGTGCACCGCGCCGTGCTTCTGGCACGAGATGGCTTGAACGCGGTCCTGGCCAAGTACCGAGTCCGTGCGCCGCGGCGCTTGCTGACGTCAGCCGAGCGCTACCTCGAATTGGCCGATCGGGCCACCTCGGGCGACACGTGCGCCTTCGCCCTGGATCCCAAGACCGACGAGCAGCGGACCGCGCTGGACGAAGAGCTCACCGATGCCTGGATGGACCTCGTCCACAAGCTGCACGCCGATCTCTCGAAACAGGAAGAGCGCTCCCGAGGCATCGGCGTTTGGACCGCTGCCGGAGCCTTCACCGTTGCGACGGTGGGCGCTTTGGCCGCGGTACTCATCGCCCGCTCCACGGCGCGGAGCATTTCCGAGCCGATGCGGAGGCTTGCCGCAGAGACCATGCGCATCGGCGAGGGCGATTTCGCACCGATCCCGAAGGTTGCGGGTCCGCGCGAGATCGAAGACCTCTGGCGCGACCTCGAACGAACGCGCGAACGACTGGCCGAGCTCGATCGCCTGAAGCAATCCTTTCTGGCCAATGTCTCGCACGAGCTGCGCTCGCCCTTGGCCCGCTTGCGCGAGGCACTCGGATTGCTATTCGATGGCACGTGCGGGCCACTCAACGAGCGTCAGCTCCGGGTGCTCACCTTGGCCAACCGCGCTTGCGAGCGCGAGGTGCAATTGGTCAATGCGCTGCTCGACATGTCGCGATTGAACTCGGGAATGGCCCTCAAGCGCGATGCGGCCTGCCGCCTCGATCGCATCATCCAGGCAGCCCTCGACGGCGAGCGCACCGAGGCAAACGAGCGCGGCGTGGTGCTGGAAGTCGCTTCGCGCGGCTCGATTCCTCCGATGGATCTGGATTCGGCGCTGATGGAGCGCGCGGTGGCCAATCTGGTGCGAAATGCCGTGTCCGTATCACGACGAGGACAGAGGGTTCGCATCGAGCGCTCGTTGTCGAAAGATGACGATCGCGCCTTCATCGATGTCATCGATGAAGGGCCCGGTTTCACCACCAAAGCAAAAGATTCCGCATTTCGGCCCTTCAGTGCGGCCGATATTCCCGATGTGGACCGTCCTGCTGGAATAGGACTGGGGCTCTCGTTTGCTAAGGAGGTAGCCCGTGCCCACGGGGGCCTGTTGACGATTCTGCGCTCCGATCGGACCGGCACCACCATCCGCATCGAGCTTTCCCTAGGACCTCTTCCGAGAGATTGATGACTGAACGCACACACGGCGGGGAGAACGACACATCGAGAGAGCCTCACATCCTACTCGTCGACGACGACATCGAGCTGTGCGAGCTCGTGTCGCTTCGGCTCGAAGCGAAGGGCCATCGCGTCTCCGTCGAACACACGGTGAAGGGCGCCCTTCGACGGATCGGCAGCGAGTACGTGGATACGGTTTTGCTCGATCTTCGATTGGGGCAGGAAGACGGCTTCGAGGTGCTCGACGGCATCGCCAAGCGCTCGCCGGACGTGCCGGTCATCGTGCTGACGGCCCATGGCACCATCGACACCGCCGTCGAATCCATCCGCAAGGGCGCGTTTGGCTTCGTCACCAAGCCGTTTCTCGATCACGATCTGCTCGAAAAAATTGGCCACGCCATCGAGAGCAGCCGCCTGCGAAGGGAGATTGCCGGGCTTCGCCGGGTCATGGGCGATGGCCACGAAGATGCCCGTCTGGTGGGCGTCAGCCCTGCCATCGAGCGCATTCGCGAGATCATCACGCGCGTGGCCCCCACGGATGCGAGCGTGCTCATCCTCGGCGAGTCCGGGACCGGCAAGGAGCTCGTGGCGCGCTCGTTCCATGCCCTCTCGCGGCGCGCCCACGAGCCGTTCATCGCCGTCAACTGCGCGGGGCTCGCGCCGGAGCTGCTCGAAAGCACGCTGTTTGGCCACACCAAGGGCGCCTTTACCGGCGCTACCGCCAACCGCGAGGGCCTCTTCGGCGCGGCCAACAAGGGCACCCTCTTTCTCGACGAGATCGCCGAGGCGCCTCCTGCCGTGCAGGCCAAGCTGCTGCGCGTGCTCCAGGAGAAGCGGTATACGCCCGTGGGCACCACGACCGAGCAGGAGGCCAACGTCCGCATCCTGGCGGCGACCAACCGCGATTTACGCCAGGAGGTGCTCGAGCGGCGCTTTCGAGAAGATCTCTTTTACCGCCTCCACGTCGTTCCGGTGACGATGCCACCGTTGCGTGAGCGCAAAGAAGATATCCTGCTTCTGGCAGAGATGTTTCTCGAACGCGCCGCGGCCCGTTATCGATTCAGCGTACCGCGCATCGGGGATGCCGCGCGGGCTGCGCTGTTCGAACATCCATGGCCGGGCAATGTGCGTGAGCTGGCCAATGTCATGGAGGCCGCCGTTTTGGCCGGCCACGGCGGTGAGCTCAAGGTGGAGCATTTGCCGGGCGTGACGATGGGGGAATCGCCAGCGCAATCCATGCTCGAGGATTTTTCGACCCGCGCGCGGCAGCTTCTCGATCCGTACGTCACGGCGAGCGCACAGACCTTCCCCGCCCTGCGCGATGCACGTGACGCCTTCGAACGCGCCTACCTCGACGTCGTGCTCTCACGAACATCGGGCAACGTTTCGTCGGCGGCACGGCTGGCAGGGCGAAACCGGACCGATTTCTACGATCTCCTACGACGTCACGGCTACTCGCCCGCGGTCTACAAGCGGAGCGATTAGGGCGACGCCAGCAAGGAGGAACATGGCCGACACGATGAACGTGCGATACTCCAATATCGACGCATAACGGGTGGTGACCAATGCCCCACCGACGAACATGGTCAATTTTGCCGACCGCAAAAGCGCCCAACGCCATTCACGCGCGCGTGTCCCTCGCGTACCGAGCGTCGCACGCACGACGTTGACCGCCAGATCGGTCACCGGCCCCGTCGCGTGCGTGGTGCGAATGGCATTCGATGTCGCCAGCCCGATGGCCGAATTCTGAATCCCCATGGCCGCTGCGAGCAGCGAAAGCAGCGCAAAGGAGGCCGTCGTCGGTTGCTCGAGCCCAAAGGGCCCGAACAGCCCAGCATGCCCCGCCGCGGCGACCGCGAGCAACACGACGAACGCCAGCAGCATGGGCACGACGATCTGCTGCTTGTCCCTCAGCCGCAGGGTCACGGTCACCAGCGCAGCCAGGGCCGCGCCGCCGAAAAAGGCGGCAAAGACGAGCATGTACTTGAGGACGAGCCATGAATCGCCAAACTCGACCCCCAACGACGTGATGGTACCCGTCACGTGGCTGACGAAATTGCGGCAAGCCATGAAGGCGCCCGCGTTCACGCTGCCTGCGGTCAGCGAGAACAGCAACCACGCCATGACGTTACGTGGAGCAAAGAGCTCCGTATCTTTCGAAAATGTCATTTTGCCTCGGCCGCTTCCGTCGATTGGCCATAATCCGGCTCGGGCTCCGACGAGAATTGGAGTGCCGGACTACTCCGTCTCGCCAGCATGAGAACCATGAGAAGCGTCGTGCATACGAACAATTTCCGCATATCGTCCATGACGACTGCATTGAGCAACCGTAATGCCAATTATGCATTGCAGCTATTTCGCATTCATTCGATCGTCGCGCTCGCCAAAGAAGCGTCGGCGCAAGGCGACGCTGTCGGCCGACGCCGACGGTTCGTACAATCTCACCATCGAATGACACCCCCATGAGCTCCGCGCGCCTGTCCCGTCGCGGCTCGCAGCAAGTGCTTCCATCGCGCCGTGCTCCCTGAGATGCTCGTGCGCTGACATGGATACGAACGCGAACACGGTCACGCTGCGTAAGTGGATGTCCCACCGGTATGGCGTCGAGCTTGCCGACTATCGCGCCCTGCGCGAATGGTCGGTGCGGGAGCTCGTGGCATTTTGGGGCGGTCTCTGGGAATACTTCGCGGTCGAATCGCCTACGCCCTACGAGGCCGTGTTGAAGGAAGCGCGCATGCCTGGCGCTCGGTGGTTCGAGGGGGCGCAGGTCAATTACGTGCGGCAGGTCCTTCGGCACGCCGAGGGGGCCGAACGAGGGCCATCGGCGGCGATTGTCTTTCGCAACGAGCGCATGCACCGCGAGGGCCGCACGTGCGAGTTGTCTTGGTCCGAGCTGGCGCAACGGAGCGCGGCTTTTGGCGCGGCGCTGCGTGCGATGGGCGTGCGCCGCGGCGATCGCGTGGCAGCGTATCTGCCGAACATCCCGGAGACCGTGATCGCGTTTCTCGGCTGTGCGTCCATCGGCGCAGTCTGGAGCCTGTGTGCCACCGACATGGGTGTGGCCACGGTGCGCGACCGCTTCGCCCAAATCGAGCCCAAGGTGCTCATCGCCTGCGACGGCGCGGTGTACGGCGGCAAGGTCCACGATCGCCGCGAGCTCGTGGCGAATCTCCTTTCCGCGCTCCCGAGCGTCGAATCGCTCGTCGTGGTGCCCAACCTCGAACGTGCCGGCGGGCCGAGCGCGCCATGGCCCGAACTCGAAACGTGGAAGGGCCGCGTCTCGCACTGGGATGACTGCGTGACATCCGAGGCGGGAACACCGCCCGAGTGGCTGCCGTTCGATCACCCGCTCTGGATCGTCTACAGCAGCGGAACGACGGGCTTGCCGAAACCCATCGTGCACGGCCACGGCGGGGTGATGCTGGAGATGCTGAAGTTCCAGGCCTTCCACTTGAACCTGGGACCGAGCGCAACGACCGGCGACCGGTTCCATTGGTACTCGAGCACCGGCTGGGTGATGTGGAATGTGCAGATTTCCGCATTGCTTCTCGGGACGACGATATGCCTTTACGACGGGCATCCGACATTCCCGCGTGCCGATACGCTTTGGTCGTATGCATCGCAGGTCGGCGCCACCTTCCTTGGCGCGGGTGCCGCCTATTTCGCCATGTGCATGAAGGAAGGATTCTCGCCGCGGGCCATCGATCTTTCGAAACTGAAGGCCCTGGGGTCGACGGGCTCGCCCCTCGCCGTCGAGGTCTACGAGTGGGGCTACCGCGAGGTTCGTGAAGACATCTGGTGGTCGGTCGTCGCGGGCGGGACGGACCTCGCCAGCGCATTCCTTGCCGGCACCCCCGAGCTTCCAACCGTGCCAGGGGAAATGCAGGGGTGCGCGCTCGGAGCGGACGTCGAGGCATGGAGCGAAGATGGCAAGCCGCTCATCGACGAGGTCGGCGAGCTGGTGTGCAAGCAGCCCATGCCGTCGATGCCGTTGAAGTTCTGGGGCGACTCGGAACACCGTCGCTACATCGAGAGCTATTTCGATGTATTCCCTGGGCGCTGGCGGCACGGCGATTGGTTGCGCATTACACCGAGTGGGGGCGGCATCATTTACGGGCGCAGCGACGCGACATTGAATCGCCACGGCCACCGATTGGGCACCAGCGAATTGTATCGCGTCGTCGAGGCGGTGCCGGAGGTGCTCGATAGCTTGGTCGTCGATCTGGAGTACCTCGGCCGACCCAGCTACATGCCTCTCTTCGTGGCACTCCGGCCAGGGATCGAGCTCGACGCGGCTCTCCAGGAGACCTTGCGACAACGCATTCGCGAGGGGGTCTCACCGCGTTTCGTTCCCGACGAAATACTCCAGGTACCCGAGATCCCGCGCACGCTCACCGGAAAAAAACAAGAGCTGCCCGTCAAGAAGCTGCTGCTCGGCCGCGCGCTCACGGACGTCGTCAATCGCGACGCTTGCGCGAACCCCGGGGCGTTCGATTGGTTCGTCGAATTCGCGCAGCGTCGCCGCTAAGTAAAAAGCGCGCAAACCGGTCGGGCGACACTTTTGGCATTCGCGTTGCTCGAGTCCGGCCGACCGGGGGGCGGGAGGGGCGCGTATGCCGACGAACCATGCATAGAGGTGCGACAGCCGTGCGGACAGCCTACGCGCCGGCGCGAGATCTCCCACTGCCGCGCGATGTATCGCGCAACGCGGTGCATAGCTCGGGCTTCTTCGTCGGCGCCGATGGAACGGTCCTCTTCGAACGGCATTGGCAGCCGCATGCGGAACCCATCGCGGACATCATTCTCGTGCACGGGCTGTACGACCATTGCAGCCGTTATTCGAGAATGGCATGCCGCCTCGTGGACCAGCGTTTCGCGGTGCACAGCTACGATCTTCGCGGGCACGCCCATTCGGAGGGTGTTCGCGGGGACTTCCGGCTCGCCGAACATTGCTCCGACCTGGAAACGTTCGTGCAGCGCGTTCGGCGGCGCCGGCGCAAGAAGGCGCATGTCTTCCTGCTCGGAAATGCCATCGGTGGACTGATTGCGCTCGCGTACGCCATGAGCGTGCCGACCCTATCCATCGATGCCGCCGCGATCATGGCGCCTGCCCCGCGCATCGAGCGCGCGTTGCCGCTGCGCGCGCGAATCACGTCCCTGCTTCGCTCCGATGCGTGTGTCGTCGAGCCCGACTTCGAGGCGTGCTCCAAAGATCCACTCATTCGTCCAGGCATCACGCGCGCTGCGGCCGCGGAGATCGCCATATCGTGGCAATTCGTTCTGGAGGGTGCGCCGACGCTGCGCGTCCCGCTCTTTCTGCTGCAGGGCGCCGTCGATCGCGTCACCGATCCGCGGGAGGCCGTCGCGTTTTATGCTCGCATTCGCTCCGAAAATAAAAGGATGCGTCTGTATCCAGGATTGTCCCACGACCTCCTGCGGCAGCCCGTGCGGGAACGGATCGTCTACGAGCTGACCGCGTGGTTCGAGGATCGCTGCAATATCATTGCAAATGCGCCCGAAACGTCATGGTGAGCCGTTGCGCGATGTGAGCATACCGTTGCGCAGATCACCCACCGCGTCATTGACCAATTTTTCGACAGGGCAGCTCAGCACTCGTTGGGCATGAGCCTCGCTAAGACGAAATAAAGATTCTCCATCCGATCCACAGGTTCGATATGAGCGTTCGTTTCCGAATTCTCGAAGCAATCCGCTTTTCGAAAGCTGGGCACCTAGCTCGGCATCGGAGCGGCCGACGCTGGCGCGCCATCGTGATGGATTGTCCGCCGGAACGACCGGATACTCCCTCGAGTAACGACCCCGCCTCGGCAGGTTTCTTCAGGCCTCGTACAGTGTGCCAGTATCGCTATTTTCTCGTAGGAGGAGGTCATGGGTCCATGAATACTCTCATGGCGGAGCGACGTATGTGCGTGGACTGTTGCAGGCAGTCTCCGCAGACGAATACGAGTTATACACTCATCAGTGCCAAATATGGCTGGCGTCTCACGAGGTCCCGAACGGAGTCAGGTGACCTCCAGGCCCAATGGCGATGCCCCGAATGTTGGCGCCGATACAAGACTTCGATTGCGGGCGCCTGATACGGCGACGCACGCTTTCTCTCTTCTTGATAGCTTCCAAAGGCACGTAGCCAAAACCACGTAGAAGGGGGCGGAGCCCGTGGGGCTCGCCCCGCCTCACGTTGGCAATTGCATCGCGCGGGTGCCTTTCGTCTTCCACCAGAGCAGGCATGCGACGCCCAGCGAAAGAGCGGCACCCCACGCCGCGAGCGATACCTTCTGCAGGCGCGTGGGCCGCGGCATGGGCGGCACCAAGTCCGAGTTGCTCCAGCTGGACGGTTCCTTCCGCAGGACGGGAAGCAGGAGAGGCCGGAAGGAGTCGCACTCGCCTCCAGAGACGCGTGCAGCCCTGCGCACCTGCAAATCGATGACGGTCTTCCGTTCGGCCCGAGCCGCGGCGAAGAGGTCGGCGACGAAACGACCGACGTCGCGCTGCTTCACGCCGCCTCCCATGGCGGCGATCTCTCGCTCGAGATCGATTTGGAGCTCGGCCGCGGTGGCGTAGCGATCCTCGCGGGATCGTGCCATCGCCTTGAGGCATATGCGCTCGAGGCCCTTCGATACCCACGGATTGACGTCGCGCAGCCTCGGGATATCCCCATTGAGGACGCGGTTCATGACGCCCACCTCGCTGAGCCCCTTCCAAAGAGGCCGGCCGGCCGCCGCTTCCCAGAGCATGATGCCCACCGCGAAGAGATCGGAACGCCGATCGAGCTCGGCCTCCATCATCTGCTCGGGCGACATGTAATCGATTTTGCCTTTGAGCACGCCGGTCTGCGTCTCGAGTCGACGGCCTTTGGTGAGCGTCGCGATGCCGAAGTCGAGCAGTTTGACCTGCCCGTCGAACGTCACGAAGACGTTCTGCGGTGACACATCGCGGTGCACGAGTCCCAAGGCCGTTCCGTCGTAATCCGACAGCTCGTGCGCATGGTGGAGTCCACCAAGGACATCGTTCAACATGCGCAGATGCATCTCGAGCGGAATACCGCCCGCACACCCTTGAGCGCGGCGGCGAATCTGCGCGAGCGTCTGGCCCTCGAGGTATTCCATCACGATGGCGTGCTGTCCGGCTTCGACGCCGACTTCGAACGTCTGTACGACGTTGGGATGGTTGAGCCGGGCCGCGAGGCGCGCCTCATGGAGGAACATTTCCACCATCGCGGGATCGTCCACCAAATCGGAGCGAAGCGATTTGAGGACGACGAGCTTGCTGAACCCAACCGGGCCACGAGCGATTGCCAAATGGACGTTGGCCATTCCGCCCTGACCGAGCTGCGCGAGCACGCGAAATCGCGGTGGGGCGGCGAACCATGCTCCTTCGCCGGCAACCCCATCTCTCGCCTCCTCCACCCCATGAAGGCTGCCCATGTTCACGAAGGTCTGGCGGCCTTCGTAGGCCTCATCGGCCATCGAGTTTTCATTCCCCGCCCGGTTCATCGAGTGTCGTAGTAGCCAGCCTTGTGCCATACACGGGCTGCCAAGGTGCCGATTGGCGATGAGATGCCAAGGCTGACGCGTCACCCCAATGGCAGCCTCGACCCCCTACGAAAATGCGCTTGCGCAAACCTGGGCAAGAAAGAGCATTCGATTGCTCAATAGCAACGAAGACTTGCCGCCAGTGGGAGAACGGGAATTTCCCTGTTCACCCTCATCGTTTTCGCCCGAGTCGTCCGATGAATGAAGCCCAAGCCCGTGCTGGAAATCGGCCTGGTAACAACGGAGGTCACGTCACCGACAAACCGGGGATATCGTGGATATATCGATTGTATCGATTCACCTCTGTCGCGCGCAACTTGCGAATTGCGGGCCACAGGTCCGATGCCTGGGCCGCGCCCGTGCGCTCGGGTGGCTGCACCTTGCCCGCAACGTTTTTTTGCGGATGACAATGTTTGATCGCGTGGCTCTATTTGAGCAACGGGAGCGTGAGCTCGCTCGTCATAGCGATGGGGGAGAAGTTTGAAACTCGAGGTGCGTCCAACACGCGGAGCTTCAATTGGCGACCTCGACGTGTCGGGTTTAAGGGAACAAAGCCGCCCTGAGCATTAACCGCCAGTTGTGCGTCGCACATCCTGAGATAAGATGCGGTACATGGCTGTTCGGGGGAACGTCGCTGCGCACGGGTCGGCAGGAGAATCGGACGCGATGGTCGACGAACGCTCGCATGAACCGGCCGATGAAACCGAGACCGTACCGCTCTTCCGCGAGGATTTGATAGGGCTCGACGGAATTCAGGATCTCTCCGAGCCCTTCCTGATCCGGCGAAGCGGGAACGAGCTGTCCCTTTTCGAGCTCCGCGGGCGCCGCGAATGGCTCATCGGTCGTGCTCGAGACGCTCAGATCATTGCGAACGATGCGGAGGTCTCGCGTCATCACGCAAAGCTGATGTTTGCGAACGGAGCCCTGACTGTCGAAGATCTCGGCAGCCGCAACGGGACCCTCGTCAACGGTCACGCGCTGCGCTCCGCCACCGTCCGCATCGGCCCGGGCGACATCGTCGTGATCGGCGAATGCCAACTCATTGTCGCCACGCAGGCCGGACGCGTCTGGGGTTCGCGATCGTCGACGGTGAATCCGTCGAACGCGAATGCGACGGAGCACCAGGTCGACATCGTCCTCGCCGATCCCGAGATGGCCCGCGTCTACGCAAGCGTGCGCAAGGTCGCACGGATGATGACGACGGTGCTGATCCTGGGCGAAACGGGGAGCGGCAAGGACGTGCTCGCGCAGCAGCTCCACCAGTGGAGCCCTCGCGCGGACAAGCCGCTCGTCCGCGTCAACTGTGCCGGCATTCCCGAGACGCTGCTCGAGAGCGAGCTTTTCGGATACGAGCGCGGAGCCTTCACCGGCGCGGACCGAAGGAAGGCGGGCTACTTCGAGGCAGCTCAGGGCGGAACCATCTTCCTGGACGAGATTGGCGAGTTGTCCGCCACCGCGCAGGTGAAGCTGCTCAATGTTCTGGAGAACCGTGCGCTCACCCGTTTGGGTGGCACCTCGCCCATCCCCGTCGACGTTCGCGTGGTCTGTGCCACGCACCGCGATCTGCAAGCCTTCGTGGGCAGCGAGCGATTCCGCGCCGATCTCTATTATCGAATTAGCCCCTTCATGGTGCGCGTGCCGCCCCTGCGCGACCGCCTCGCCGAGATTTGTCTCCTCGCGGAAATATTCGTCAACAAGCTGGCCAGCCAGGTCGGCGGGCCGCCTCCCACGATCGCACCGGACGCGATCACGATGCTCATGGCTTATCCATGGCCCGGCAACGTGCGCGAACTGCGCAACGCCGTCGAACATGCATTCGTGATGGCAGATGGTGCGACGTTGCGCTGTGAGCACTTCCCCTCCGAGATCCAGAGCGGTGCGGCGCTGCCGCCTTCCCGGCCGCCCATGTCGCGAATTCGGCAACGGGTGAACGAGGTGGAGCGCAAGACCATCGAGGAGGCAATCGCCGCCGAGGGTGGCAACCAGACGCGTGCCGCCGCGCGTCTCGGTATTTCTCGACGGACGCTGGTCTACAAACTCGCCCAGTACCGGCGCGAGGACTGATTCGAATTTTTTTGCCCTTCGAGTTCAAGGACAAGACTGCGCCAATTGGTTGGTTGCCTCGATGCATCGAACCTGAAGGGCTGCGCGCGCCGCTTCTCCGGTGCTCGCGGCGACCATCATCGAGGTGCGCGCGGCGCCGAGGCGCGCGTACAGCGGGCGGCCGGAAATGCCCATTCTTCGAAGACAGTCCTGATAGACGCTGATGTAGCCGTCGCACGCGTCGATGCCGATGCTATCGGGATCCGGTCGCGAAGAGCAGCCTGTTGGAAAGCCAAGGGTCACGAGTAGGAAAAACGCGCCCAGCGCGCCGGCGTGCACCGACGTCCATCTCTCTCTTGAGTTCACTCGATTGCTCCTCTACCGAGCGGTGATTCGCCGGTCTAATTCAATGTATGGTCGACTGCTCTGGAGAAACGCCGAGTCTGGACTACGCAGAATTCAGGCACCTATAAACGATTTGCGAAGCAGCGTGCAACGAGCAAAAGTCGACGCGGATGGGCGAATCAGTGTGCGCACAAGGATCTCGCATCGAATGCGCATCGAATGCGCATCGAATGCGCTCGTGTCCCGTTCTTGAAGCAGCTCTACCGGATTGGCGACTATGCGTGATGCTGCACTGCGTCCCCGGCGCAATGCCTATTTACCTGCGCTCAACCGAGACCGCACGCCGTGAGCCAATCGCTGCCGAAGGCTCGCTGACCGGTCGCCCCCAGCAGCGATTGTCGCGCGGCAAGCCACTCTTCGACGCGAGCGCCATGGCCGTATTCGATCCATTCACGATTTTCGCGCATCATCTGTCCCCAGTGCATCGTGAACCGGATCCCCCGGGCGCGAAGCTCGTCCCACACGCGGTGAAATGCTTCCAGCGTGCGCGGCGAACCGGCGGAGGGGAGCTCGATGGTGCACGCCGTCGGCGAAAAATTCGTAAATGCCAAGGTGGCGTCGGAGCCCTTTACGTAGCGAATGGCTGGAAAACCGGACCAATGAAATCGGTTTGCCACGTCGATCACGGCGTCGATCGCGTTGGGTGCATCGGCCAGGGCTACGCCGATCTCTGAGCTCATGACGTAGCCACGAAGGTCGGCAGCCCCGAATTGAAACCCCGGGGTGCCGGCGACACCTTGCACGGGAGCGAGTTGCGCCGAGAGGATCGGCTCCAGCAGGACGGGGACGAGATGCGGCGTCCATCCCGTCACGGTGCCAAGCATGGTCATGACATCATCCCCCTGCACCCACGTCGACCCGCCGGCCGACGCTTGCGTCGGTCGATAAGGGCGCTTGTACATGTACCGAACGTAGGCACCGCGCTGCCCGCGCGATACGCGGTAGGGATTGACCACCACTTCGAAGTGGAACGGGAGTTCGCGCCCGCCGCTCAAGTCCAGTGCCTCGACATCGAGTGTGCCGAGGGCCGCCTGAACGCGCGCGTAGTCCATACGAACGAGGCTCTTTTCGAGCAAGAACAGCGGCTCCGCTTCGAACAACACCGCGTGCATCAAGCCAAAGCTCCCAAAGCTCACCACCGCCGCGTTGAAGAGCGCATCGTCGCGAAGGAGCTCTGCGCCGATGGCTTGGCAGAAGCTTGGCGAGACGACCGGCTTCGAGGCGCGTTCGATCCAACAGTGACGCCCGCCGTCGATCACCATATGAAGACCGAGGATGTAGTCTTGCATCGATCCAATCGAATGGGCGGATCCATGCGTTCCGGTGGACACCGCACCGGCGATGGTCTGCCCATTGCTGGCGCCCGAGGTCGGAAGGGTGTAGCCGCGGACCTCGAGGTATTGATACAGCTCCAAAACGCTCGCACCGCATTGCGCGAAACAGAGCGCGTCGGGATTGCCCGAAAAAGCGGTGTCCAAGCTGGCATCCCGGAACCCGAGTTCGATGTAATTCAATGGCTTGGTATTCACCATGATGCCGTGGGTCGCGGCCGCCGGCGAGAGCGACCACGCCCCACCCAATCCGCGAATGCGCTGGTTCTGCGCCTCGGCCTGGGCGACGAGCGCGCGCAGGCCCGCCAAGCCGGGGCGCCAAATGGGCCCGTTCGACACGCCCGGCCCCACCCACGTGTTCCACACGTCGCAAAGGGAGCGGGGCGTGATGCTCACGGTGCCGTGCTTGTTTTCCCAGATCGTGTTCTCGCGAAGGGTGATGAGCGGGCTTGCCATGGAATAGAGTCTTTCAAAACGATCCGTCGTCGCGGTGGTTCGGCACCGTAGCCGCCGGAACGATGTTCGGGCACTGGCCGGCGGCCGGCGGGGGCAGCGCCGTGCCCGGCGGAGGCTTGCCGCACACGTATTCCATACGAATGGGCACCGCAATGCCCAGTGAAGCAATGCTCAGCATGACGTAACCAAAGTTCGTCGAGGCCGTGACCTCTTTGATTCCATTGTTCAAACAGATGCACGACGTGTCCGTCGACTCATTCTGGATGGTGCCCCAAAGGAGCGACCACTTGGTGCTCGCGATCGGCTCATTGGCATTGGCCACCGCCGGCGCGGCCACGCGGTAGTGATAGCACCCCGCGGTTGCCGCGATGAAGAGCAGCGCCACCGCCCGTCTTGACCTATCCCGACGCGGCATGAGGATTCTCCTGCCCGTGGACACTGCAGATGCAGTGCCATGGAATTCGCACGACCGCGACCGCACGAGCCCGTGCAAACATCGCCCCGAGCCGCGTTGCACGTTGCAACGTGCAACGCGCCCTGCGACAGGCGCGCCGTCATCTTCTGTCAGGTGCCGTCATTTGTAGGACGTGACCGCACGGTGGAATCTGAGCGTCCATGGACGCTACGCCTCGTTGGCCGTCGCGGACGGTCCTTGGGTTCGCTTATGCATTTTCCGGAGTCGTGGCCGGCGCCGTTTCCCTTGGCTTCGGCCAATCGAAGAACTTCGCCGTCTTCTCGCAAGCCGCGCGCGATCTCGTCGCGGGGCGCGATTTGTACGAGCTCCATACGGTCGACTATTTCAAATATAGCCCTAGCTTCGCGCTTCTCTTTCTTCCTTTTGCGATTTCGCACACGTGGTTGGCGGCTCCCCTCTGGAGCTTTGCCAATTTTCTTTTGGCGTTCCTCGGCGTGGATCGCTTGGTCGAGGACGAGACGCAAAAACGCGTGGCGCTGTTGATTGCCATGCCGGGCGTCCTGCTCGCGACGGACGGAGATCAGAGCAATTTGCTCGTCACCGGCGCGTTCTTCATGGCGCTGCACGCGCTCGAACACCGCCGCGTGGCGTACGGTGCGGCATGGGTGGCGCTCGGTGCCTTCGTGAAGCTTTTTCCTCTGCTGGGGGTCGCATTTGCCTTATTTCGTCCTCTATCGGCGCGGGGACGCGCCTTCGGGGCCATTGCGCTGGCGAGCGCCCTTGGCCTTCTGCTGCCGCTGCTCGTGCTCACGCCGGGCGAGCTTCTCGCGCAGTATGCCTCGTGGGGACGTCTGCTCGCGCGCGATCACGACAACCGCGGTTGGTCGGTGATGCACATGTTGCAGATGGGCCACGCCGGGTCGGCATGGTCCAATTCGCCCATTCAGCTGGCCGCGCTCTTCGTGCAAGGCGTGAGCATCGTGGTCGGTTTGCGCCTGGGAACCACGGCCGCGTGGCGTCGAACGCTGGCATGCTCGCTTCTCGTCTTCACGGTGCTCTTCAACCACCGGACGGAGTATGCATCGTTCGTCATCTCGGCGCTCGCGGTCGGCGTCTGGTATGCCACGTCGACGACGTCGTGGGTCCCGCAGGGTGTTCGCGGCTTTCTCGTGGCCATGGCAACCGTTGCGCCAGGCCCTTTCTTCGTGCGCCCGGACCCTCGGGTGACGGGATTCTTCTCCTTCATCGCAGCACACCGCGAGTTTCACCCGTTGCGCGTGGTGCCCCTGTTTCTCCTGTGGATTCTCATGAACGTCGATCTTCTGCTTCCCATGTTCCAATCGGCCAGGCGTCGCACGTCCGCGCGCCATTACTCCGCCATCGCGAGCTGACCCATGCGCGAACGACTGCGTGTACTGGTTCTCGGCCTCGTCGACACGGCGGCCAAGCATCCCATCGCCGTGCTCCTTGGCGCGTGGCTCGCCATTGCGGGGCTCTTCACGTATGCGACCAAACTCGAATTGCACTCCGATCTGCTGGAGTTGCTGCCGCGCGACAGCCCCGGATTTCGCGCCTTCGAGCACCAACTCGGACGCGTGGGCGGTGGCTCGACCTTGATCGTGCTGGCCGAATCGCCCGATCGCAGCAAAAACGAAGCCTTCATCGACGATCTGGCGAAAGCGCTCGAGCAGCTTCGGACCTCGGACGAGCCTGCGGGAAAGCTCATTGCCTATGTCGAAGCTGGCACCAAAGACGTTCGCGCATTCTACGAGGCCAACAAATGGCTCTATGCAGACCTCGGCGAGCTCCAAAAGATCGAGGGCGATCTGGATCACCAAATTGCCCTGAGAAGCGGCGCGGTGGTCGATTTGGAAGCGCGCGACACAGGCTCGGGCCCCGCGAAAGAAAACGAGGCTCTGGGCCTCGCCGATGGACTCGAGCGCTGGGAAGCGCGCGCCGCCGAGCGTGATGCCTTTCCCACGGGGTACTTCGAAACGAAGGACGGCGGCATCGCAGGACTGCGAATCATCTCGAGCACCAACCTCGGGGAGGCCCGCGGCGATGCTCTCCTCGGCGCCGTCGAGCGCGTGGTGGCTGCGCAGAAGCCGCACGCGTACCACCCGGGCATGCGGATCGGCTTCACCGGCGACATTGCCAGCGCCTCCGACGAGAAAAAGGCCATCATGAGCGAGGCCGCGTGGGCGACGGGGCTGGCGTTCATCATCATTGCCTCGGCCATCGTTGCTTATTATGGATCTGCCTGGGCACTGCCGATCATCGCGCTGCCCGCGCTCTTCGGCATTGCCGTGGCCTACGCCTTCGCCGAGGCAACGTTTGGCTACATCAATACATCGGGCGCGTTTCTCGGGGCCATCATTCTGGGAAATGGAATCAATTATCCCATCGTCCTTCTCTCTCGTTATTACGACTTTCGCGCCCGCGGCATGGCGCCGGAGGTGGCGCGGCGCGAGGCGGTCTGGAATGCGTTTCGCGCGGAGCTCGTCGGGGCGTGTGTGGCCGCCATCGCCTATGGGTCGCTTTCCGTGACCAATTTCCGTGGGTTCCGCCAGTTCGGGGTGATGGGATTCGTCGGGATGCTCGCGGCGTGGGCATCCATCGTCGTGCTGGTTCCCGCGGCGACGGCCTTGGTGGAGCGCATTCAGTCCAAGCTGCCTCCATCGCTGCGCGATCGCGCACCCGCCGTGCGGCCCGATGGCTCGCGAAGCGCCGTCACGCGATGGCTCGCCGTCCAAACGACGCGAGCCCCGTGGCTGTTTCTCGCCGCCGGTGCCATCATGACCTTGGTCGCGGCCTGGCGCATTCCATCGTATGCGCGCGATCCGTGGGAATACGACTTTGGAAAGCTCGGCTCGCGTTCGTCGGAGGTGAGCGGTGCCGGCGATTGGTCCAACAAAGCCAATGAGGTCTTCGGCGGCAAGATGAACATTGCCGGCGCACTCATGCTTGCCGATTCGCCCGAGCAGGTGCCTCTGTTGGCCGAGCGCATCCTCCAGAACGACGCCAACGATCCGCAGGGGCGTCTCATCGCCGAAATCACGACCATCGATGACTATCTCCCCGGAAGCCGCCGCGAGCAGGACGAGAAGCTTCGCACCTTGGAGAGTATTCGCGAACACCTCACGCCCCGTGTGCTGGCCGAGCTCGAACCAAAGGAACGCGAGACCGCCCTGCGGGCGCGCCCGCCCGAATCGCTCCGCGTGCTCGAGAAGGAGGATTTGCCGCCGCTGCTCCGCCGCCGCTTCACCGAGAACGACGGGCGGCTCGGCACGGTGTTCTACGTCAAACCGAGAAACGACGTGGTCTTCGCCGACGGGCACAATCACCTGCGCCTGTCGAAAACGACGGACAACGTGCGACTCTCCGATGGAACCGTGGTGATGACCGCCAGCCGGTCCACGATTTTCGCCGAGATCCTCCGAAGCATGCGCGAAGACGGTCCGCGCGTTTCGCTGCTCGCCTTCGCGCTGGTGGTGCTGGTGCTCGTCGTCGCCGGGCGGCGCACGAAATGGATCGTCAGTGTTCTCGTGGCCCTCGTCCTCGGCGTCGTATGGCTGGTCGGATTCGCCGCCTACCGCGATATCCGGGTCAATTACGTCAACTTCATTGCCTTGCCCATCACGCTGGGCATCGGCTGCGAATACCCATTCAACATCGCCGACCGCACGCGACTCTTGGACGGCGACGTCGTGGGCGCCATGCTTCGCTCGTCCGGGGCCGTTCTGCTCTGCAGCTTCACCACCGTCGTGGGCTATGGCTCATTGATGTTTTCCGACGTCCAGGCGTTGAACTCTTTCGGTGTGCTCGCGGTCGCCGGCGAAATGGCGTGCGTCTTCTCGGCGGTCGTGTTCTTGCCGTCGCTTCTCTCGATCCTCGGAAAACGCCGGCCCGCCCTCTCGGTCTGCTCCGACGGATAGAGGTTCCGGTGTTCGCGATGGCTTCCGCGAATAAGCTCTAGTTCTGGGAGGGGGTATTCTCCGCGAAGTATTCGTGGCTGTCCGCATTGTCGAGGGCCTTGCCGGGATTGTCGTCTGCCAGCTTCTTGCAGTCCCCTTGGCCATAGGCGTGGTCTTCGGTGCTCGCAACCACATCGAAGTGGCTGGTTTCGTGGATCATGACGCCTGCCTTGGAGTCCGTGCCTTTGGCCGGTGCGCTCCAGAACGCATCGCAGAGATAGATCTTGTAGGGCTTGTTCTTGTAAACGTACGCATACACGTTGTCTTCGTTGCATCCGCAGTCCAAGGTGTAATCCTTGTTCGCGAGCGCATCTTTGATCTTTTTGAAGTGCGATTGCGCTGTATCCCACCGGCTCGCCTTGTAGCTACCGAACCAGGTCGTGTAGCGCGGTTTCGATCCCGCGCTCCCATTGAGATAGGACGCCGCTTTCGATGCGTGGGAGGCCGCGTCCTTCATCGCGGTCCGGAGCTTGTCCTTCTCACCACTTTTGCAGCCGCCGCTGAACTTGATATCCGCAGCAAGGGCCGTCGCTTCGTCGGACTCGCCCTCGTCCAGCGCCCAGGGGCGGCCTTCGACCCAGGTGCTCACTTCATTGGAAACGAGCTCCGCGCCCTCCGCGAAGTGCACCGCATACTGGCCCGATACCGACAGATCGTAGGCCTCGGCGAGATCCACCGTGTTGGTGAGGCTCTCGCCGGGTTCCAACACCACGTAATCTTGCGGGCGCGGGGCGCCGCGCTTGTAGTGACGCCCGATGTATTCGACCGCGGCACCGTCGCGGGTGACGACGAAAAGCGGCTCCCGAATTCCGTCGACCAGCGTATTCCATTTGAGAAGCCGCAGGCTGCGTTGGGTACCGTTCGTCCAGGTGACCGTGACCGAGAACCCTTCGCTCGGCCCGAGCGAGGCCTTTGCCGCCGAAAGCTTCACGGCCATTCCATTCGCGGTCGCGTCGAGGCCGTCAACTGCGACTCCTCGGCCTTCATCGGGGACTCGATCCTCCGATCCTACGGCGCACGCAGCCAAAATCGGTACAATCACGGCGCACGCCAGCCACGACTTCAACGAACGTCGAACGGTCTTCTTCATGGATTCTCTCCTTCCCCCGCAGGTCGGCGATAAGAAAGCCCAGATCATCGGATCGAACCGAGTGCGGGACTAAGGAGAGCCAATGACGGCTCATATCCAAGGCGAAGCACAGCCTTGCATACGACGCGGATCTCTTCAAACTTTAGAATCGATCCAAATACGAATTTGCAACCATTGCTCCCACATGAACGAAACCTCGTTCATACGCGCCATTTCCCTGAGAAACACGCGTTCCCACGAGTCCCAAGGCGATAGCGCTCGAACACGAAAGGCCCGACTCCCAAAGGAAGCGGGCCCGGCGTGTTTGCGGGTGCCGAATGCGCGTTAGCGCTGCGGGTCGGTCACGCGGCCGAAGAAGATGAGCGCACCCGTGGGGATGTCGCGAATGAAGAAAAAGAAGGGGCGGTTCGCGTTGAAGGCCTTCACGTCGTGGGGCAAGGAGCCTCTGCCCAAGACCACGGCGGTGGCTGCCGCGGCCTCGGTACCGGATTCGTCGACGTTGACGAACGCCTGGTGGAGCACGTCCTGCAACATGAGCGAATCGACATTGCGATTCAGGATGCCCGAGAAATCCGCATTGCCGGAGAAGGCGCTGGCCATGCCCAGACTGGAAAGCGACTCCCGCAAACTCATCGATGCACCGGCAATCTTGAACTTCGGCAGCGACACCCTGACGTTCGCCGGCGCGAGGCCCGAGGTGATCTTTCGATAAACCGAACCATCGAACTCGGACTCGAAGGTCGCCCAGCGGCCTTCCTTCGGCAGCACCACGACCATCGACGTCTCGCCACCCGCGTACGGCAAGTCCACGGCTTGGTAGCCATCGGTTTCAGCGTAGGAAATCTCGGTCAGCTGCGTCATCATGTCGGCGCTTTGGTTCGTGCCGTCGAGGCCCTTGAAGTCTTGTTTGGCCGTGACCTTGGCATCGAACTTCTCGCGCCACTCTGCATTGAAATAAACCGCATTGACGAGCACCATCCGCGTGTCCGCGCCGATCCCCCCCTGCGGGATGAGATCGTTGATGCGGTTTTCCGTCTGGCGGCTCGTCCATTGGTTGATCAGAATGCGCGAAGGCTCCGGCTCACGCGCGAAATCGGTCACGTACATACCGGCGCCGTAATTGCGGGCAAGCGTATCGAGAAATGACTTTTCGAAGGGCGTGCCCGTATTGGCCCAGTTCGAATTGATCACGCGCAGGCGAAAGGGCTGTCCATCTGCGCCCTTTTCACCTTTGCCGCGGCTCGAAAGTGCGAGGTCCACGGCATTCACGGCCGAGTGCAAGGTCTCGGGCGTCTGCGCGAAGTGAAGTGCCTTGGCCATCTCCTGCGCGGTCGTTCCGCGGGCGCCGGCGTAGGTCATGGCCAGCGCCACCGAGATGCTGTGCGGGGAGAAGAACAGATTCTTGCCGCCGAGTGTGGGTGCGGCCGTGCGATAGAAGTCGAATGCGAAGTCGGCATTGGCCGACGTGAGCGCGGCCACGTCGGCGGCGGTCGCCGCCGGCGCCGTATCGCGCGCCAGATCGGACTTCACCATATTCGGCTCGGTGGCGGAGCTATCGTCGCTCCCGCTGCAACCGAGGGACGAGGCGACGAGGGCGAGGAGCATCGACGAAGAAAGGGAAAGAAGAGAGCGCATGAACGAGACCTCCAAAACAAGGGGCATTTGCCCGTGTCCCGGGGCGTTCCGCAAGCCGCATGCCGGGCGGGACAGATCGCGCTTTTCGTGGGAAATGCGGCAAAGCATCGACCTCAGCAATGCCGCCATGGTCCCACTGGCACACCCGTGGCACAGCCCCGCCAGTGCCTCGGCTCAAATGTCGCGGGGTAAACCTAGCATCTCGGCGCTAGCAGCGACGACGCTCTTCACCACCTGCGTTGCGAACTCGAAATTGAGTCGACTCGTATCGTCCACCGTTCCGTTCAAGCAATGATACGCCGGGTTGCGGAAATTTGCCGTGTCGGTGACCATGACCGCCGGATAGCCCTCGGTCCAATAAGGACCATGATCCGAGCGGCGAAGATCGCCGAGCAGAGGATTCAACATGCCCAGCGGCGTGAGTCCCGTGGCAAGGTTGGGGACACCGACTTTCTGCGCGTAGACCGAGAAGACCTCGAGTGCGTGTTCCGTACCCGGATTGCCGAAGGTCGCGATGAAGTTGCCGCGGTTCTTGTTGGCCTTGAGCCATTGCGCCTGCAGCGGCGCTACGAGCTCGATGCCAACGGGGAACGTTTGCGAATTCTCCGCATCGCTCTTGAACGCGATCATCTCGAAGTCGAAAACCGCGTCGATGATATCGTGATTTTGCGTCGATTGTTTGGCGGTGGCGGTCGACCCCTTGTAGCCGGTCTCCTCTTCGTCCCAACACGTGAGTGTCAGTGTGCGGGGGAAGCTGGCGCTGCTCAGAACTCGGGCGGCTTCCAGGGTGCCGGCCACGCCGCTGGCATTGTCGTCCGCACCAGGGCAATTGGCGACGCTATCGTAATGAGCCCCGACGATGATTTGATGGGCCTTGTCCTGTTCCGACGTCCCCGTCTTCACCCCCACGACGTTGGTGCCGGTGGCGTAGTGGCGGCGCTCCACGGTAAAGCCATATTGCTCGAACCGCGTCGCGCAGAGATCCTGCACGGACTGCCACTGAGGGTTGTTCGGCGTTCGCTCCTTTGCAATGGTGGCGACGTCCGCCGTATAGCGTGCTTGATCCACGGTTCGAGCCAGCCCGAACGGAGACGCCACGGGCGGCGCCTCCGTTTCGCGGCGTCCGTGTTGGCTGCCCGTATCGTCCTTGGTGCTTTCGGGGGCCGCTCCGCCTTGATTGCTGCACGCGACGAGAAACGCGACGGCCCAAATGGGATAACGAAAGATCATGCGCCGTTAGATGAGCAATCTTCGTTCCCGCGTCGTGCATCAGGGAATCGTCCCCAGCGTGGAAGCACGCATTCCGGTTGCGGAAGTCATCGTTCCTTGGGACATCACGGACTCGACTTCAAAATGACCTTCGTTTGGTTGATCGCGCGAATCCATTGGATGGATCCATGCTCGAAGTCGCTTTGCCGATCGTTTCCGACGTCGTACTCGTCCGACGTGGGATATCCGAGATGGCCAGCCTCCCAGCCCTCGTCCTTCCACCTGTCGCGAATGGCTCCGCGAACTTCGTGCGCGCCCGTCCCGGAGGTCCAATAGATGGATCCTCGCTCGAACACGTTGTAGCGCCCGTAGCCGTCCGGCGTCGTAAATTCATCGGTGATGGGGTAACCCAGTTCCCCCGTTTCCCATTTCAAGTCTCGCCATTTGTCACGAATCGCGCCGTGCACTTCGTGTGCATCCGTCGATTCCGTCCAGTAGATGGAACCGCGCTCGAAAACGTTGTAGCGCCCCCGGGTGTCCGGGGTCGTGAGCTCGTCCGTCAGCGGAACTCCGAGCACGGATTCACAACCTCCGAGCGCGCGGTATTTGGCATTGATGGCGCCTTCGACCGCCCCACTTCCTCCGGGACACGTGGTGGAGCCGCCACCGCCCTGCCCCGCCTGACAGGGCAGCGGGACGCCGCGGGCGCCGAGATAATCCACGGGGTCGATCCCGTGAGCGTCGCCTGCACGGTTGTACGTGCGAATGTGCAAGTGCGGTCCCGTCGCCTGGCCCTCTGCGCCAATCAATGCAATGCGATCACCGCCGTTCACGCGGTCCCCGACTTCGACGAAGCGCGTGTGCATGTGTCCATATTCGGTCATGCTGCCATCATCGTGCCGGATCCGGATCCATTGCCCGTAACCCTGGGCAGGACCCGAGGCCGTCACCTCGCCCGCCGCCGTGGCGAAGATTGGCGCACTGAGGGCGCCCCCGATGTCAACGCCGTCATGACCATCGTGGTACCACTGCGTGATCGGGCCCTCTGCGGGACAGAATGCCGTGTCGCCGAATGTACTCGCCTGCTCGGTCGCGAGTTCCTCGTTGCGGCCCGAGGAGCATGCCCCCACGCCAAATAGCAGGGCCATCGCGAGCGGGGGAACATATCCGAATGACGTCATGCCACACCTCCGGGCTGGTCCATCATGGTTTCATCTCGACGGTGGTCTGGTTGCTCTTCTCGTTCCAGGTGATCGACCCTTTTTGGAAGTCGCTCCTGCGGCCCACCGAGACGGTGTATTCATCGGAAATCGGGTAGCCCAGGCTCCCGGCCTCCCAACCGAGGTCCTTCCATTTGTCCCGAATCGCCCCGCGGACGTCGTGCGCGCCGGTAGCCTCCGTCCAATAGATCGATCCATGCTCGAACACGTTGTAGCGCCCTATCGGATCCGGCGTTGGTGTCTCGTCCGAGATGGGATATCCCAGCGCACCCGCCTCCCAACCGACGTCTTTCCATTTGTCTCGAATGGCGCCGTGCACCTCGTGCGCGCCGAGGGCCTCCGTCCAGTAGATCGAGCCGCGGTCGAAGACGCTGTAACGGCCGATGCCGTCGGGCGTCGTGGTTTCATTGCTCCGCGGGACCCCCAGGATCGAGCCGCATCCGCCGAGGGAACGGTACTTCTCCGCGATCATGCCCACGACGGTGCCGCTGCCGCCTTCGCAGGTGATCCCTGTCTGCCCCCAGAAGCCTGCCGGCGTCTCGTCGAGCACTTGTGAAAGCGCATCGTTGTATTGCTGGTAGCGCGGTGCCCAGCAGCTCCAATCGGGGCTTCGGCATCCGTTGTACTCACTCAGTACGGTTTTGATCCACTGGTCGCGAAGCGTCCCATCGTTGATATCGAATCGGTTGATCCACGCTCGCGCTTTCTCGTCGGTCTCGGCGTCCGTCGTGTATGCGGACACTTTGACCATGTTGACCGCGTAATCGATCGCGTGCGCAACCTGGCCATCGATGGTGAGGACGTCTTCTCCGTATCGATGGATGGTGTCCCAATACGTCCCCGCATCGAATTGGAACATGCCCAAGCCGCCTTGCTGCGCGTCGCAGGATCCGTCCCCCGAGCCGGCCATGATCGGGCCGCCTCCACAATCCGGGGAGTTGGGTCCCTGGCATGCCCACGTCAGCTCGGACCAACACATCGCGAGCCCGGCCGACTCGTGCATGGCGATGCCTGCCAGCAAATACGCATTGCCGATTCCGCGCGCATGCGCCGAATCGCGAATTTTTTCGTAACGTGGAAAGCGATCGACACTCGAAAGAGCATCCACGCTGTTTGGCCCGGTCGAAGGCTCTTCACGCGAGCTGCATCCCGGTGCCGCCATCGCGGCGAGCGATACTACGGTGATCGTAACCAGCGACTTCGCGTTGAACGGAATGTGCATAGGCCATTATCCATGCTTGGTTCATGCCATTGTGTGATTGGCGACCGTCGCGCGAGACACCTGGAATCGGCACACGGAAAGATCCGTCGGGGCGAGTTTCTCCAAAATGACTCGCGCGTCGGCCTCGGTACATGGTACATACGATGTATACCATAGCGCGTTGAATGGAGGTCTTCCATGAAGGATACGTAACTTCGCCGTCGATATGCCCCATCATGTGAGACGAAGTCGGATTACCCGGAACCCATGCTTCCTTCTCGCGGAAGAACGCGTTCCGGCGAGTCTCTCAAAACCGCAGGGCCACTCCCCGCGGCATAGGGGATCGGTGCAACGAGGGTGACGTCCACCAAAGGATCGCGCCCGTGACGAGGAATGCAGCCCCCGTGATGATGCTCGCTGTGGCGATATCGGCGGAGCGACCGGCGGCGGCGTGGCCATCGCGCGCTTCGGAGGTGCACCCGGCCGGCTGGCAATGCGCATCGGCGTCGCGCTCCGTCGCGCTTGCGTCGAGTGCAAAACCGGCACCGATTCCGAGGGCCACGATTCCGACCCCCACCGATGCGAGCGAAAGCGTGTGCTGCACCGCCCAGCGTGATGGCGCCTGCGCCGCCGGCAATGGCTCGCGTCGCAGCACCGCAATCCGTTCGTGGGCGGGTGCTGCAACCGGACTTGCGGCCGGCGCAGGCTCCGGCTTGACGCCTCCCAGAGCCGCCGGAATGTCGACGACGACCTGCTTGCAGGCGCCCTCCGCTGGCCCCACGATTTCGACGTGGACGATATAGGGCGCAAATCCGCGACCGCTCGCCTCGAGAATGTGCGTACCGGGATCGATGGGAACGGCCTCACCGCGATCCTCGCGGCGCACGAGCGTTCCGTCGCGACGGAGTTCACCCGCGGTGTCGGGCGCGTGAACGATGAGGCGACAAAGCCGCGGTTCCAACGCTTTTGCGCGCTCGCGCGCGATGGCCTCCCGCTTCGTTTCGCCCTGCCGCAGGGCCATGGCGGCGGCCTCGCGGTAATGGAGCCAACCGCTCGCCGTGCGGCCGGTGCGAACGAAGCACTCCGAGAGATTCAGCAAGGTTCCGAGGGCGGGATCCAGCCGATAACTCGTCTCGAGCTTCGGACATGCTTCTTCGAAATGCCCCTCTTTCATGAGCCTGCGCGCATCGCTGAACGCCGCTTCGGCAGCCATGGCATCCCCCGGAGTGACATCGCCGGCGCGCGCCATCGCCGTGGCGCTCGTGCACGAAAGAATCAATGAAAGAACGACATACTGCCTGGGCAACAAATTCATCTTCGGTCCTCGAAATACGTCTCGTCGCCGCGGGGGCGCTCGGATGCTTGCGGCGGACGCGCAGACACCTGCGGCGGACGCACCGTGGACCGCGCCGGCGCGGACGACTTGCGAGGCGGCGAGGGTGCGGCCGATCCGGCCTGCCCGGACGCGACTCCCGGCTCGGACCTGGCGACGCCCGCATCGGGCGTGGCAGCTTCCGCCGGTGTGACGACGGGTGCGCCGGCATCCTCTCGCTTCAACGTCATGGCCGCCAACGCCGGCGCGGCGATCACCACCGCGGCCAGAGCCATCCACGGCTTGCCTCGCCGGGCGGGCTCGGCGTGGGTCATGACGGCCACGGTCGGCTGCATCGCCAACGATAGCCGCATATCCGCCGTAACCCGACTCGATGCATCGGATTCATCCACGTTGAACCAGGCGGCTTCGACATGTTCCGCGAATGTCGCCGCATCCGCGAAGCGAGCTTCGGGTCGCGTGGACAGGGCTTCGAGCATCGCGGCCGTCAATCCGGGCGAGACTCCGGATAGGCTCGGATTCGCGGGGTTGAGCCGCTGACGCACGTCGCTTCCCGAGCTCCACGGAAGGCGGCCCACCAGCACGATGTAAAGCAGCACACCGAGCTCGTAGACGTCGGACGCCACGCTCGCCGGCTCACCGAAGAATCGCTCCGGAGCCATGTACGCAGGCGTCCCCCGAATGCGGCCTTCCTCCGTGGTCGTCGAACGCTCCGAGTGCATGTCGCGCGCAATGCCGAAGTCCAACAACACCGGATTGCCATCGACGAGAAATACATTCTCCGGTTTGATATCGCGATGAATCATTCCCGCCATGTGCACGGCGTGCACGGCACCGGCGAGCTTCGTGAATACCCGGACGCCTTCGTCGGGCGGCATGCGGCCGCGTTCGAGTCGCGCGGCTAGGCTTTCGCCGCGCAGACGCGGCATGAGCAGGTACGGGCAGCCATTCGCCAGCGCACCCGCGCCGAGAACGCTCACCAAGCCCGCGTGCGCGACGCGACGCATGCGCTCGGCCTCACCGAGGAAACGCTCGCGCTCACGCTCGGTAATATCGATATCGGGGTGCAACACTTTGATGGCGAGAGGCTCGGCCAGGTCATCATCGACCCGGCGAATTTCGTGAACCACCCCCGTGCCACCGCGCCCGAGCTCCTTGGTCACCCGGTATTGGACCGATTCGAGCTCCAACACGTCGCCAGCCGTGATCATTCGTCTCCCTGCGAATCACGGTGACGAAGTCCCGCGCGCTCCAAAACACGGTACAAATATTTGCGCTCGATCTTGGCCATACGCGCGGCCTCGGACAAATTGGACCCCGAACGGTGCAAAAGATCGGTGCAATAGTCTCGATCGAACCGCGTGAGCAATGCCTCTTTGGCCTCGAGGTAGGGTACGTCCGCAAGCACGGCCGGCTCTCGCGGTGATCCTTCGGAACGAAGGAGAATGGGCATGTCGCGAAATTTCGCGCCGGGCACGGCGAGGGCTACGGCACGCGCCACGACATTGCGAAGCTCGCGCACGTTGCCGGGCCACGCATACCGGAGAAGCCGTTCGAGCTGCGGGCCCTCGATGTCGGCGTCACTCGATCCATTCGCACGCAAAAGCGCGCGCACCAGAACGGGAATATCGTCTTTGCGCTGACGCAAGGCAGGGAGGTGAACCTCCACGACGGCAAGTCGATAATACAAATCACCACGGAAGTTCCCGGCGCCGACGTCGCTCCACAGATCGCGGTGGGTGGCTGCCACGAAGCGCACGTCGTAGCGCTCGGCCGCACGGGCACCGAGCGGGGTGACCTCGCTGCGTTCGAGGAGGCGCAGGAGCTTCGGCTGCAGGGCAAGGGGAAGATCGCCAATCTCGTCGAGAAAGAGCGTGCCGCCGTGCGCCGCCGCAAATGCCCCGGCGTGATCGCGATGGGCACCGGTAAAGGCGCCCTTTTTATGGCCAAAGAGCTCACTTTCGATGAGCGTCGTGCTGGCGGCCCCGCAATCGAACACGACGAAGGGCCCACCGCGGCGCGGACTGCTCTCGTGAAGCGCGCGCGCCGCCAGCTCCTTGCCCGTGCCGCTTTCGCCCAGCAGAAGAATCGGCGCACTCGATTGGCTGGCGCGCTCCAAAATAGCAAAAACCCGGCGCATGGGTTCGCTGGAACCCGATAAGTCACCAAAGGACGTGGCATTACTTGGAGTAATATCGAGCGAGTCTTCTTCTGGAAGAAGCTGGACGAGGGAATTGCCAATTCCCAGTGTGGCGCCCGCAGGTGCAATGACGCGTGTGATGCGGGTGCCGTCCAGCCAGGTCCCGTTGCGGGAACCGAGATCGCACACCTCGAAGCCTTGGTCGACCGGAACGATGGTCGCATGCTTCCGCGATACGGCCGGGTCCTCGAGCCGCACATCGCACGAAGAATCGGCGCCCACGAGAACGCCGGCCGCGGGTAGGGTGACCAAACGCGCCCTGACGAGCGGTTCCGATGCGCCGACGATGCGCACGCGATTTCCGCGCTGCCCGGAAACGCGTTCGATGAAATTGGTGATTCGCTGAATCATGAGACGATGGCAGGATGCTAGGAAGCTATGGACTCGCGTACGCGTAGAGGTACGGCGTGATATACCGCATTCTTCCTTCGTCAAGCATCCGACGAACGGTGGAAATCGTTTTAGCCTCGATAGGGATCGTTGCGAGCACAGTCGATTGCCGCGCCATTCTGGGCATCGAAGATGACGCCCCACTTCTCCCTCCGAACTTCGATGGCGGTGTTCACCCCGTCGGCGAGCAACGCTTCGACGATGGGGGACGCTCGGACGAGGCCGATGGCGGCGCCGACGGAGGCACTGGCAGCAGTAGCTCCGAAAACGTCGATCGAACGGAGCCTCAGTGGCCTCTCCCCGTCCTGTCCCCGCCTCCGGCCAATTACGAAGTGACGGACGACACGGTTTTGGACAAGACGACCGGGTTGATGTGGCAGCGGAAAATCGGCAACCAACCGACGAAAAATTGGCCCGAGCCGCCCCGTGTGTGCGCCGCGCTCCAACTCGCCGGATACGACGACTGGCGGCTTCCGACCCGCATCGAGTTCGTGAGCATCATGGATTACGGAGGAAACTCCGATGCCATCAATCGGGACAGGTTCCCACTCGAACCGAATGTTTCGAATTACTCGGCGTACTGGACCATTTCCGCATACGTGGCGAAGCGACGGACGGGAGCCCGCTGGGAAATGGACCCCGTTTCCGGGACGGCCTGGCTCTACGACGAAAACGTCGGGCCGAAGCACTTCCGATGCGTGCGCGGCGGGCGCGTGTCGAGCACCCAGCCGCGTTTCACCGTAGAAGGCACCCTGGTGAGGGATACGCGCACCGGGCTCGTTTGGGAAAAGTCCGCGGGCCCAGCGCAGGACATCACGAGCGCCCGGCACCGTTGCGAGGACCTGAAGCCAGCGGGATATCGCCTTCCCAGCCTGCGCGAGATTCAGACGCTCATCGACGAGCGGCAAACCGAAGTACCGATTTGGTATGACGTATTCGATCCGCCACCGTCGGGCACGTCACCGGTCCTCTGGACCAGCGCGTACGACTCTCGGTCGGAAAAATATGCCTTCATCGACTTTTCGAGCGGCGGCGTCTCCATGAGCCAGAGCGACACGCTCGCGAGCGCGCGCTGCGTGCGCTGACGGGTACGCGAGAACCCAACGACGGGCGCCCAGGGCCCCCAACCCGGACACCGAAATACGAATAGCCGGCGAAAATCGTCGGCCATTTGCGACTTCATCGGATGGCACGGTTGCTGCGATGTACGGGGTCGACGCGCCAGACTTTCGGCGCCTCGAATCGAATACTTTTCAAAATTAGAGGATTGAATGCACCGTCGCACGTCATCCCGAACGCGGCCGATCTGGCTGCTCGTTGCGAGCTTCTCCGCCGGCTGCGGAATACTCGTGCCCTATCCTTCGAGCGAATCGAACGCAACGCAACCTCCGCCCCAAACCGCGCAAGCGACTCCACCTGCCCCGCCAGCGCCTCCTCCGGCGCCCCCGCAGAACACGCCCGCCGTCGAAACGTCGAAATCCGAATTCGAGCACTCGGCCGAAGAACGCGAAGCATTCATCGCCGAGAACACGCAAGGGTACGTCAAAGAGGGCCCGCCCATCTCGAGAAAGCTGGACGGGTTCACGCCCTCGCGCCACAAGGTGCGCCGGGGCAAATGCTACATGATGATCGTTCGCCTCGAATCGGGTGCGAGCTTTTCGCCGCACGCCAAGAAAGGACTTTCCTTCTTCTTCAAGGAAAACGGAGTCGGCGGATCCGGCGGGCCGGGCGTGCACGGTCCGGGCGGCGTGGGCTCGTTGGGTTGTCCTCAAAAGAGCGGCGAGAGCGAATTCGATCTGCACGCCATTTGGGGAAGCGCGGACGACGACACACACCTCCATGATCTCGGCACGGGACCTTTGACCCTGCAACTCATGTCCAAACCCGTGAGCGAAAAGGAGCTGCGTGGCCAGGCGGCGGACGTGGAGGAGCAACACGTGAAGAGTTGCAAGTTCCAATACAAGCGTTGCCTGGAGGGTGAACACGATCCAGGTGGCGTCACGTGCGCGGACGAGTACCAGCGCTGCATGAGGTAGTCGGTCTGAGGCGCGACAAACTGCCGCACCTGCATGGCCGTGCGACTCTGCTAGAGTTCGCCGCCCCAATGGCGACGTTCTCCCGACTTTCCGCCGTACTCCTGGTCGCAACCGCACTATCGGGCTTCGTCGCGTGCGGCAGTGATTCGCACGACGATGACGGCCACACGCACGGCCCGGGCGAGGGTCAAATCGGCCCTCCCTCGGGGGCGACGTGCCCTTCGGGCAGCACGCTCTCGTACGACAATTTCGGGCGCGCGTTCATGGAGTCGTATTGCACGCGGTGCCACAGCAGCACCCTATCGGGCGCCGCGCGCAACGGCGCCCCCGCGTACCATGACTTCGACACGTTGACGGGTGTGCTCAACGTCGCCAACCACGTCGACCAGTACGCCGCATTTGGCCCGAGCTCGAAGAACGAGAAGATGCCGCCGAGCAATCCTCGTCCCTCCACCGACGACCGCACCAAGCTTGGTGAATGGCTCGCCTGCGAGCTCGCGCGCCTGAACGGCCACTGAGTGAGGTAAAACTAAGGAAGATACTTGGTCGCAAGCCGGGGAGTCGAACCCCGCGGGCCTCATCGGCACCCTTCCGAGCCCCGGATCCCCCGGGCCACCTGCGATGCCCGACGACACTGCACGAAGCAGGCCGCGCGAGAAATACGGGCCCGATCGAGGGAGACTGGCATCGCCGCCGCAGGATGCTTGCCAGGGAGCGCAAGGAGATGCGCATGTAGGTGCACCGTTTGCGCAGCCTTGGAGTCACATTTCTGCGGCCGTAGAGCTCATGGTCGGGCAGGCTGCCAGGTGACCCCCGAATCGGTCAGCGGCGCGCAAGGTCGGAGGGTGTGAACCATCGACGCTACGGCTCCTTTTCCACTCGGTAAATCGGGTACAACCGATAGCGCTCGTCCCAATACGGTGTACGCCGATAGAAGAACTCGAGCCGAGCGGCAGAGTCTTTGGCGAACACCGCATCGCTGGCCAGCTTGCTCTCGAATTCCGCTTTGAGCTGCGGATCCTTGGCGAGCATCTGCCGCGCAATGTCTTCGATGACGTAATTTTCGATGTATTCCTTTTGCTCCAAGTGCCCATTGAAAAAGCCCCAGGCGAAAAGGCTGTCGGGCCCCTGCGGATCGAGCAGGTGCACGGCCACCATGGCCTTCGCTTGCTTGGTGGGCACGAACAGGGAAAGCGCGGGGATGTCCCGCGATTCGGGCACCCACTTGCCCTTCGCGGACGCGGTCTGGCGCGCTTCCGAGGACCGCGCGCTCGTCGTCGCCTCGTCGGCGCGAAACACCTCCATGGGCACTGCACGGCGCCCGCCGTCCAAGCGCGTATACGCGATACCATGCGCGTCCAGCTTCTCCGCTACACGCTGTGCGTACGCCGCAGGAACCACGTAGCCAGCCGCGGGAACCTTGGTCGTGACCGTGGGCCGAATCTCATCGTGGAGCGGCACATTCCAAATCTCGGGCCGGCTGGTATCGTATTTCGTCCAGAGCAGACCGGAGATTTCCGACTGCACCCGCTGGTACGCATAACCACGAAATGGATACGTAACGGTATGATCCGTGGTGGTGTAAGCGAGTGGCACCTCGGTCCCGGGGAGGCGGTCCGCGGTTCGCTGGTCGGCGGAGTGCGCGGCATCCATCCAGGTGCGACCTTTGGCCGCCGTTTCGCGGAGCAAACCCACCAGGACGTCTTTGGTGAGCTTGACCCGCGTCGGGTAATCCTTCCAGGAATGCGTTTCGACCAGAATCGCCAAACGGTTGTCCAGCGGACGATAGCCGTGGCTATATCGCGGTGGATAGAGCTGCACACCGAAGCCCGAGGCCGGATTGTCCGTCTCGAGAAGCGTCGGGTAAAAATCGACGGGGAGATGCCCGCCGCTCGATAGCCCCTGCAGCAGCGCATTGCTCAAATTCTTCCCGTGCTCTCGGAGCTCCTCGGTTCCGCCGAGGCGTGGCGCGACATCGATGGAGACATCGTGCTCGAACTTGGCACCATCCGTCACGTGCGTGTCGATATAGAGGATGGGATCCCAATTCTGCATCAAGCGAAGCATCGCCACCATTTCCGGCGCCTCCGCCTTCATGTAGTCGCGATTCAAATTGAGATTGTGCGCCGTCGCGCGAAAACCCGCTTCTTCTGGCCCAATTTGATTGGGACGATTGTTCGGCCCGAAGCGCTCGTGACCGTCGACGTTGAAAACGGGCACGAAGACCACGGTCACGGCGTCGAGAATTTTTCCCATGTCGCCGGCGCCGTCGAGCATGTCGCGCAGCACCAAGAAGCCTGCGTCCTTGCCGTCGATCTCGCCGGCGTGGATACCGCCCTGCACCAGCACCACGGGACGGTCTCTCGAGGTAGCCGGCTCCAAGGTGCTCTTCGCGCCGGCCACGAAGGCCAGCATGGGGCGACCTTCGGGCGTGTCGCCGAATTTGTAGCAGCGAACACGCTCGAGGTAGCGCCGAGGGTACTCGTTGCAAAGCCGCACGACCTCGTCGTATCGGCCCGTTCGCGTAAAGCCGCTCTCCTCCGCCACCGTGACCAGCGAAGGATCGGTCAGCGACGTACCCGACGACGCCGAGCAGGCCAGAGCAAGCAACGCGGTAATCGGAGTAATACCGTGAATGTTTCGACGGCTCGGAAAAGAAAGTGCCATGTCGTCACCATGGTGATGGCGCGAACGCGCGCGCAGGTGTGAATTCCCACTCCACGTTCCCATCGATTGGCGCATCATTCAATGAAAAGCTTGGTTGCGTTCGGTTGAATACCGCACCGACGATGCGCGTCATGGCACAAGCGCGGATGCCGAAATGTCAACGAAGCATGGCTCGGTAGATGTCGCGCGGATCCATTTGTTCGGGCCACGTCGAGCAGCCGCCGTCGTTGATCTCGAGAATCGTATGACCGCCATCCGCGAGACGCGCCACATCGGCCGTGAAAAACGGCGAAGTCAGAATTGTGCCGATATCCGCAAATCGTGACGGCATTTCGAGTTCCGTCTCCACATCGTAATACGGAGCATGCGCGACGAGGTGACCGCTCCAGAAGACCAGGCGATGCTCGTCGGTCACCCGACGCTGCTCCGGCGTCCAACCCGGGAGCGTCGCAAGCTCGAGGTATTTCTTCACGACGAATCCGCGTTCGAAGCGATCGCCGCGGAGCTCGACGAGCCTTTCGCAGATGGCGGCGAAGTCTTCGAAATCCGCACCTCCCGGAACGAAACACGCGCGATGCCATGCTTCCTTGGCGGACTTCACGTGATCTTTCACGATCCACGGCGGCGGGCCGAGCTCCTGCGCGACCTCCCACGCCTCGCGGATGCTTTCGCTCTCCGTCCAGCGAGCCGGCGCCGTGCGTGTTCCGAGCAAAGGAAGATAATTGGGCGCATACGTGGCTTCGGCGAAGCTCTCGGGGTCGACCACCAGCTCTTCGCCGCGCTCTCCAATGGCCTCGTAGAGGGCAGTGTATTCCTCCTCGTTCAACATCCATCCGCGGTAAAGCCAAGTACGCCCCGACGCGCGCGGCAGCCGCTTCAGCGCGCGCTCCGCGTCGCCATCGACCACGAGATCGAGCGGGATGGCAAAGGATTCGATGCCGAGTTCCTCGGCCGCGAGGACTTCGAGCTCGAAGCGATCGTCGGCGTCCGGCGCACGCTGCGGGCGGCCGAACAAAATGCTGAGGTCTTCCATGGGCGCCTCCTTGGTGAGCCGCGGAAGCTAGCCACGGTGCGCGAATTCACCAGTCTCGTAACGAGCGCGCCCATCGTGTATAGATTGAATCGGCAGGGGGCGATTTCTGCGATATCCTCATCTCGATGGACGAGAGCCTTCGCGAGAGCGCCGAAAGGATTCGTTCGCGAATCGAGCACGAGACGCACGACCCTGCGGAGTTCCGCGCCTCGCTCCTGAGCGTTCCGCCGACCGCCCGCGATGCCTGGGTCGATGAGGTATTCGGGCTTCACGAGCTACCTGAAGATGGCCCCGACCTGCCGCGGGGATGCGTTCCTTATATTCCCTGCTCGGTCGATGTCCTGCTGCGGATGGTGGAGCAGGCAGGCGTGTGCCACTCGGACGTGTTCGTGGATATTGGTTCGGGGCTGGGACGTGCGGCCGCATTCGTGCACCTGCTCACGGGGGCTGGCGCGATGGGCGTCGAGATTCAATCCAAGCTCGTCGGCGCCGCACGCGCCCTCGCGGCGCGCCTGCTCCTATCCCGCGTTGCGTGCGTCCAGGGCGATGCGGCGGAACTCACGGGTCTCATCACGCGCGGCTCGGTGTTCTTTCTTTATTGCCCGTTCAGTGGGGAACGTTTGGCCAAGGTGCTGGCTGCGCTCGAGTCCATCGCACGCACGAGAACGATACGCGTGTGCTGCGTCGATTTGACGTTACCACCTTGCCCATGGCTCGCCCTCGAGCCGCCTCGCTCCCCCGACGTGGCGATCTATCGCAGCACGCTGGTCGAAAAAGCGCCCCGCGCCCGCGACTGAAACGCCGGCCCGGCGTGGAAATCCGAATGACTTCCCGATAGAGCATCATTTTTCCAAATGGACTCGGGCCGAACCGCGCATCCATGCGAGACATGAATGAAGGCTTCCTTTTCTTTTGACCCGATGGTCACGCGAACACGCGACGATTCTCCCGCCTGCTCGAAGAAGCGGAGCGAACTCTTCATGGTGCCTCATCGCGCCATGAGCCACTATTGGACCGGCCTCGCGCGCATTTTCGCGAGCTACCGAAACGACAAGCGGTACGGGCTACTGGCGGTCTTCGTGGTGTTCATCGCCCATGCGTGGCGCTACTTCGCCAACGCGCAAACCTCGCAGGTGTACGGCGATGGCTTTTATTCCTGGATCTTCGTCCGCTCCCTGGCGTTCGACGGCGACCTCGATTTCACGAACGACTATGCCGCGTGCGGCGATCCATGGCACGTGGGGGTCGACGAAGGGGGCGGGCGCCCTGCCAATCCGTTTTACTTCGGGCCCGCCGCGCTGCTCGCGCCCGTTTTGTTCATCGCCCGCCACCTCGTGCGCCTTCCGGCGGACGCGCCCGCGTCGTGGCGATCGGCCTGCGGCGGCCCGCTGGTCTTCTACACGGGACTCCTCTCCATCGTCGCGGTGACGCTCGTCGTCTACTTCGGGTACCGGGCCGCCCGTCGCTTCTTCGACGAGGGTGCGTGCGCCATCGCGGTGCTGGCCGTCGGATTCGCGTCGCAGCTCAACGTCAACGGGGCTTTGGTCTGGTGCTACTCGCATTTGTGGGGAGCCTTCGGCGTCTCGCTCACGGTCTTCCTCGTCGTACGCTTTTGGGAAGCGCCCTCCGTCGGGCGGGCGATCGCCGCCGGTGCGGCTTGCGGCCTTGCCTTTCTCATCCGCCCCGCCGAGATCTTGTTCGCGTGCACGTTCGCCGGCGCCGTTGCCGACCACGCCATCCGCGGAGGCTTTCGCCGCACGCTACCCACGGCGGCCAAGCACACCCTGGCGTTCGGCGTTGCGCTCATCGGCGTAGCGTCCGTGCAGTTCTGGGTGCACGCCAAGTTGTATGGCTTTCCGTTCGTCATTCCCCAAGGAAAGCTCTATGTGCAGCTCACGCACGCACATCCGTTCCTCCTGCTGTTCGCGGCCCGTTCTGGTCTTTTGTATTGGACGCCGCTCATGTGGCTCGCGCTGATTGGCTTGCCGCTCCTCGTCCGCCCGAAAGGCTCGCGCTTTCTCTTCGTGGGTCTCGTCGTCGCGACATGCCTTCACCATTACGTGGCATCGGCGGCGCTCGCGTGGACGGGAGGGGCGACGGCGGGCGCGCGTATCCAAACGTCGCTCGTGGGGCCGTTCGTTCTTTCGACGGCGGCCTGCATGGCGCCGTGTTTGCGCTGGCTGGAGCGCCGAGACTGGACGCGGAGCGCCGGAGTGCTCGTCACGGTCGCCATGCTTCCGTGGGCGCTGGTCACGTGGAGCGTCCCTACATCGGGGGTCCCCAACGACCGCGCCGTGCCCGCGCCCGAGCTTTATGGAACCGCAGCCCGCGGAACGATGAATACGATTTATGAGTCGATAGGAAATCCGTGGACGTTGCCCGCCACGATTCCCTTTGCGCTGCGCTACCGGTTTGCGCCCAAAGTATTCGACATCGTCGCCACGGACGGGATCTTCCAGAAGCAGTACCGCACGATGGAGCCGATGGGGACGGACACCCTTTCATTCGCGTCCCCGCCCTCGGGCTATTTCGGTGTCGGGTACGAGAAGGCCGACCAGGGAGCCCTCATCAGGCCGGGCCGCCGGATGCGCAGCCTCTTCGCGCTCTATTGGCCTTGGGTCACCCATATTCATCTTTCTCTCGCCACCGACGGCCGCCGCCCCGCCAATGTCACCCTTCGTACGGGAAGCTTTTTCCGCCGGTACAACATCGGATCGGTCCGCGTCGACAACACCACCGAGGTGGACTTGCCCGTGCCCAAGAACGCTTTCGATTCGGGCATCAACGAACTGCTCGTCGAAACGGATGCGCCGGTCACATTGAAGGCCATTCGCTTCATCGATCAGGGAACGCACGACACGCGCATCCGTGCATTCTGACGTCCGGAAATCCTCGCGACGTCGCGAGAATCGCGCGCATGTCATTTGACGTCATTTGGAGAGGGCGCCCCCACGACGCAATCTCCAAGGCATGGCAACGAACATGCGAGCGAAGGCCCTGGCTGCCTTGATGACTGCGCTATTTTTGGGCCTTCTCGGGGGCTGCTTCTCCAGCACCGCCAAGGCGGGCGAGAACTGCAACAGCGACTTCTCCGGCCCCAAGGAATGCGAAGATGGCTACTTCTGCGACAGCCATTCCTGGACGTGCAAACCCGACTATTACAACTCCTGGTACCCGCCGCCGGTTCAGGATGCAGGTGCGACCGACGCCGATTCGGGCTCGTCATCGGTCGCAGACGGCGGAAACTGCCGTGACTAGCGCACGCGTGTCACGCCGTAGAGGAATCCGGGCGCCGTCAGGGCGCGCTTCGGGCCTCCTGCGGCGGTGAGCTCGATGAGCGTGGTGGAGGAGTTGTCCGACTTCGACTCGGTGCCGTACACGCGATTGTCGACTTTGAACCAGAGAACGTCGGCCGTGCCGGATGGAACGTCGGCGAGCCGCTCTGCCTTCGCCGTGGTCACGTCCCAACGCAACCACTGCCACACGGGTTGGCCCGTGAGCTTCCAGGTCTGATCGTCCGGCTTCACCGTGCCCGCACTCTCGTCGAACGCGCGCAGGAACATGCTATTGCCACCGGCGGGGATCGGCTCGCCGACGATTTGCGCGGACGTGATATCGGAGAGGTTGGCCACGTAGCCGGGATCGAACGCGTCCGCGCCAGCCTTGATGCGCAAGGAGCAGGGCGCCGTGGACAGCCGACCGAGTTTATGAGCCGCGGCAGCGAGCGCGGAGCTCGTGAAGTACGTGTCGCCCGAGTCCATGAGGACCGGCGTGGTGATTCCTCCGCAACGATGGTCCACGTCGACACGGGAAACCGTATCCGTCGCGGTGTCGAGCACCACCAAACCGGTTTCGCCCAGCACCTTGTCGCCTTGCTGCCAGTCGAACCAGCCGACGGTGAAGATGACCTTCCCGTCCCGCATGGTTGCCCCATAGCCATAGACCGAGAGGTATCCATTGCGCGCCGTTTCCGGCAGCTTGATCGTGCGTTCGACGGTCATCGCCGTGGGGTTGATGACGATGATCTGCTGGCCCTCGGGATCGGGGTAATAGACCTTCGTGGGGGAGACGACATAGAGCGTGTCCCAGAGCTTCAGCACACCCTGCGGCTGCAGACTGATCCTCTCTTGCTGCACGAGCTTGCGATCGTTGCTCAACGTGTAGCGGGTGAAAGTCGCTTTCTCGGCGTCTCCGACCGCGAACCATCCGAGCCCCGGAATGGAATAGAGCGTCGCCGAGCCGCCGATCTCCAGGGCCTTGCTCGGATCGATCGTCGTCGCTTGGTCGAGGGAGGGCACCACGTGGACGTACGACGTCGTCAGGGTATCGTTCCAAACGCGGGTGCCGACCAGATAGGCAGGGCTGGTATCACCCCCGTCGGGCCCACCACCGCCACCCGAGGAATCGTCCTTGCCGCATGCGGAGACACCCGACGCGGTAAGAAGCGCGGCGAGGATGGCAATCCGCTTTACGTTGGTCATCGATTTCATGGCTGTTCCCTTTGCGGAGTTCAGAATTCCGCGGTTGTCTTGAAATAGAAGGCTCTGCCCGGCCGCTGAACGCCAATGAAGTCGTAGGCCGGTTCGTTGGTCAGATTCTGCACTTCGCCGGTAAAGCTCAAGATGTACGGGTTACCGCGAACGAGGTAGGTGAGTGCAAGCGAGTGCAAGAGCTGCGAGGGGACGACTTCTTTGGACTCGCGCGAACCGAGGCTCTCCCAGCTGCGATAAAACTCGTGCACGTAACGGGTATTCCACACGAGCGCAATCTCGTCATTGGAAGCCGCCACGCGGCGAAATTGGACGCGCGCCGAGCCATTGCCCATCAGGTAAGGGCGATTTGGGATACGGTCGCCGTCGTTGCCGAATGTTCCCTCGCTCGAGGTGTTGCGAAAATCGAGGTACGTAAAGTTGCCATCGAGTGCGAGGTATTCACCCGGCGAGGTCCAGCCCGCCGTCGCTTCGGCCCCCAAAGAGCGTGCGCTCAAAACGTTCTCGTACCGGGAGTTGCGATCGCTGCCGCGCAAGACGATGAGTTGATCGGTCTCGCGCAGAAAACCGTTCACATCGAACCGCCAGGCTCCGACGCGGGTCTCGAGGCCGTCGACGGTAAAGCCGATATTGACGTTGTGACTCGTCTCGGGCTGCAGGCCGAGGTTTGCCACGATGAGCGAGCCGTTGCCGAACACTTCCTCGGGGTTTGGTAAGCGCGTGGCAAGCTCGTACGAAGCCTTGCCGTAGAGCCAAGGCACGAAACGATACCGGAGCGCATTGCCGACACCAAAGCGATGCGTGTCGCGGTCGTAGCGGCGTATGAACCCTCCCGGTACGGGCTCCTCCGTCCGCGCGATTTGAAGATAGTCTTTGACGAAAGCGATGTTTTCCAAACGGTCGCCAAAGCCGTCGATTTGGTATTCGATGCCGCTGACGAGTCCGAACAGATCGCGCTGGGATGCAAACCGATCGGGCCCGGTGGGGTCCAATCCACGCCGATCGTCCCCCTTGCGCGTGACATACGTGGGCGCGAGCGAGAGCCGAAGGACGTGCTGCGGGTGAAGCTGCCAACTGGCGTTCAGCCGGCCAAAACCCGTGTGCTGAATGTCGAGGATATCGTGCGGAATCCCTTCGACCTCACCGGCGAAAGTCCGTGTGGTCGTACACTGCCCAAACCAATTGTAATTACATTGGCTCACGTCCCGGAACGACCGCCGGTTTTGCGTATAGCCGCCGACGAAGCTGATCGAGACGTTCTTGGCAAATGTGTTCTCGTAGCGAAGCGTCGCACCCGCCGTGAGCTCGCCGTATTCGACCTCTCCGTACGGTCTACCCATGACGATGCTGTGCTGCACCTCCTTCGAGTAATCCGTTACGAAGGCGCGCAACAGGAGGCGTTTCGCCCAAGGGCGATTGACGAAGCCCGTCTCGACGCTGCCACCCGTAGCCCGGTAGGCGTCGTGGAACCGATCCACGCGTACGGGCGCGAGCCGGCCGTTCGCGGCGGCCTCCTCGACGTCGACGGGATAGTCATTTTTGGCATAATCGTGAAATGCGGTGACACGCGTAAAGCTGCCCGTGGGCTCATCGAGCGTGTGCCCACTGAAGGTAAGTCGGTGCGTGCCAAACGAACCCACCTGATAGGACGCGGCGGCGTGCGTTCCACGCACTTCGGTGTCGGTCCGCAAATTGACTACACCACCCAGGGCGTCCGCACCAAAGCGGATGGGAACGACGCCGCGGTAGATCTCGACGCGTTCGACGAGGTTCAACGGAACGTTCGCGACGCCAAATGGATAGCCCGCGAGCTCGAGCGGAATGCCATCCACCAAAAAGCGGATCTGGTCGTCGGTGAGGCCATTGAGCGATAGGCGCGTTCCCGATCCGAGCCCGCCGCCGCGCCGCACGCTGATGCCCCCGGAGCGCGCGAGCACCTCCCCGAGATCCGCAGACTCCCGCTGCGCCTGTTCCAGCTCGATGACCTTCACGGCCTGCGCGGACTGCCGCAGCCGCGCCACTTCGGAGAGGCCCTTGACCTTGACCTCGACGGGGGCCTCCGTCGCTGCCGGAGGCTTCGGCGCCGGCGCACCCGGCGCTTGTTCGGCGGGGGGCGCGGGCGGCTCGGGCTCGGGAGGCAGCCGGAACTCGTACGTGTACAAGATGCGGGCGGCGACCGGCTTGTCACCGCGTCGTGCCGGAGAGAAACGGAAACGGAGCGCGGCGCTTCGAGCTGCCTCGTCGAAGCCATGGCCCGCGGGCTCGGTCACGTCGGCGTCGATAACCAGGCCTTCCCTGTCGAGCGTCAACCGCAGCACCACACGTCCCTCCCGTCTGGCCGCAAGGGCAGCGGGTGGGTATTCGGCTTCGACGAACCCGACGAGCTCCGGCGGCTGCACGGTCGCCGCCCCTGCCCCATCGGAGGCACCCGCAGACCCGGCATTCTGCGCCAAAGCCACACCGGCCCCGCCGAGGCTGAACGCGCAGAAACTCGCCACAAGGGCCGCAGGAAAGCGGAAGTCGGTGATGCACTTGGTCATAGTCGGCCGGCCGTGCAGGGCCTCTCTAAGGTGCGAATGATTCTTATTTGCTGGGAATAACAAGAAAGAAGAGAAATCGGGCTCCGTATCGGTCGTCCGAAATAAACCGCGCATACCGCGGCGCCAAGGGTTGGGTCAATTGCGAAGGCTCATGGGGTGCGGGAGGGGATGGTGGGGCTCGTCATCGAAGAGCGATGTCGGAGTGACAGTCGGGCGAATCATCGAATCCTAGACCTTTCACCGTTGACAGTTGAGAGTGATTTTCATATTCAGCGACCCGACCGTAGAAGTTTTCTTTTGGGCGTGCGCCAACGGCGCTTCCCCCATGGCGTTCTGTGACGTTGCAACGCAAACGCCCCCGGCCGGCCAGCGATCCTGACTGTTGGAGCCCCAAATCGGATCCAGCTCGCCCATTCCGGATTCTTTGAATTTTCGGACTTGGCGCCGAGGACACTATGGAATCGAACGAATCGCGCGCACGCGCGCTGACGACCGCTCCGTCCACAGAGCCCGCGACCCTGATTGAATTGCTTCAATGTCGCGCGAGCGAGCGCTCCGCATCCCACGCGTACACCTTCCTCGCGGACGGTGAATCGATTGAGCATTCGACGACCTATGGCGAGCTCGATCGGCGAGCCCGTGCCATCGCGGGCGCAATGCAGTCGTGCGCGCGGCCCGGCGATCGCGTGCTCATCGTGTTGCCGCCCGGGCTCGATTTCATCGCGGCGTTCTTCGGCTGCCTCTACGCAGGCCTGGTCACGGTCCCCGTGCCGCTACCCCAGCGGCGGCGTGGCCTTCCGCGCCTGCTTTCGATCGTTCGCGACTGCCGTCCCACGGTCGCCTTGAGCAACGCCCCACGGCCGCCCGGGTTCGACGATCTGCACTGGGTAACCATCGATTCGATTGGCGACGGCGCGGAGGACGCATGGCGGCCGCTCCCCATCGAGCCGGGAACCTTGGCCTTCCTCCAGTACACATCGGGCTCGACGGGCACGCCCAAAGGTGTGGCGCTCACCCACGGCAACCTTCTCCAGAATGAGCGGATGATCCAACGCGCGTTCGGGCAGTCCGACGAAAGCGTGATCGTGGGGTGGCTGCCGCCGTACCACGACATGGGACTCATCGGGAACATCCTGCAGCCGCTCTACGTGGGCGCGCCCTGCATCCAGATGACGCCCGAGCACTTCTTGACGAACCCGCTGCGCTGGCTGGCGGCGATCTCGCGCTACCGCGGGACGACCAGCGGTGGTCCGAACTTCGCGTTCGATCTCTGCGTGGACAAGATCGCGCCGGAGCAGCGCGAGGGGCTCGATTTGAGCTCGTGGACGGTGGCCTTCAACGGGGCGGAGCCGGTGCGCAAGGCCACGCTCGATCGCTTCGCGAAGGCGTTCGCGGGCGCGGGGTTCCGGGCCTCGGCGTTCGTTCCTTGCTACGGACTCGCGGAGTCGACGCTCCTCGTGAGCGCACGCACGCGCCAAGCGCCCCCGATTGTGCGCACGGTCGAGCGCGCGGCGCTCGAGCAGGGGCGCGCGGTGCTCGCCTCGGACGACAACGGTGCGGTTGCACAGCTGGTCGGCTGCGGGCCGCATGACGATGCGATCGTGAAGATTGTCGATCCCGCGAGCGCGGAGCCTCGTGCGGCCGGCGAGGTCGGGGAGATTTGGGTGACGGGCGGGAGTGTGGCCCAAGGCTACTGGGGACGACCCGAGGAGACGGCGGCGTCGTTCGGAGCGCACCTTGCATCGGGTGAAGGCCCCTTCCTGCGGACCGGAGATCTCGGCTTCGTCGACGATGGAGAGCTCTATGTCACGGGGCGGCTCAAGGATCTGATCATCGTCCGCGGGCGAAACCTGTATCCGCAGGACATCGAGGCTTGTGCCGAGGCGAGCAGCGCGGAGTTTGGCGGCGGTGGTGCGGCGGCGTTCGCGGTGGAGGTGGGCGGTGAGGAGCGCCTCATCGTCGTCGAAGAGTGCCGCACGCGCCCGGCGGAGGACTTGGCCCGCGCAGGGGCTCGCGTCCGCGAAGCAATTGCCTCGGAGCACGAGGTGGCCGTCTTTGCCCTGGTGTTCATCCGGCGCGGCAGCCTTCCGCGCACGACGAGCGGCAAGGTGCAGCGACGGGCGTGCCGCGAGCGCTTCCTGAACGGGGAGCTTGCGACGCTTTGGCGTTGGGAGAGTTGGGAGGCTTCCAAGGATTCGTCCACCGCGCAGCCGTCGCCCGAGGAGCGGGCGCTGACTGAGACCGAGGCGGCGTTGGCACGGATCTGGACGGACGTGCTCCAGTGCGGGCGGGTGACGCCGGACGATGCGTTTCTCGAGCTGGGCGGCGATTCGCTGAAGGCCATGCAACTGAGCGCACGGGCGAGCGAGGCCTTCGGTGTGGAGGTCGGCCCCGCGCAGGTGTTCGACACGAACACCGTGGCGGCGCTCGCAACGTGGATCGAGGCGCAGCAGAAGAGCGACGGGCAGGTGGGCCCCGCCGCCATCGTGGCGCGCCCGGAGCGCCTTCCGCTTTCGTTCGTGCAGGAGCGCCTCTGGTTTCTCGAGCGGCTCGTCACGCCCGCGCCCGTCTACCAGATCGCGGGCGGTCTGCGCTTTGCCGGCGCGCTCGATCGCGAGGCCCTCGAGCGGGCCGTGAATGCCGTCGTGGCCCGGCACGCCGCCCTGCGCACCTGCTTCACGACGTGGGAAGGGCGCCCCTGCCAGACGATCCTGCCGCATTCTCCGATGGCGCTGCCCATCGAATCGGGATCATGGCAACCCGTCGCACTGGAGGGTGCGCCGGTCCGCTTTGCGCTGTTCGAAACAGGGGCAGACGAGCACGTCCTCACGCTCACGGCCCATCACCTGGTGGTGGACGGCTGGTCCTTGACGATCGTGCTCCGCGAGCTGCTCGAGCAGTACGCCGCGTTCACGACGGGCCATGATGCGGCATTGCCGGCAACCGAGAGCGCGTTCGCGGACGAAGCCCTCGCGCAGCGAACCCCGGAGCGCGCACGCGCGTGGGAGCCGCAGCTTCGCTACTGGAAAACGCAGCTCGCGCGGCCGGTGCCGCCCCTCGAGCTTCCCAGCGATCGACCTCGCCCGCCCATCCAGACGTACGCCGGCGCGCGCGAGACGTTCGTCCTTTCCAGCGAGCTGGTGGAAAAGCTCACATCCTTGGGGCGGCAGCACGGGGCCACGCTGTTCGCGACGGTCACGGCCGGCCTGTTCGCGCTCTTGCATCGCTACACGGGGCAGTCGGATCTCTGCCTCGGAACACCGGTCGCGGGCCGCGCACGCCCAGCGCTCGAGGAGGCCGTCGGCTGCTTCATCAACACGCTCGCCTTGCGCGTGGATCTCGGAGGCGATCCCGCGGCGGCGGAGTTGCTCGCGCGCGTGCGGCGGACCGTCGAGCAAGCGCAGGAGCACCAGGACGTGCCCTTCGAGCGCGTGCTTCAAGAGCTGCCGCTCGTTCGCGATTTGAGCCGTGCGCCGCTCTTTCAGGCCATGGTCTCGATGCAGCCTCCCCTGCCCGCTTGGCCGGCGCTGCCCAATGTGAGCTTCGCCGTGGAGCAGTTCGATACGCGCACCGCGCAGCTCGATCTGGCCTTGGATCTCGTGCCCGCCGGACGCGAGCTGCGCGCCGTGTGGGAGTACAATACGGATCTTTTCGAGGCTGCGACGATCCGCGAGCTCGGGGAGCGACTCCGCCGGGTTCTCGAGCAAATCGTCGCGCGCCCGGACGCGCCGCTTTCCGAGCTATCCATTCTGACGGAGCGCGAACGCGCGCAGACTTTCGGCGCGCAGCCGCGCATCGCGGTTCCGCCGCTCTGCGTGCACGAGCTGTTCGAGGCGCAGGCCGCGCGACAGCCCGACGCGGTGGCGCTCATCGCCGGCTCCGAGCGATGCACGTACGGGGAACTCGACCTGCGCGCCCGTCGCCTGGCCAGCTACCTCGCGAGGCTCGGCGTTTCGGCCGAGGTGCGGGTCGCCGTCTATTTGGATCGGTCGATCGATCTGGTGGCCAGCGTGTTGGCGATTCTCAAGGCGGGCGGCGCGTACGTTCCGCTCGATACGAGCCATCCGGCCGAGCGCGCCGGCGCCACGATGCAAGACGCGGCCGTTTCCACGGTGATCACGCGAGCGAGCCTTGTCGGCCGCCTCCCGGCGCTTTCGAACGGCGTCCACGTCGTGGACCTGGATCGGGTGGAGCTGCCCGAGCCCGCGGCGCCGAATCGCACCGCGCTCGATGGCCTGGCATATATGATACATACATCGGGCTCGACGGGCCGGCCCAAGGGCGTGATGGTGAGCCATCGCACCTTGGCCAACGCCTTCGCCGCCTGGCAAGAGGTGTATCGGGAGAGCGAGCTGCGCTTTCTGCAGGTCGCGAGCCCCGCCTTCGACGTCTGGACCGCCGATTGGGTCCGGGCGCTCTGCTCGGGTGGGTCGCTGGTTCTCGCGCCCTTCGAGGCATCGATCGACGCCGCGGCATTGGCAACGTTGGTGGAGCGCGAGGCGGTGACCGCGCTCGACGTCGTTCCGGCGTTGGCCAAGCCACTGATGGCGCACGCCGAGCGACTCGGCAGCCTTCGATTGCTCATCGTTGGCTCCGACGCGTGGTCGATGCGCGACTACATCGAGCTGCGCCAGCGCCTCCCTTCCACGACGCGCCTTCTCAGCGGCTACGGCGTGACCGAAACGACCATCGACAACGCGTTCTACGAGCCGAGCGATCTCGCCGAGGCGCACGCCGGCCGAGGCGTTCCGCTTGGTCTCGCCTTCCCGAACACGCGACTTTACGTCCTCGATCGCCATGGCTCGCCACTGCCCGACGGTGCTGCGGGCGAGCTGGCCATCGGCGGCGCGGGTGTGGCGCGCGGCTATTGGAACAACCCGCGACTCACGGCGGAACGTTGGAGGCCCGATCCATGGAGCGACGAGCCGGGCGCCCGCCTGTACGTGACGGGCGATCGCGTGCGGCGACGCGCGGACGGCGTGCTCGAGTTTCTCGGGCGACTCGATCACCAGGTGAAGGTGCGCGGGATGCGCATCGAGGTCGGCGAGATCGAGGCCTGCCTGCGCCGGCACCCGGAGGTGAACGAGGCCACGGTGATCCTCGCCGAGGGCGCCGCGGGGGAGAAGTCTCTCGTCGCGTACGTGACCGGCACGGGTGACATTGCGGCGCTGCGTGCTTATCTCCGCGCCCACCTGCCCGAGGCGATGGTGCCGTCGACCCTCGTTCGGCTCGAGGAAATGCCCCTCGGGCCCAACGGCAAGGTCGATCGCAGCCGTTTGCCTGCACCCGCCGACGAACGCGCCCCTGCGCGAACGACGACCTCGGCCCGCACGGAGCTCGAGCGAACCATTGCGGAGATCTGGGAACAGGTCCTCGCCGTGCGGCATCCCGGCGTGCATGAGAACTTCTTCGACATCGGCGGGCACTCCATGCTGCTCACCGAGGTGGCCACCCGTCTCCGGGAGCGGGTCGGCCGCGACATCCCGGTGTTGCTTCTCTTTCAGCACCCGACGATCGCCTCGCTGGCGGCGGCGCTTTCCAATGATGAGACAGCGCCATCCCATTCGGACGAGCGAACGCGCGCACATGCCGCAGGAAGCGACGTCGCGATCATCGGCATGGCGGGACGGTTTCCCGGTGCCCCCGACGTCCGCGCGTTCTGGCGCAACCTCTGCGCCGGCGTCGAATCGATCGCCACGCTCACGGACGAGGAGCTCCTCGCCGCCGGCGTGGATCCCACACTCGTATCCAATCCGCACTATGTCCGAGCCCGCGCGGTGCTCGATGGGATCGATCGCTTCGACGCAGGGTTCTTCGGCTTCTCGCCGCGGGAGGCCGCCCTGCTCGATCCGCAGCATCGACTCTTCCTCGAATGCGTGTGGGAGGCCTTCGAAGACGCGGGCTACGATCCCGAGCGCGCGGGCGGACGGGTCGGGGTCTATGCGGGCTCGAGCCTCAGTGGCTACCTCTTTCATCGGTTTCCCGAGGGCGTGCGGCTCGAATCCGCGGAGGATATGGCGGCGCTGTTGGCGCTCGACAAAGACTTTCTCACCACCCTCGTTTCGTACCGACTGAACCTCGAAGGGCCGAGCGTGGCCGTTCAAACCGCGTGCTCGACCTCGTTGGTGGCGGTGCACCTGGCATGCAGAGCGCTGCTCGGCGGTGAATGCGATCTCGCCGTGGCCGGTGGCGTGTCCATCACCGTGCCGCAGACCGCCGGGTTCCTCTATCAAGAGGGCGCGATCGGTTCGCCCGACGGCCACTGCCGCGCCTTCGACGAGCGCGCCCAAGGAACGGTGTCGGGCAGCGGCGCGGGCGTGGTGCTTCTCAAGCGACTCGACGATGCATTGGCCAATGGGGACTCCATCGTCGCCGTGATCAAAGGGTCCGCGATCAACAACGACGGACGCAAGAAGATCGGCTACACCGCACCCCGTGTCGACGGCCAGGCCCGCGTCATCCGAGACGCGCACGCGGCCGCCGGCATCACCGCGGACTCGGTGGGCTATGTCGAGGCCCACGGCACCGGCACGCCGCTGGGCGATCCCATCGAGATCGCGGCCCTCACGCAGGCCTTCCGCGCCAGCACGGAGCGCACGGGCTTTTGCGCCATCGGCTCGGTGAAGACCAACGTCGGGCACTTGGACGCGGCGGCGGGCATCACGGGCCTCATCAAGGCCGCCCTCGCGGTGCGAGAAGGCCGGATCCCACCGAACCTGCACTTCGCGGCGCCGAACCCGGCCATCGACTTCGAACGCAGCCCCTTTCGGGTTGCCACCCGCCTCCTCGATTGGGAACCTTCGGGTCCACGCCGTGCGGGGGTCAGCGCGTTCGGTCTCGGTGGGACGAATGCGCACGCCGTCCTGGAGGCGCCGCCCGCCGTGGTGCAGGCCGAGGAGGCCGAGGACCGGGCGGAGTTGCTCGTCGTGTCGGCTCGCTCAGGCAACGGGCTTGCCGCGGTGAGCGATGCGCTTGCCGCACGCCTCGAGGACGACGCGACCCTTCGCCTGGCGGATACCGCATTTACCCTGCAAATGGGCCGGCGCGCCGCCTCCCATCGCCGCGCGATCGTCGCGCGATCGAAGGCGGAGGCCATCGCCGCCCTGCGCGCGGATCGCGCAGCGTCGCAGGCCCAAAGTGCGGTCGGAGAAGCTCCGCCCGTGGTATTTCTGTTCTCCGGGCAGGGCAGCCAGAGCGCCGGCATGGGGCGGGAGCTTTACGAGAGCGTGCCCGCATTCGCGCGCGCCATCGATGACTGCGCGCGCCGTCTGGAGCCGATCCTCGGGCTCGATCTGAAACGGGTGATGTTCTACGAGACGGAGGAGCTCGACCGCACCTCGCTCACCCAACCTGCGCTCTTCGTGCTCGAGCATGCGCTGTCGCAGCTTTGGGCGTCGCTGGGCATCGAGCCCGAGGCGATGATCGGCCACAGCGTCGGCGAATACGTGGCGGCTTGCCTCGCGGGCTGCTTGAAGCTCGACGACGCGCTCGGACTGGTCGCCGCGCGCGGCCGTTTGATGGAAGCGACGCCCGCGGGCGCCATGCTGGCCATCCCCGCGTCCGAGGCCGATGTCCAGCGTTGGCTCGGCGCCGAGGTGTCCCTTGCGGCGGTCAATGCGGACGGCCAGTGCGTGCTCTCGGGCTCCGTTTCCGCGATCGAGCAGGTCGAGCGCGAGGCCGCGGCCGCGGGACTGCAGTCGCGGCGACTCCGCGGAGAGCGCGCCTTCCACTCGCACCTGATGGACGGCGTGCTCGATGCGTTCCGGGACGTGGTGGCGCGCGTGTCCTTCTCCGAGCCGCGCGTACCCTGGATCTCCAACGTGACGGGCACGTGGATCACGGCGGCGCAGGCGCAGGATCCCAACTACTGGGTCCAGCATTTGCGCCAACCCGTGCGCTTCGCGGAGGGCGTCCGGGCCCTGGCCACGCGGCCCGATCGCATCGCGCTCGAGATCGGCCCTGGACGAACGCTGACCGGTCTCTGGCAGCGGACCGCCGCGGGCCAGGCGCTGGCCTCGATGCCCTTTCTCGAAGCCGCCGGCAACCTCTGGGTCCTGGGCGCGCCAATCGATTTCACCGCGCTCGCGGGCACGCGGCGTGGTCGGCGGGTCTCCTTGCCCGCCACGCCCTTCGAGCGGCAGCGGCACTGGCTCGAACCGCGCCCGCGCAAGGCCTCGAACGCGCCGGCCCCCGCGCGATCGTTGAACGACTGGTTCTACGCGCCCTCGTGGAAACGCGCACCGGCCGCAGCGGTGCAAGGCGTGGACACGGGCATGCACTGGATCGTCTTGGGCGACGACGGTCCGCTCGTCACGCGGCTCGTTGCGACCCTCTCGACGGCGAGCGTCCGGGTCACCCGCGCGCGCAGCGGCCCCGCCTTCGCGAAGACGGGCGCGCACGATTTCGTGCTTCGGCCCTCCGCGGTGGACGACTACCGAGCCCTCGCCGCTGCATGTGCGACAAACGCGACCGCCGCGACGCACATCGTGCATGCCTTCGCGCTCGGCGATGCAAGCGAGGGCGCCCTCGACGCAGACGCATTTCTTCGCGCGCAAGAACGCGGCGCGGCCAGCGTCATGGCCGCGGCGACGGCCCTCGGCGCCGCGAGGCTTCTGGTCCTTGCGCAGGGTTTGCACGACGTCACCGGTCGCGAAATCCTGCACCCCGAGCACGCACCGCTGGTCGGCCTCTGCCGCACGCTTTCCCTCGAGTGGCCTCGCCTTCACTGCCGTCTCGTCGACCTCGAGAGCGCCGACGACGACGCCATCGTGCAAAGACTCCTCGCGGAGGCGCGATGCGCCGAGGAAGAACCCGTGGTCGCCTTGCGCGGTGCGCATCGCTGGCTTCCCACGGTGGCGCCGATCCGGATCGAGGAAGCGCCCCGCGGCGCAGGTCTTCGCGAACGGGGCGCGTACCTCATCACCGGGGGCCTCGGAGGCATCGGGCTCGCCCTGGCCGAGACCCTTGCGCGAACCGTGCGCGCGCGGCTCGTGCTCACGGGCCGATCGGAGCCGACGGACGAGCAACGCCAGCGCGTGCATCTCCTCGAGGGAATGGGCGCAGAGGTGCTCGTGGTACGCGCGGACGTGGCCGACGTCTCGGCCATGCGCGACGTGCTCGCTCAGGCGCGCGAACGATTCGGCCCGCTCGCGGGGTTGATTCACGCGGCCGGCATCGCGGGCGGTGGCCTCCTCGGAGGCCTCACCGTGGAGTCCTTCGTCGGCGAGCTGCGCGCCAAGGCGCTGGGGGCGCTCGCACTCGAGGAGGCGCTGCTGGAGGAGGCGGATGCGCCGCTCGACTTCGTCCTCTATTGTTCGTCCCTCACGTCGTTGAGCGGGGGCGTCGGGCGAGCCGGCTACGCGGCGGCCAACGCGTTTCTCGATGCCTTCGCGCAGAGCCTCGGCCGGCGCACCGCGCGAAAGACCCTCTCGGTGAGCCTCGATCGCTGGCGCGGCATCGGCATGGCCGCACACGCCGCCGCCCGACTCGAAGCCATGGGCCTCTCCCTCGACAACGGCGCGACGGAAACGCCCGCCATGTCCGTGGCCGAGGGACAAGAGGTCTTCTCCCGGCTCATCGCCCAGCCCGCGGCATCCCACGTCATCGTCTCCACACAGGCCCTCGACGGATTGCCGAAGGACGACGAGGGCAAAATCCTCATGCGCCATCTCGGTGCCGAGACTCCCAAACCGGCCCCCGAGAAGGTCGCCTCCCTCGATGGCCTCGAGGAGCGCATGACCACGATATGGGCGGAGGCCTTTGGCGTCCCGCGCATCGACCCGCGGAAAGACTTCTTCGCGCAGGGCGGCGAGTCGTTGGTCGCGCTGCAGATCCTCAATCGCGTTCGCGACGTGTTCGGGATCGCCTTGTCGCTTCAGGACTTCTTCGAGCGGCCGACGGCCCTCGGTCTCGCGGAGCGGGTGCGCACGCTGCGGGCCGAGCCTTCGGCGCCGCCGGCCGAACCCGCACTGGTGGCACTGCCTCGAAGCGCCGCGCGACGCATCAAGGGGCGCAGCGAATGAAGACCTCCGGCTCCCTCCTGCGAGGCTCCTGGCCCGTCGTGGCTTGCGCCATCGGCGCGGGTCTCGTCAGTGGCCTCTGCGGCGCCGCGGTGATTGGCCTCGTGCACGACGCCATGTCCCGTGAGGCCGCAGCCAGCGCAACGCGCGACCGGCTGATGACGAGCTTCGTCGGGCTGACCCTGCTGGCGGTGGTCAGCAAGGGGATCTCGGAGGTGCTCCTCACCCGGCTGGGGCAATCCATCGTGGGCGAGGTCCGCAGGCGGCTCGGCCGCAACATCGTCGAAGCGCCCCTTCGCCAGATCGAGACACTGGGCTCCCATCGCCTCTTGGCGGCGCTCAACGACGACGCCCTCGTCATCACCCAGGCCTACGTGCAGCTGCCCCACATTTGCGTGTGCGCCGCGACCATCCTCGGTTGCCTTCTGTACCTCGCCTGGATCGCCCGCTCGGCGTTCCTCGTGGTCCTGGCCGCGATTGCCGTCGGCGTCGCCCTTTTTCGCCTTCACGAATCGGGCGCTCTGCGCTTCTTCGAGCGCGCACGCGAAACCAGCGACACCCTTTTTCGTCATTTCCGCTCGCTCACCGCGGGCATCAAGGAGCTGCAGATCAACCGCGGACGGGGCGAGGCCTTTCTGACCGATTCGTTTGGTCAGAGCCTTTCCACCTACGAACGCGACTTCGTGGCGGGCATGACCCGATACAGCTTCGGCATGGGCTGGGGCGGCCTCTTGTTCTACGCGGCGCTCGGCGTCACGGTGTTCGTTCTTCCCGGTGCGACGGGCCTCTCGGCTTCCGCGGTCGCGGGCGCGACGTTGACCCTCCTGTACCTGATGGGCCCCGTCGCGCAGCTGGTGGAAATCGCGCCCTCGGCCGGTCGCGCCGCCGTGGCCTTTCGCAAGCTCGACGAGCTAGGCCTCGCGCTCGCGGCGCACGACGAAGCCGACCGGGTGCGACCCGCCCTTCCGGCGAGCACCTTCGCATCGAGCTGGCAGCGCATCGAGCTATGCGGCGTCACCCACAGCTACATGCGCGAGTACGAGGAGACTACCTTTCGACTCGGCCCCATCGCACTCGGCTTTCGCCCGGGCGAAATCGTCTTCCTGGTGGGCGGCAACGGGAGCGGCAAGACCACGCTCGCCAAGGTGCTGCTCGGGCTCTACACGCCCGAGGCGGGCGAGCTTCGCGTCGACGGCATCCCCATCGATGCGTCCAACCGCGATCAGTACCGTCAGATCTTCTCCGCCGTCTTCGCCGACTACCATGTCTTCGACGAGCAGCTCGGCCTCGGCAATGCCCACGTCCGCGAGCGCGTGGCCGGGTACCTCCAGAGGCTCAAACTCGACCGCCGCATCACCATCGAAGACGGCAAGCTGCGCTTCGATGGGCTCTCGACCGGCCAGCGCAAAAGGCTGGCATTGGTCGCGGCGCTGCTCGAGGACCGCTCCTTCTTTCTCTTCGACGAGTGGGCGGCCGATCAGGACCCGGAATTTCGCAGGGTCTTCTACCGGGAGTTTCTCCCGGAACTGCGGGCGCAGGGAAAAACTGCGCTCGTCATCAGCCACGACGAGCAGTACTTCGGCGTCGCCGATCGCTGCTTGCACATGGACTTCGGCGTTCTCTCCGAGGTCGCGGTCCCGCCAGCGCCTGCGCCGGGGCCAGTCGTCAGGGTCATGAATTGAGGCGCACGCCATGGACTCCATGGAAAGGAACACGCCGTGAACGTACCTTCGTTGCAGAGCTCTTCGCCTTCCCATTCGGGACACATCCCGAACAGCGTCTACCTCGAGCAGCAAGCGGCGCGCGAATCGAACGCGCGTAGCTACCCGCGCGGTTTGCCGCTCGCACTGGCGAGTGCCAGCGGCATCTACGTCAAAGATGCGGACGGGCGCTCGTACATCGATTGCCTCGCTGGGGCGGGCGCGCTCGCGCTCGGGCACAACCACCCGCTGGTCAAGGAAGCGCTGGTTCGCGCGATTTCCCAGGACCTGCCCATGCAGACGCTCGATCTGACGACGCCGGTCAAGCACCGCTTCATCGATGACCTGATCGGGCTTTTGCCCCCGCGATTCGCCGAGCGGGCGCGCATCCAGTTCTGCGGGCCCACGGGTGCCGATGCCATCGAGGCCGCGCTCAAGCTCGTGAAGACGGCCACCGGCCGGCGCTCGGTGCTGGCATTTCGCGGGGCCTACCACGGCATGACCCATGGCGCGCTGGCACTCACCGGGAGCCGCGGCCCGAAGGAACACGTCGCAGGGCTCATGCCCGATGTTCACTTCCTGCCCTATCCCTATGCGTACCGGTGCCCGTTCGGGGTTGGCGGCGCGGAGACCGGACGCCTGGCCAGCACCTTCGTGGAGCGACTGCTCGACGATCCGTACAGCGGCATCGTCTCGCCCGCGGCGCTCGTCGTCGAGCCGGTTCAAGGCGAGGGCGGGGTCATTCCCGCACCGCTCACGTGGTTGCAAGAGATCCGCAGGATCACCCGCGAGCGCGGCATTCCCCTGATCCTCGACGAGGTTCAATCGGGCCTCGGCCGCACGGGGGCCATGTTTGCCTTCGAGCACGCGGACGTGGTGCCGGACGTGCTCGTTCTCTCGAAGGCCATCGGCGGCGGCCTTCCGATGAGCGTCGTGCTCTACGACAAGGATCTCGATCGCTGGGCACCGGGCGCGCATGCCGGCACGTTCCGCGGCAACCAGCTCGCCATGGCCGCGGGCATCGCCACCATCGACGCGATTCGCGAGCAGCGGCTCGATCGCCACGCCGGCGCGATGGGCGAGCGCCTCCGCGAGCACCTTATGGCCATTCAAGGTCGCTCGCGTTGCATCGGCGACGTGCGCGGACGCGGGCTGATGGTCGGCGCCGAGATCGTCGATCGTGAGCGCGAGCCCGATGCCGCGGGCGCACACCCGGCCGCGCCCGCGAAGGCCCGGCTCATTCAATCGGAAGCGCTGCGGCGAGGTCTCATCGTCGAACTGGGCGGCCGAAACGACACCGTCGTGCGCTTTCTCCCGCCGCTCATCGTCACCGCGGAGCAGGTCGACTCCATTGCCACCATCTTCGACGAGGCGGTGCGGGCAGCCGAACAGGCGTCATGACCCGCACGCGCGCGAGATGGCGGCGCCTCGTGCTCTGGGCGGCCGCCACGTTGGGCGGCCTGCTCCTCGCCGCCGTGGGATTCGTCACGTTCACCTTGCGGGCGTCCCTGCCCGAGTTGGACGCGAAGGTGACCGTCGCAGGCCTCGCCGACACCGTCACGGTGACCAGCGACGAGCATGCGATCCCCACGATCCGAGCCGCGTCGCGCGAGGACGCATGGCGCGCGCTCGGGTACCTCAACGCGCGCGATCGACTCTTTCAGATGGACCTTCAGCGCCGCCAGGCCGCGGGCCGCCTCGCGGAGATCTTCGGACGCGATCTGCTCTCGATGGATGTACAGAGCCGCACCTACGGCTTCGACCGACTCGCGTCCCTCATCGTCGCACGCCTCCCTGCCCCGCAGCGCGCCGCGGTCGAGGCGTACACGCAAGGAGTCAACGCCTACCTCGCGCGCGGGCGTACGCTCCCCTTCGAGTTCCAGCTGCTTCGCTACCACCCCGAGCCTTGGCGGCCGGAGGACAGCGCACTCGTCGCCCTCGGCATGTTCCAGGTTTTGAGCAGCAGCGAGGATCAGGAGCGAACCCATAGCGTCATCGCCCGCTGCGTGCCGCCGAACGTCGCCGACTTCCTCTCGCCCGACAGCGATCGCTACACGCGGGCACTCTTGGGCGCGCGGATGGAGGAGAGACCGTTGCCCGTCCGCGAGCTTCACGCGCTCGCCGCGACGCCCCCCGGTCCGGGAAACGAACCGGTGCTCTCGGCCAGCGCGGGCGAGGCACCGAAGGGCTCCAACGGGTGGGCCGTCGCGGGCACGAAGACGCAGGATGGACGCGCCATCCTCGCCAACGACATGCATCTCGATCTCGGCGTGCCCAATGTTTGGTACCGCGCCACGCTTCGTTACGGTGAGCTGGAGATCTCCGGGGTGATGCTGCCCGGGGTGCCCGCCGTGATTGCGGGGTCGAACGGTCACGTCGCCTGGGGGCTCACGAATCTCGAGGGCGACGTGTTCGACCTCGTCCAGCTCGAGACCGATCCGCAGCACCCCGACGCGTACCGCACGCCGGACGGGTGGAAGCCGTTCGAGGTGGAGCAAGCCGTCGTGAAGGTGCAGGGCGAGGCCGACGTAACGACCCCGATTCGCCGCACGATGTGGGGCCCGGTGGCCTCGCGCAAGCTCCTGGGCCGGGACGTGGCCGTGAAATGGACGGCCCTCGATCCGGAGGCCGTGGATTTCGGCCTGCTCGAGATGGACGGCGCACGCACGATCGAGGACGCCGCCGCCGTGATGAACCGCGCGGGAAACCCGCCGATGAATGCCATGCTGGCCGACGAGAAGGGGCGGATCGGCTGGACGATGACCGGGCGCATCCCCCGTCGGCAGGGATTCGACGGCGAGGTGAGCGTCTCGTGGGCGGGCGGCAACGACGCGTGGGGCAGCTACGTCGCGCCGACGGCGATGCCGCGCCTTCTCGATCCGCCGTCGGGCTTCGTGGTGAACGCGAACCAACGCATGCCGATCGGGCCCGACGTGCCTGTGCTCGGCCACGACTTCGTCAACGGTTACCGCGCCTACCGAATCACGGAGCGGCTGCGGGAGATGCCCAAGGTGACCGAGGGCGACATGCTCGCCGTTCAACTCGACACGCGCAGCGAGCCGTTCGACATCTACCGCGACGCGGCACTGGCGACGCTCGACGATGCTGCGGTCGCGGCCAATCCGCGGCTGGGCGAGGCCCGTGCGGCGCTCGAGGCGTGGGATGGTCGCGCGGATGTCACGAGCCCGGGGTTCGCGTGGCTCGTTTCGTTTCGGCGCGTCCTCGCCAAGGAGATCTTCGGCGCATGGCTCGGTGCCTGCCGCACCCTCGAGCCGGAGTTCCAATTCGACCTCGGGGACATCGATACCCCGATGCAGCGGCTCCTCACCGAACGACCGAGCAGCCTCGTCCCCCCGCCCGCCCCGAGCTGGAACGACTTCGTGCGCGCGTCCCTTTTGAAGGCGCAGGACGAAGCCAAGAAACGCTACGGCAAGGACCCCGCAAACCTCGCTTGGGGCGAGGCCAATCACGTGCAGGTCCGCCACCCGCTCTCGGACGGGGTGCCGCTCTTCGGCCGATGGCTGGACATGCCCGCCGAGCCCCTCGCCGGCTGCGGCTCCTGCGTGCGCATGGCCGCGGGCACGCTTGGCGCGAGCGAGCGCCTCGTCGTCGCGCCCGGGCATGAGCGCGATGCCATCCTCCACATGCCCGCGGGTCAATCCGGTCACCCGCTTTCACCCCACTACGGCGACCAACAGGCGGCGTGGGTTGCGGGCCGTCCTTTGCCACTGCTGGCGGGCGCCACCCGCGCGACTTTGACGCTCGCACCAACCCAAGGAGAAAAACGATGAGCGAAGAACACGACGATACGACGACGTACAAAGTGGTGGTCAACCACGAGGAGCAGTATTCCATCTGGCCGGAGTACCGCGACAATCCTCTGGGCTGGCGCGACGCAGGCAAGAGCGGAACGAAGTCCGAATGCCTGGACCACATCGCCACGGTTTGGACCGACATGCGGCCCCTCAGCCTGCGCAAGCAGATGGAGGGCAAGACGTCGTGAGCTTCGGCCCCTTCCCGAGCATCGTGAGCCCGAGCGGGCCGGGCGATCTGTCGGACTTCGCCGAAAGCATCCGCGCCGCCGTGGAAGAGCACCTCGCGAGGCAGGGGGCCGTTCTCTTCCGCGGATTTCCCGTGCGCGGCCCCAGTGACTTCGAGCGCATGGTCTCGTTCGTCACGCCCGATCTCCTGGAGTACACCTTCGGCTCGACGCCGCGCTCGCAACTGTCCGGGCGCATCTACACCTCCACCGAATACCCCGCGCACCAGCAGATCCCGCTGCACAACGAGCAGTCGTACACCACGGAGTGGCCGCTCAAGATTTGGTTCTACTGCGCCAAGCCCGCGCTCGAGGGCGGTGAGACCCCGCTCGCCGACAGCCGCGAGGTGTTGCGCCGGATCCCCACGCGCATCCGCGAGCGCTTCGTGGCCAAGAAGGTCATGTACACGCGCAATTACGGCAACGGCCTCGACGTCCCCTGGCAAAAGGTCTTCGGCACGGAGGATCCCAAGGTGGTCGAGGGCTTCTGCCGGGACGCGGGCATCCTTTGCGAGTGGAAGGACGATGGTGAGCTGCGCACGCGGCAGATTTGCCAGGCCATCGCCACGCACCCGCGCACGAAGGACGTGGTCTGGTTCAATCAAGCGCACCTCTTCCACGTCTCGAACCTCGAGCCGGCGGCGCGCGAAGGTTTGCTGGCCGTCTTCGCCGAGGACGAGCTGCCCCGCAACGCCTTTTACGGCGATGGCACGCCCATCGAGGACGGTGTTCTCGACGAGATTCGCGAGGTGTATCGGCAGGTCGCCGTGGCGTTCCCGTGGCAAGAGGGCGACGTGGTGCTGGCCGACAACATGCTGGTGGCGCACGGCCGATCGTCCTTCAAAGGGCCCCGCCAAGTGCTGGTGGCCATGGCCGAATCGTATCGTCCCGAGGAGGGAGCTTCGACGTGAGCGAGGATCTGTTCGTTTTCCCAATGAGCTTTGCGCAGGAGCGACTCTGGCTTCACGGGGAGCTCGAGCCCGAGAGCACGTCGTACAACATGGCGGCGGCCGTGCGGCTCGATGGCCCCCTCGACACGGGCCTCGTGGAACGATGCGTGACCGAGATCGTGCGCAGGCACGAAGTTCTGCGCACGACATTCGAGGCGGTCGATGGCCAACCCTCGCAAGTGATTCACCCGGAGAGCGCGCAGCGTGTGCCGGTGGTCGATCTGAGCGGACTGGCGGCGAGCGAGCGCGAGCCGGAGGCGCGGCGCCTGATCGAACGCGAATCACGGCGCCCCTTCGATCTGGTGAACGGCCCGCTGCTGCGGCTGCTCCTGTTGCGTATTGGACCCAACGAGCACGTGCTCGTGTGGGTGGTGCACCACATCGTATTCGATGGCTGGTCGACCCACCTGGTCCTGCAGGAATTCGCCGTGTTGTATGCGGCGCTCGCGGCCGGAAAACCGTCGCCGCTGGCCGATTTGGCGCTGCAGTATGCGGACTTCGCGGATTGGCAACGCCGGCGCGCCGAGGCGGGGGTCCTCATCTCGCAGCTCGCCTACTGGAGTCAGAAGCTCGCCGGCCAAGATGGCATTCTGGAGCTGCCGACGGATCGCCCGCGGCCCGCGATCCAGCGTCACCGGGGAGCGCGCTACTTTTTCCGAGTGCCCGGTGAGCTCGTGGACCGGCTGCGCGATCGGGCGAAGCAGCAAGGGACCACCCTGTACACGGTGTTGCTCGCGGCGTTCCAAGCCGTGCTTGCGCGTTACACGGGGGCGACCGACATTGCCGTCGGCACGCCGGTCACCAACCGAAACCGGGCGGAGCTCGAAGGGCTCGTCGGCTGCTTCGCCAACACCGTCGTGCTCCGTACGGATCTCGGTGGCGATCCGTCGTTCGTGTCCCTGCTCGGGCGGGTGAAGGACACCGTGCACGATGCGCAGGCGAACCAAGACGTTCCGTTCGATCGCGTGGTCGAGGCCGTGCGCCCGACGCGCGACTTGAGCCACGCTCCGCTATGCCAAGTGCTGTTTGCGCTCCAACCCGCGCTGGGGGAGATGCCGGCGATCCCGGGGCTCACGATGCGCTTGCTCGATCTGGATGCGGGCGGCGCGCAGTTCGATTTGTCCCTCGAGTTCGCGCCCGACGACGATGGTCTGGCCGGCGCGATCGAATACGACATGGACTTGTTCGACGAGCCCCGCATCGCGCGATTCAGCACGCACGTGCGCCGTGTGCTCGAAGGCGCCGCGGCGAACCCGGACGCGCGCCTCTCCCAATTGCCGATGCTCGCGCCCGAGGAGCGCAGCCAGCTTCTCGGCTGGAGCGGCTCCAACGACGTGCCGCGCCCCGCGACGCGTCGGGTGCACCGCATGTTCGAGGAGCAAGCTGCGCGCACCCCCGACGCGGTGGCCCTCGTCCATGACGAGCGGCGCATGACGTACGGGGAGCTCGACCGGCGCTCCCGGCAGCTTGCGCATCGTTTGCAACGATGCGGCGTCGGCTCCGAGAGGAGGGTCGGCGTGTGCCTGCCTCGCTCGATCGGCATGATCGTCGCCGTGCTCGGCGTGCTTCGTGCGGGCGGCACCTATGTGCCCATCGATCCGAAATACCCGCGCGAGCGCATGGCCCAGTTGATCGAGGACGCGGGGGTTTCCGTCGTCATCGCCGAAGGCCACGCCGATTTGCCGCCGGGTGTGGACACGCTGGTCCTCGATCCGGCGCTCGGGTGCCTCGATGGGGAAGCGGACGTCGTTTCGCCGGAAGATCCCGCCCTCGAACAGGCCGCGTACATCCTCTATACGTCGGGCTCGACGGGGGTGCCCAAGGGCGTGGTGGTCGCGCAACGGACGCTGGTGAGCTTCGTCGAAACGGCGGCCGCGCACTATGCCATCGCGCCCGGCGATCGGGTGCTGCAGTTCGCGGCCCTGAGCTTCGATGCGAGCGTGGAGGAGATTTTCCCCTGCCTGGCGCGCGGCGCGACCCTGGTGTTGCGCACGGAAGAAATGCTCGAATCGGTGGCCACGTTCCTCGACGCGTGCGAGCGCTGGGGCATCACCGTGCTGGACCTTCCGACGATGTATTGGCATCGCGTCGTGGCGGGCCTGGAGGAGGGACTCACGGTGCCTGCCTGCTTGCGCCTGCTCATCATCGGTGGCGAGGCGGCCCTGCCGGAGCGGGTGAGCGCGTGGCGGGCCTCGGCCAGCGCGGCGCACGTTCGCTTGCTCAACACGTACGGCCCGGCCGAGGCCACCGTGAGCGCGACGGTCAGCGATTTGACGGTGACCGATCCGCGCGATGCGTGGGCAACCTCCATCGGGCGCGCCCTCGCGGGTGTGCGCGCTTACGTGCTCGATGCCGCGGGGGAACCGGTTCCCGTCGGCGTGATGGGCGAGCTTCACCTGGGCGGACAAGGCCTTGCGCGCGGGTACTGGCGACGTCCCGATCAAACCGCCGCGCGCTTCGTGCCGGATCCGTTCTCGGGGCGGCCGGGCGAGCGGCTCTATCGGACCGGCGATCGCGTCCGCTGGCGCGACGATGGACAATTGGAGTTCGCCGGCCGCGTGGATCATCAGGTGAAGCTGCGCGGCTTTCGCATCGAGCCGGGCGAGATCGAGACACAACTCGCCGCGCACCCCGGCGTGCGCGAGGCGATCGTGCTCGTGCGGGAAGACCTCCCGGGCGATCGCCGCTTGGTCGCGTACGTCGCGGCCGATGCCACCGTGGAGCCGGAGGCCCTCCGGCGCGCCCTGAAGGAGCGGGTGCCGGACTACATGGTGCCATCGTCGTTCGTGGTACTCGATCAGCTGCCCCATACGACGCACGGCAAGGTCGACCGGCGCGCATTGCCGGCGCCAACCATCGACGCCGAGCGCGCAGCCACGGCGCCGACGACCCATGCGGAAGCGGTTCTTGCCACCGTGTGGACGTCGCTGCTGGGAAGACCCGTGGGGACGCGGGAAAACTTCTTCGAGATCGGTGGCGATTCGATCCTGGCGCTGCAGGTCGTCTCGCGCACTCGGGCCGCCGGGCTCGCGATCACGGCGCGGCAGATCTTCCTCCATCAGACCATCGCCGAACTGGCGACGGTCGCGGAGCCGCTCTCGGAAACACCCGCGGGCGCGGAGCGGCCGGAGGGCGAGGTTCCCCTCACGCCCATCCAGCGCTGGTTCTTCGCGCAGGGCGCCGAGAACCCGCACCATTGGAATCAATCGTTCTTGCTCGAGCTGCGCCAGCCCGTCGTGTTCGAGGCGCTCGAGACCGCACTCGCCGCGGTGGCGGAGCATCACGATGCCCTGAGGCTACGTTTCACCCGCACCGCGAGCGACTGGCGGCAAGAATACGCGCCGGCGTCGCGCGCGGTGCTCGTGCGCGCGGACACCCTCGAGCATGGGCAGTCGCAGCTTCATCTGAGCGACGGGCCCCTGCTCCGTGCGGTGCTCCTCGATCGCGGTGCGTCGCCTGCCCAGTTGCTGCTCGTCGCCCATCACCTGGTGGTCGACGCGGTCTCCTGGCGCATCCTGCTCGAAGACCTGCAGCTCGCCTATGCGCAGCACACCTCGGGTGAGGCGATCCAGCTTCCCTCGACGTCCAGCGCCTTTGGCACGTGGGCGCGTCGGCTTGCGGTGCATGCCCAGTCGGAAGCGATCCTGCAGCACGTACCCGCGTGGCTCGAGGTGCCAAGGCCTTCGCTTCCCGTGGACGATCCCGCGGGCGCCGCCATCGAGGGGGAAACGGTGCGCCTCACGGAGCGTCTCGACGTGCAAGCGACGCAAGCGCTGCTCGAGTCGGCCCCCGCGTACCGCATGCGCGTGGAGGAGGTGCTGCTCGCGGCCTTTGCCGGGGCCCTGGCGCAGTGGACGAAACACGACGCGGTGCTCGTCGAGCTGGAGGCGCACGGGCGCGATGTGCTCGATGATGTCGACGTCTCACGCACAGTCGGGTGGTTCACGTCGGTCTACCCAGTACGGCTGGAGATCCCGGCCGACGCGGCGCCCGAGCACGCGCTCCGCGCGGTGAAGGAACGACTTCGCAGTCTGTCGCCCATGCGTGGGAGCTACGGACTGCTGCGCCATCTCACGAATGACCCGCGTGCGCAGGCGATCCGCGAGCAACGCGCACCCGAGGTGAGCTTCAACTACCTCGGACAATGGGACGATCTCTTCGCGAAAAGCCCGCTCTTCGCATTCGCCGATGCCGATGCTGGCCCCGAACGCGATCCCAGATCTCCCCGAGGCTACGAGCTGGAGATCGATTGCGCCGTGGTCGGCGGCCGCCTGCGCGTGACATGGAGCTACAGCGGCGCGCGCTACCGGCGCGAGACCATCGAGCGGCTGCAGCAGGATTTCGCCGCGCGCATCCGCGACCTCTCGAACCATGCACTCGAGGCAGGCAAACGCGGCGACGTACCCTACTCGCCATCGGACTTCCCGCTTGCACGACTCGAGCAGGCGACCTTGGACCGCGTGCTGGCCGCCCGGCGCGACGTCGAGGACGTGTATCCTTTGAGCCCACTTCAGCAAGGGCTCCTCTTTCACAGCTTGTACGAGCCCGGCTCGGGCGTCTACGTCGAGCAGGTGACCTGCCGGCTGGAGGGGGCACTCGACCCGGACGCGTTCCGCCACGCATGGGAAGCCGTCGTCGAGCACCACGGTGTGCTGCGCACGACCTTCCTATGGGAGGGCGCCGACGAGCCGCTTCAGATCGTCGGGCGCGCGGCGGCGATCGACATTGGCATCGAGGATTGGCGCGACCTCGGCGTGGACGAGCATCGCCCGCGGATCGAGGCCCGTCTCGAGGCCGATCGCGCGAAGGGGTTCGAACTCGGGCAGGGTCCGCTCATGCGCATCTCGCTCCTGCGCCTGGAGGACGATGTCCACCTGGTTCTCTGGAGCCACCATCACCTCGTCCTCGACGGGTGGTCCGCGGCCCTCGTCCTGCGCGATGCGTTCTCCGTCTACGATGCCTTGCGCTCGGGGCGGACGGTCTCGTTGACGACGCGCACGCGTTACCGCGACCACATCGCGTGGTTGCACGAGCACGATCCCGACGCGGCCAAGCCGTTTTGGCAGCGCACCTTGGAGGGCTTTCACGCGGCCACGCCGTTGCCGCTCGAGCGGGTGCAGGCGGCCGACATTCCCACGGGACAGGGCGTGGAAGCGCTGACGCTCTCGGGGTCGGCCACGGAGCGTCTCCAGCGCTTCGTGCAGCAGCAACGGCTCACGCTCAACACGGTGGCCCAGGGCGCGTGGGCGTTCGTGCTCGGTCGCACGGCCCGCGTCGACGATGTTCTCTTCGGCATCACGGTGGCCGGACGACCGGCGACCCTGCCCGGCGTGGAAGGCATGGTGGGGCTCTTCATCAACACGCTCCCCCTGCGCGTGGCCGTGCCGGCATCCACGACGGTGGCGGACTGGCTGCGCGATCTCCTGACGCGCACCACGGAGCTCGGCGCCTACGAGCACACGCCCCTCGCCCGCGCGCGGGCTTGGAGTCCCCTGCCCTCGGGCCAGGCCCTGTTCGAAAGCCTCTTGGTCTTCGAGAACTACCCCGCCGATCCGCGCGCCTACCAAGGACTGCCCGGGCTCGCGGTGCGGGATGTCGAGTTCACGGAGCAGACGAACTACCCGCTCACCCTCACGGTCATCCCCGGGCCCGAGCTCCGGCTCCGGCTCTCGTACGACCTACGCCGCTTCGACCAGGAAGGTGCATCGCGGTTGCTCGGCCTCGTCGAGGCGGCGCTTCGTCAGTTGAGCAGCCGCCCCGAGGCGCGGGTGGGCGCGCTGTCGTTGCTCGGCGAATTGCACGATCGGCGCACCGTGGCCAAGCGGAACGCGACCGAGCGCCCGTATCCGAGCGACCGACTCGTGCACGAGCTCTTCGAAGCGAACGCCCTCGCAAAGCCCGACGACGTCGCGCTCATCTTCGACGAGCGAAGCCTTCGTTACCGCGAGCTGAACGAACGCGCCAATCAGGTCGCGCACGCCCTGAGGCGCTGCGGCGTCGGACCCGACGTGCTCGTCGCCATTGCGATGGATCGCTCCGTGGACATGGTGGTGGGCCTGCTCGGCATCCTCAAGGCCGGCGGTGCCTACGTGCCCATCGATCCGGAGTATCCGGCCGACCGCATTGCCTTCATGCTCGAGGACGCGGGAGCACCGGTGCTCCTCAGTCAATGGCCGGTGGCTTCGCGCCTGCCCGCGCATCGGGCCCGTGTGATCTGCCTCGACGCGGACCGAGCCACCATCGAGCGCGAGCCCACCGAAAACCCGGGCGTCCACGTGGCACCCGAGAACCTCGCATATACGATTTACACTTCGGGCTCGACGGGCCGGCCCAAAGGCGCAGGCAATAGCCATCGCGGTCTGCTCAATCGACTGCAGTGGATGCAAGAGCGCTACGGCCTGACGACCTCGGACCGGGTGCTTCAGAAGACGCCTTTCAGCTTCGACGTCTCCGTGTGGGAATTCTTTTGGCCCCTCATGACCGGCGCCGGCTTGGTCGTGGCCCGCCCCGGCGATCACCGCGACGGTGAGCGCCTGCTCGAGCTCATCACGCGGCATGACGTCACGACCGTGCACTTCGTTCCTCCGATGCTCCAGGCCTTTTTGGAGACCCCGGGCGTCTCGGGGTGCCGTTCGCTCCGGCGGGTCATCTGCAGCGGTGAAGCGTTGCCCTCCGAGCTCGCACGGCGCTTCTTCGAGCGGCTTGGTGCGGAGTTGCACAATCTCTACGGTCCGACCGAAGCGGCCATCGACGTAACGGCGTGGGCCTGCCGGCCCGAGGACGACACGGCATCCGTGCCCATCGGCTCGCCCATCGCGAATGTGCAGACGTACATCCTCGATCGCCAAGGCCACCCGGTGCCGGACGGTGTGGCCGGGGAGATCCATCTGGGCGGTGTCGGACTGGCCCGCGGCTACCACCGCCGGCCGGAGCTGACGGCGGAGCGGTTCATCCCCGATTCGTTCGGGACGGCGCCGGGAGGGCGGCTGTATCGGACGGGCGATCTCGCGCGCTATCGACCCGATGGCGCCATCGAGTTCCTCGGGCGGCTCGATCACCAGGTGAAGATTCGAGGTCTGCGCGTGGAGCTCGGCGAGATCGAGGCGCGCCTGCTCCAACACCCCGATGTCCGCGAGGCCGTCGTGGTCGCGCGCGAGCAAGCCCACGGCGGCAAGAGCCTCGCCGCGTACGTGTCCGCGGCCGCGCCCTTGGAGCCCGAGGCGCTTCGCACCTGGGTGGGCGAGTGCCTCCCCGCGTACATGGTGCCGTCGCGCATCTTGGTGCTCGATCGGCTACCGCTGTCGCCGAACGGCAAGGTCGATCGGCGTGCCCTGCCGGCGCCCGATGCAGTGGCCGCGGCGAAGCGCCCGTATGCACCGCCGCAGACCGAGGCCGAGCGCATCTTGGCCGAGATCTGGGCGGTGCTCCTCGTCCAAGAGCGCGTCGGCATCCATGACGACTTCTTCGAGCTGGGTGGCGACTCCATCATCACCTTGCAGGTCATCGCCCGGGCGGCGCAGCGCGGTTTGCGGCTCACGCCCAAGCAGATGTTCGACCATCCGACCATCGCCGAGGCCGCGGCGTTGGCCGTTCCACTGGCCGTCGCATCCACCGAGAACGCGCCCGCCCAGGCGCCTGCGGCGGCCCCTGAACCCCCTGACGCTGGCTTGTCCCCCGAGGAGTGGAGCGATCTCCTGGACGAGCTCGAGAGGTGAGACTGTGACCGACAAGGCTGATCGTTCTGCGAACATCGAAAGCGTCTACGCCCTCTCCCCCATGCAGGAGGGCATGCTGTTCCACACCCTGCTCCGGCCGACCTCGGGCATCTATTTGATGCAAAACCGGTATCGGCTGGAGGGCGATCTGCACATCGATGCCTTCGTCCGAGCGTGGCAATACGTCGGCGCGAGGCACCCCGTGCTGCGGACATCGTTCGTTTGGAAAAGCCAAAAGCGCCCGCTCCAAGTCGTTCACAAGAACCTGGAAATGCCCTTCGAGGTTCTCGATTGGCGCGACCTCCGTGGGAGCGAGGCGCAGGAGACACGCTTGGCCGCGGTGCTGCAGGCCGAGCTCGACGCGGGGTTCGATTTCGGGAAGGCGCCGCTCACCCGTTTTCGCCTCATTCGACTCGACGAACGGACGTACGAGTTCGTGCACAGCTTCCATCACATCTTGCTCGACGAGTGGTGCACCTCGTCGTTGATGATGGACTTTCTCGCCCACTACGAGGCCCTGGTGCGCGGCGAAACTCCGCGGTTGCCGGCCCCGCGTCCGTACAAGGATTACATCGATTGGCTCGGGCGGCAGGATCTGCCCGCCGCAGAGGCGTTCTGGCGGCAATACCTGGCAGGCTTCGCGAGCGCGACGCAGCTCGGAATCGAGGAGCGGCGCCCGGGCTCGCGAACCGACGACGCCACCATCGACGACCTTTTGATTCGGTTGGACCGAAAGTCCACTGAAATTCTATCGGGGCTGGCGCAGCGTCACCGAATCACGCTCAACACGATCGTGCAGGGTGCATGGGCGCTGCTCCTCAGCCACTACAGCGGGGAACGCGAGGTGCTCTTTGGGGTCACGGTGGCGGGCCGGCCTCCGGAGCTCCCGAACGTCGAGTCCATCATTGGCCTCTTCATCAACACCTTGCCATTGCGGGTGGCCGTGCCGCCGGAGCAACCGCTTTTGCCCTGGCTCGTGGAGCTGCTCGGGCAAAATCTTCGAGTCCGGCAATACGAATATGCGCCGCTCGTCGATATTCAGAAATGGAGTGAGGTCGAACGCGGCCAGGCGCTTTTCCAGAGCTTGTTCGTCTTCGAGAATGCCCCCACCGATCCCACGTTGCGCGATGGAAAGATGGTATTTCGCGTTCAGGACGTGCGGGACCGCGTCCATACGAATTACCCGCTCACGGTGATGTCCTGGGTCGATGCCGAGCTGCCGCTCAAGCTCTCCTACGATCCGGCGCGCGTGCACCCGGAGGCCGCTGCGCGGCTGCTGGCCAATCTGCGAACGCTTCTCGCGGGGATGGCCCGCGATCCGAATGCGCGCCTCGGCGATCTGCCGCTGCTCACGGCGGACGAGCGGCAGCAAGCTCTCGTGGAGTGGAATACGACGGAGGCAAAGCGCGGCGATTTTTCTTCGTACGCGGCCCTGTTTCACGCGCAAGTGGCTCGGACGCCCGAGGCGGTGGCGGTCACGTGCGAGGATCGGCGGCGGACGTACGCGGAGTTGAATCGCGATGCGAACCGATTGGCGCATGCGCTCGCGGCCCGGGGTGTCGGTCCCGAGGAGCGGGTGGTCCTCATCGACGATCGCGGGATCGAGCTGCTGACCATGATTGTCGCGGTGTTCAAGGCGGGAGGTGCGTACGTGCCGCTGGAGCCGGGTTACCCGGACGAGCGCGTGGCGCGCATTCTCGCGCTCAGCGAGCCGCGTGCGGTGGTCACCCGTGCGCGGTATCGAGAACGCATCGAGCGTCTCGTGGCATCGCTCGATGCGGGCCGTCGCCCGAGCATCGTCGTCCTCGAAGAGGTCTCCACGGAGTCGGACGACAATCTGCCCGAACGCGGTGGGCCGTTCAATCTGGCCTACGTGATCTACACGAGCGGTTCCACCGGCGTGCCCAAGGGCGCCATGGTCGAGCGGCGCGGAATGCTGAACAACATGGTCAGCAAGTTCCCGCGGCTCGGACTCGGCGAGGGTATCGTCGTCGCGCAAACGGCTTCGCCCTGCTTCGATATCTCCGTCTGGCAGTTTCTCACGGCATTGCTCTGCGGCGGGGTGGTCGAGATCGTGCCGGACGACATCGTGCGCGATCCCGCACGCCTGCTCGAGCACGTCGAGCGTCGGGGGATCCGCATCATCGAGGTGGTGCCCTCCGTGCTACAGGGCATGCTGGACGCGGCCGGCGAGATGCCGACGCCACCCGCACTGGAGCGACTCCGCTGGATCCTACCCACGGGCGAGGCGCTGCCGGCCGCGCTGGTGCGAGCTTGGCTCGGGCGCTATCCGGGCGTGCCGCTGATGAATGCCTACGGGCCCGCGGAGTGCTCGGACGACGTGTCCTTGCATCCGCTGACAACGCCACCGCCCGCCGACGAAACGCAGGTTCCGATTGGCAGGGCCGTGGATCACCTTCGGCTCTACGTCCTCGATCATCTTCTGTCGCCGCTGCCCATTGGGGTCTGCGGCGAGATCTTCGTGGGCGGCATCGGCGTTGGCCGCGGCTACTTGGGCGATCCGCGCCGCACCGCGGAGGCCTTCGTGCCGAACCCCTTCGAGAACGAGCCAGGCGCGCGGTTGTACCAGACCGGGGATCTAGGGCGCTACCGGCCCGATGGCACCATCGAGTTCGCCGGCCGGCGCGATCACCAGGTCAAGGTTCGCGGATTCCGCATCGAGCTCGGCGAGATCGAGGCGCGGCTCGCCGAGCATGCGGCGATCACCGAGGCGGCGGTGGTGGTCCGCGAGGATCGACCGGGTGTCACGCGGCTCGTGGCGTACGTGGCCACGTCGGGCGCGAGCATCGACGAACTGCGGGAGTGGCTGCGCGCGCGGGTGCCGGAGTACATGGTGCCGCCGACCTTCGTCGTTCTCTCGTCGCTGCCGCGCACACCGAATGGCAAGGTGGATCGACGGGCGCTGCCGGCCCCGGAGGCGGGCGACGCAGACGGGTGGATCCCTCCGCGGACGCCGACGGAGGAACTTCTCGCCGGGATCTGGGCGGACGTGCTGGGCGTGCCGCGGGTCGGGGTCGAGGACTCGTTCTTCGATCTGGGCGGCCATTCGCTGATGCTGACGCAGGTCCTTTCGCGCATTCGGCGCGTGTTCAACATCGAGGTACCGCTTCGCGCGCTGTTCGAGACGCCCACCATCGCCGCGCAAGCGCGCGAGGTCGAGGTGCTCCGCGGGCGGCCCGTGAAGTCGCTACCGCCGCTCGTGGCACGACCGCGCGAGGGGCAGCTTCCGCTCTCTTTCGCCCAGGAGCGCCTTTGGTTTCTCGCGCAGCTCGAGCCCACTGCGGCGTCGTACAACGTTCCGGCGGCGGTGCGGCTGCGCGGGCCGCTCGATCCGGCGCGTCTGCAGCGCAGCTTCGAGTCGGTCGTTCGACGTCACGAATCGCTGCGCACGCGGTTCGTCGATGACGGTGGACGTCCGGTGATGCACGTGGATGCCAAGCAGCCGCTCGCGATGGAGCTCGTCGATCGAAGCGCCGCGCCGGACGACGCGCTGGCCTTGCTCGAGGAGCGCGCCCACCGTCCCTTCGATCTGAGCGCGGGGCCGCTTCTTCGGGTCACCTTGGTCCGGCTCGGGGCACACGAGCACGTGCTGCTCGTGGTGCTCCATCACATCGTCTCGGACGGCTGGTCCATGGGGGTCTTGATCCGCGAGGTGACGGAGCTTTACGCCACGGATGCGGAGCTACCGCCGCTGCGTATCCAGTACGCGGACTACGCGCGTTGGCAGCGCGAATGGCTCGATGGGCCGGCTTTCGAGCAGCAGCTCGCCTATTGGCGCCAGACCCTGGGCAGCGATCCTCCGGTGCTCTCGCTGCCGACGGACCATCCGCGGCCCGCGGAGCGATCGTATCGGGGCGCCCGTCTCGCGTTCACGCTTCCGCAAAGCCTTTCCGCTGCGCTGCGCGCGCTCGGGCGGGCCCAAGGCGTGACATCGTTCATGCTGCTGCTCGCGGGCTTCCAGACCTTGCTCGCGCGCACCAGCGGCCAAACGGATCTCTGCATCGGGACGCCGATTGCGAACCGCACGCACGTGGAGATCGAAGGGCTCGTGGGGTTCTTCGTCAATACGCTCGTACTGCGGACGGATCTCGGCGGCGATCCATCGTTCACGGCGCTCCTCGCCCGCGTGCGTGAGCAGGTGCTGCAGGCTCAGTCGTATCAAGATTTGCCGTTCGAGCGCCTCGTCCAGGCGCTGCGGCCGGCGCGCAACCTGAGTCACACGCCGCTGTTCCAGGTGATGTTCTCCCTCCAGGAGAACCCGGGCCAAACGGCGCCGGTCGCGGGGCTCGAGATCTCGGCGGTGGAGATCGATCCGGGCACCGCCCAGTTCGATCTCTCGCTGCACATGGCCCACGATGGCGACGAGCTCAGTGGCTCGTTCGAGTACAGCACGGATCTCTTCGAAGAGCGCACGATCCGCCGCATGGCCGACGATCTGCGCGTGCTCCTCGAGGGCATCGCTGCCCAACCGGGCGCGCGGATTTCCGAGCTGCCGTTCACCGAGCCGGCGCGTGTGGATATCGTGAAAGAGGAGGCGGCCGGCCAGAGGCCGGCGGACCGCCGGCAAGATGCCGGCGCTCCATGCGCGAGCCTCCTCGCGGAGGGGTACGAGCTCGAGCAGCTGGCGCAGATTTGGGCCTCGGTCCTAGGGCGCGATCATGTCGAGCCGCAGGACAACTTTTTCGAGTTGGGCGGCGACTCGATTCTGTGTCTGCAAGTGGTCGCGCGGGCCAGGCAGGTGCGCGTGCGCATCACCACGCGCGACATGTTCAAGCATCAGACCTTGGGCGCCTTGGCGGCCATCGCACGCAGCCATGCCGAGGCGACCGATCTCCCTGATGAGCAGGGACCGGTCATCGGCGAGGCACCGCTCACGCCCATCCAGCGGCGCTTCTTCGCGCGCCCGCTGCCCAATCCCCATCACTGGAACCAAGCGCTCCTGCTCACGGTGGCCGAACCCCTCGCGTGGCCCGCGCTGGAAACCGCCGTGCACGCGCTTCTGCAGCACCACGACGCGCTGCGATTGCGGTACGTGCGCGAAGGGAACACGTGGCACCAGACGCATGCGCCCGACGAACCGGCCACCCTCGTGCATCGAGCCGATCTCTCCGGCCTGCCCGAGACCGAGCACGCGCAGGCCATCGAAGCCCACGCCACCCGGTGGCAGGCCAGCCTGGAGCTCACCGTCGGACCCGTCCTTCGCGTGGTGGGCTTCGACCTGGGAGCGCAGCGCCCCGGCCGGCTGCTGCTCATCGCGCATCACTTGGTCGTCGATGGCGTGTCCTGGCAGATCCTGCTCGAGGATCTCGAGACCGCGTACGATCAAGCCCGGCGCGGCGAGTCGATCCTCCTCCCCGAGAAGAGCACGTCGTTCAAGCAATGGGCCGAGCATCTGCAGAACGCAGCACAGGACGCCGCCCTCCAGGAGGAAGCCGCCTCGTGGCTCGAGCTCCCGTGGGATCAGGTCGCGTCCGTGCCGCCCGACGATCCCGCGGGTGACCGCTCCGAAACCGCGGCGGCGACCCTTACTGTGGGCCTCGATGCTACGATGACGCGCAATCTGCTGGAGGCCGTGCCCGAAGCCTACAACACGCGCGTGGACGAGGTCCTCCTGACCGCGCTCGGCCTGGCGCTGGCACGCCGTACGCGTAAGAACGTCGTGGCCCTGGAGGTCGAGGGCCACGGTCGGCATGTCCTGGGCGACAACGAAATGGACCTCTCGCGCACCGTCGGGTGGTTCACGAGCGTGCACCCCGTGGTGCTCACCATCGCGCCGAATGCAGCGCCCGGCGACGCGCTCAAGTCGATCAAAGAGCAACTGCGACGGATCCCGCGCCATGGCCTGCCTTTCGGCGTGGTGCGGGAGCTCGGGACGGGTGACGTCGCCGAGCGGCTGCAAAAGCTTCCGCCGATGGGCATCGCGTTCAACTACCTCGGACAGTGGGACCAAATCGTCGGTGCGGGCGCGCGCTTCCCTCTCGCCGGGGAATCACCCGGCGCCGAGCACGATCCGCGAGGCGCGCTCTCGTACGAGCTGGAAATCGACGCCGCCGTGTACGACGGCCAACTCGAGGCGACGTGGCGCTACAGCGGTGCGCGCTATCGGAGGGAAACGGTGGAGGCTCTCGGCACGCTCTGGCGCGACGCGCTCGAGGAGCTCATTGCCCACTGCCTCTCGCCCGATGCCGGCGGGTACACGCTTTCCGACTTCCCCGACGTCCAACTCGAGGTTCACGAGCTCGACGCCATCCTCGGCCAAATGGATTGAGAATTCATGAAAACGAAAAAGGACATCGAGTCGATCTTTCATCTTTCCCCCCTTCAGGAGGGATTGCTCTTTCACGCGATCGCGGACAAGGCGGCCGACCCTTACTTCACCCAAACGGGCTTTCTGCTGGAGGGAAAACTCGACCCGGAGGCCTTCGCGCAAGCGTGGCAGGTCGTGGTGGATCGGCACGCGATCCTTCGAACGTGCTTCGCATGGGAAGGCATCGCCAAGCCGGTGCAGGTCGTCCGCAAGGCCGTGACCATTCCCCTGCAGTCGCACGACTGGCGCGGGCGAAGTGAGCGCGCCCGCGAGGAAGACTTTGCGGCCTTCATGGCCGAGGATCGCCGGGCCGGTTTCGACTTTCTCAAGCCGCCGTTGATGCGCCTCGCGCTCCTTCGCATCGCGGACGACGCCTGGTACTTCGTCAATAGCCACCACCATATTTTGCTCGATGGCTGGAGCTTCGCCCTCGTCCTGCGGGAAGCGCTCATCGCGTACCATGCTCTGGTCGCCAAGACGCCGCTGGACCTCCCGCCGGCCCGGCCCTACCGCGAGTACCTCGGGTGGGTCAAAGCTCGGAACGAAGCGGACGCCGAGGCGTTCTGGCGCAGTGCCCTGGCTGGCTTTCGAACGCCGACGATCCTCCCAGCCGATGCCCTGCCCGGTCGTGCGTTGGAGGACGACGCGTTTCCGTACGCCGAGCGCGAGCTTCGCTTCTCGAGCGCCCAAACGGAGGCGCTCGTGGCCTGCGCGCGCAGCCATCGCATCACGCTCAACACGTTGGTGCAGGGCGCGTGGTCGTGCCTTCTGCACCGGCATGGCGGCGAGCCCGAGGTGGTCTTCGGTTCCACCGTGTCGGGGCGGCCCCCGGATCTGGCAGGCTCGGACGCCATCGTCGGCCTGCTCATCAACACATTGCCCACGCGCATCTCCATGGCGGACGGCGAGCTACTCGGCCCCTGGCTGCAACGGCTGCAGGATCGGAACAGCGAGCTACGCCAGCACGAGTGGACGCCGCTGTCGCAATTGCAGCGCTGGAGCGAGGTGCCCGCGGGTCAGTCGCTCTTCGAGAGCATCGTCGTCTTCGACAGCTACCCCGAGGAGGACGTGGCGGGAATGCCCTTGGAGCTTCGCATTCGCGCGCTGCCCAGGCCGAGCCGCCCCGCGGGTGACGCCATTCTGACGGCGGGACGAAACAATTATCCGCTGTCCCTCATCGTCGAACCGACGAGCGAGCTGCGGCTCATTCTTTGTTACGAGCGACGCCGTTTCACGCACGAAGGCGCAGCCCGGCTGCTCGCGCAGTGCGCCACCCTGCTCGAGGCCATGGCGGCGCGACCGCAGGCGCGCTTGGGCGAATTGCCGCTCATGAACGACCGCGAACGCCAGCGGATCCTCGTCGACTGGAATGCGACGGAGGCCCCGGCCCCGACGACCATGTGCGCACACGAGCTGTTCGAGGCGGAGGCCCGACGGCGGCCGGACACCCTCGCCGTCATGTGCGAAGACGCGCGCCTCTCGTACCGCGAGCTCGATGCGCGGGCGAACCAAGTGGCGCATCGGCTGCGCGCGCTCGATGTCGGCGTGGAGGACCGGGTCGCCCTTTGCGTCGAGCGCTCGGTGGAAATGATCGTCGGCTTGCTCGGCGTGCTCAAAGCCGGCGCGGCCTACGTGCCACTCGATCCCAAGTTTCCCAGTGAGCGGCGCAGGGACATCGCACTCGACAGCGGCGCACGCGTGGTCATCGCGCGGTCCGGGGCCGACTTCGGCCAAGGGCTGACGGTGTTGAACATCGGCGACGCTTCCCTCGCCTCCGAGCCATCTTCGCCGCTCCCCATCGAGCATCGCCCGGCGCAGTTGGCCTACCTCATTTACACCTCCGGCTCGACGGGGCGCCCGAAAGGCGTCGCCGTGGAGCACCGGCAGCTCGTGAACTACGTGCGCGGCGTGCTCAGGAGGATCCCCTCTGGCGGGGACAACGCAAGCTTCGCGTTCGTTTCGACGGTTGCGGCGGATCTGGGACACACCACCCTGTTCGGCGCCCTGTGCTCGGGCTGCACGCTCCACGTCGTGCCGGACGAGCGGACGTTCCATCCCGAGGGCATGGCGGAGTACATGGACCGTCATGGTGTCGACGTTCTAAAGATCGTCCCCAGCCATCTCGCGGCGCTCCTCGAGGCCACGCGACCCGCGCGGGTGCTGCCGCGGCGTTGCCTCGTGCTCGGCGGCGAGGCAGCGACCCCCGAGCTCCTCGATCGCGTGCGTGCACTCGCGCCGACGTGCGCCATCGTCAATCACTACGGTCCGACGGAAACCACCGTCGGCGCCCTCACGTGGGCCGTCGAAGGCGCCGTCGACCGGTCCCCTCCGATCGGCCGTCCCCTGCCCAACCTGCAGGCCTATGTCCTGGATCGAAAGATGGAACCTTTGCCGGTTGGCGTCATCGGTGAGCTTTACATTGGCGGCGCCGGCGTCACCCGCGGCTACCACCAGCAGCCCGCCTTGACCGCCGAGCGCTTCGTTCCCGATCCCTTCGGTTCGCATTCCGGAGGACGCCTCTATCGCACGGGCGATCGGGCCCGATTGCGGGAGGATGGGGCCATCGAGTTCTTCGGTCGCACCGACCATCAGGTGAAGATTCGCGGTTACCGGATCGAGCTGGGCGAAATCGAAGCGCACCTGCGTGCTCTACCGATGGTGAACGAGGCCGTTGTCGTCGCCCGCGACGATGGCCGTGGCAACAAGCGCCTCGTGGGATACGTGGTGCTGCCCGCCGAAGCCACGTTCGACCATGGCACTCAAGCCGCGATTCTCGCGCAGCTCGCACAGCGGTTGCCGGAGCCGATGCTTCCAAGTGCGATCCTCGCGCTCTCGAGCCTTCTATTGACGGCGAATGGGAAGGTGGACCGGGCGGCCCTGCCGGTGCCCGAGCAGACATCACGCATTTCCGGTCGGGTGGCACCCCGAAATGAGACCGAGGCGCTGCTCTGCGAGATCTGGAGCGAAGTCTTGCGCCGGGATGACGTCGGCGTGGAAGACGACTTCTTTCAGCTCGGTGGAGACTCCATCCTGAGCCTGCAGGTCATCGCCCGAGCGAGGCGCAAAGGCTTGCGGATCTTGCCGAAGCAACTTTTTGCGCACCGAACCATCGCCGCTCTCGCAGCGACCCTCACCGAAACGCCCGCAGCGGCGCCACCCCGTCCGGCGGAGCGCGTGCCCTTTTCGCTGGCTCGCCTGGCCCCCGAACCTCGCAGCGAGCTGCAGCGACGGCATGGAGATGCACTCGAGGATGCTTATCCAGCATCGCCCGTGCAGAAGGGAATGCTCTTTCACGCGCTGCTGTCGCCGGAGACGAGTCCCTACTTCAACCAGATCGTCTGCAGGTTCGCGCGCGGCTTGGACGTGGACGCGCTCGGCCAGGCGTGGCGACTCCTCAGCGCGCGCCATCCGATTCTGCGCACGGGCTTCTCTCTGAGTGGCGACGGCGCGAGCGAGTCGCTGGATGATGCGCACCAAATCGTCCTGCGCGCGGCGGAGCTGCCCATCGAGCACATCGATGCGCGAGGTGTCTCGATCGAAGAGCAATCGGCCCTACTCGAGCGGTACCTCGAACGGGATCGGGCCCGCGGGTTCGACTTCGCGAAGCCGCCGCTCGTGCGCGTGGCGATTCTGCGTCGCGATGACGATGCGCACGACGTCGTGTGGAGCGTTCACCACGCGTTGCTCGACGGCTGGTGCCAGGGGCTGGTCATCCGCGAGTGGCTCGATCTCTACGCGACATTGCGGGAGGGCCGCACGCCCGAACCGGTCCGTTCTCCTGCACCGTACCGCGACTACATCGCGTGGCTCGCGCAGCAGTCGATGACGGCCGCCGAAGCGTTCTTCCGCGCGCACCTCGATGGCTTCACCACACCGACGCGTCTACCCGAGGTGCCGCGCTCCAGCCGCTCGCTTTCCGAGTCCGAGATCGCAGGGGTGCGCGAGCACCGCGTCCGCCTGCCCGCCCCGATCTCCGCCGCCGTAACGCGCTTTGCCCGAGAGCAAGGCGTGACACTCAACACGCTGGTGCAAGGGGCGTGGGCGCTGGTCCTTTCTCGGTTGAGCGGGGAGGAAGACGTACTCTTCGGGGTGACCGTGGCAGGCCGCCCAGCCGACCTTCCCGATGCGGAATCGATCATGGGTGCGTTCATCAACTCGCTCCCCCTTCGCGTGCAGGCACGCCCTTCCGCACCCCTCGCCCACTGGCTGCGGGAGATCCAGTCGGTCAACCTGGAGCTCCGACAGTACGAGCACGCGCCGCTCGTGGAGGTCCAGACCTGGAGCGACGTACCTCGCGGGACACCGCTGTTCGATACACTGCTCGTCTTCCAGAATTACCCTGTCGACGAGGCGCTCGAAGAACACGGCCAGGCCCTCGGGATCGAGGTGAAGGCGCAGGAAGCGTGGACGAACTACCCGCTCACCCTGTACGTCGTTCCTGGCGCCGAGCTCTCCTTCCTCTTCTCGTACGACACGGCGAAGGTCGACGGCGCCATGGTCGCGCAAATGGGGAACGCGATGGGCGTGTTGATGGAGCACATGGGCGAAGCCCCCGACGCGCCCCTCGGTACCTTGGGCCTCATCGGCCGAGCCGAGCATGAGCGACTCGTCGTCGCGTACAACGCCACATCGTTCGAGCCCGCGAGCCAGGCCTGCTTGCCGGAGATGGTCGCTGCGCAGGCGCGACGGACCCCCGATGCCGTCGCGGTCACATGCGGCGAGCGCCACCTGACGTACCGGGACCTCTGCGCGCAGGCCAACCAGCTCGCTCACTATCTTCGCCGGCAGGGTATCGGCCCCGAATCATTGGTCGGCGTCTGCGTCGAACGCTCGCTCGAGATGGTGATCGGGCTTTTGGGCGTCCTCATGGCGGGTGCCGCTTACGTGCCGCTCGACCCGACCTATCCGCCCGAGCGCCTGCGCGCCATGGTGGAAGACGCCTCCCTCCAATGGCTTCTCACCGGAAAGCAACGGCTGGCCGAGTCACCCGGGCGAACCCGCGCGATCGCGCTCGATGGCGTGGAGTGGCCATTTGCAACGGAGCCGACATCCGATCCCGACGTTCGCGTCGACGGGCATGCGGCGGCGTATGTCATCTACACGTCCGGTTCCACGGGCCGTCCCAAGGGCGTGATGGTCCGTCACGAAGGCGTGAGGAACTTCCTGCACTCGATGATCGAGCATCTCCAGGCCGGCGCAGAACTCGTCCTGCTTGGCACGACCTCGATCTCGTTCGATATCGCCGTGCTCGAACTCTTTCTTCCGCTCGTCGTGGGGGGTCGCGTCGTCATCGCCCGCCACGACGAGGTCGTGAACAGCGAGCGACTGGCCGCGCTTCTGGCATCCGTCACGGCGCCGCATGGCGCGCTCGTCTTGCAAGCCACACCGACTGCATGGAAGATGCTCTTCGCGCATGGGCAGCTCGAGCTCGAGGGCATTCGCGCGCTCTCGGGCGGCGAAGCGATGACGCCCGATCTTGCGAACGCATTCTTGAAGGCCGGCGTCACGCCCATCAATCTTTATGGGCCCACGGAGACCACGGTCTGGTCGAGTCTTGCACGCATCACCTCGGCCGAAGGCCCGATTCCGCTTGGTCGCCCGCTTGCCAATACGCAGATCTATTTGCTCGACCGGCACCTTCAACCCGTTCCGAGCGGCTTCGTCGGCGAGATCTACATCGGGGGCGCGGGGCTTGCGCGTGGCTACGTTGGCCATCCCGCGCTCACGGCCGAGCGCTTCGTTCCGGATCCCTTCGGCGAGCGTCCGGGCTGCCGCCTTTACCGCACCGGGGATCGGGCGCGCTTCCATCCTGACGGGACGCTCGAATTTTTGGGCCGCTGGGATAACCAGCTCAAGATCCGAGGCTTCCGGATCGAGGCGGGCGAGGTCGAAACCTCGTTGAGGGCTTATCCAGGGGTCCAGGATGCCGTGGTCGTCGCACGGGAGGATTCGGGAACGCCGCGCCTCGTCGCCTACGTCGTGTCTTCCTCTTCGGCCGCGATCGATGGCGACCGCGTGCGGGCGTTTTTGAAGACGCGATTGCCCGATTCGATGATCCCATCGGACTTCGTCTCCCTCGACCGGATGCCGCTTACGCCCAACGGAAAGGTGAATCGAAAGGCGTTGCCGGCGCCAGAACGAGCCGTGCGTGCACCAACGGCACGGCCGCGAACGCCGACCGAGGAGCGGCTGGCCGAAATCTGGGCGGAGGTGCTGGGCGTGACCCTGGTGGGTGTCGACGAGAGCTTCTTCGAGCTCGGCGGACACTCGCTTCTGGCCACGCGCGCCGTCTCACGCGTCCGCCGTGCCCTCGGCATCGAATTGCCGCTTCGCAGCCTGTTCGATCACCCTACCGTGGCGGAACTCGCTCGGGAAATCGATGCGCGACGTGCGGTGGGCTTCGCGTCTCCACCCCCGCTGGTTCGAGTACCGAGGGAAAAGCCGCTCCCGCTGTCGTTTGCCCAGCAGCGACTGTGGTTCCTCTCGCAGCTGGAACCCGACAGCGCCGAGTACAATATGACAGCCGCCGTTCGCGTGACGGGCGAGCTCGATTTGAGCCTTTTCGAGCGAAGCCTCGGGGCCCTGATCGCCCGCCACGAGGCCCTGCGCACGTCGTTCGGCACCAAGGATGGCGAGCCGGTGCAGGTGATCGCGCAGGACGCGAAGGTCCCCTTCGAGGCCTTCGATCTTTCGGATGCATCGGCCTCGGACAAGGAGACCCGCGTCCAGCGCATGGCCGCGGAGCAAGCGAGTCGGCCGTTCGATCTCGGCCGCGCGCCGCTGATCCGCGTGGCCGCGGCGAAGCTCGGCGCGGGTGAGCACGTGCTCGTCCTGGTCGTGCACCACATCGTGGCGGACGGCTGGTCCATGAGCGTGCTCGTGGGTGAACTCGCGGAGCTGTACGATGCGGAGCGATCGGGGCGTCCTTCGACGCTCCGCCCCCTGCCGATCCAGTATGCGGATTTCGCCGTGTGGCAGCGCGACTGGATGCGCGGGCCGGTGCGCGAGGCCCACCTTGGCTATTGGAGGCAGCGTCTCCAGGATCCTCCGCCCGCGCTCGATCTGCGTCCCGACCATGTTCCCGTCGGTGCACCGAGCTACCGCGGCGGGCGCTTCGAGATGGGCATCGATCCCGAGCTCGCGGGCACGCTTCGAAGCCTCGGACAGCGTGAAGGTGCGACGCTGTTCATGACCTTGCTCACCGCCTTCGAGGTTTTTCTGCATCAGCGCACGGGTCAGACGGATCTCATGCTCGGGACCGACGTAGCGGGCCGCGGCGGTGTCGAGACCGAGGGGCTCATTGGCTTCTTCGTCAATCTGCTCGTCCTCCGCACGGATCTCGGCGGCGCGCCGACCTTCCGCGAGCTTCTCGCCCGCGTTCGCGAGACGACCTTGGAAGCATACGCGCACCAGGAATTGCCCTTCGAGCAGGTCGTCGATGCCGTGCGCGCCCCGCGCGTTCCCGGACGCCATCCGCTGGTGCAGACGTTGTTCGTCATGCAGAACACACCGGCAACCGATCTCGAGCTGCCCGGGCTTCGCTTCCGCGCGATGGATCTCGAATGGGACGCGGCTCGGTTCGACCTCGCGTTGTTCGTCGAGGAAACGAGCGAGGGCATGATCGGCGTGTGGAAGTACCGTGCCGACCTGTTCGAGGCGACGACCATCGAGACGATGGCCACGTCGCTGCTCACCATCCTGCGGCGCATCGCGGCCGAGCCCGAGGTCCGCATCACGGCCCTTGCGACCGCCGAGCCGAAAGAGCGCGCCAAACGAGGTCGCGCACTTCCGGCGGGCGGCCTCAAGAGCTTCAAGCGCGCGGCTGCCTCCGTGGCATCCCAGGTACAGGCTCCGACGGACGCGTTCATCACCACACGCCTCGTCACGCCCGCCGAACCGATGCCGCTGGTCATCGAGCCGGCCCGCCGCGACGTGGATCTTGCGGCGTGGGCGCAGGCGGAGCGCACGTTCATCGAGGAGAAGCTGTTCCAACACGGTGCGCTGCTGTTCCGCGGTTTCGGGCTGACGTCCGTTGAAGACTTCGAGGACGTGGCGCGGAACGTGTGCGGCGAGCTGTTCGGCGAGTACGGCGATCTGCCGCGCGAGAAGGCCGGCAAGCAGGTGTACGGCTCCACACCGTATCCCGCCGACAAGGCCATTCTCTTCCACAACGAGAGCTCGCATCTACCGCGCTGGCCGCTCAAGCAGTGGTTCTTCTGCACCCAAGCCTCGCCGGAAGGCGGCGCCACGCCCATCGTCGACTGCCGCCGTCTCTACGAGGCGCTTTCGCCCGAGCTGCGCGCACGCTTTCAGCGATTGGGCCTTCTGTACGTGCGCAACTTCACCCCCGGATACGACGTGAGCTGGCAGGACTTTTTCCATACGAACGAGCCCATGGTGGTGGAGGAGCGTTGCCGGGTGAGCGGCATGCGTTGCGATTGGATGGACGGCGGGCGCTTGCGTATCAGCCAGCGCGGCCCGGCGGTGCTTCGGCATCCCAAGACGGGCGAGTGGGTCTTCTTCAATCAGATACAGCTCCACCACCCCGGGTATCTGGAAGCGCCCGTACGGGAATCGCTCTTGGCCATGCTCGGTGAGCGATGGCTGCCGCGCAACGTCACCTACGGCGACGGGTCTCCGATCGACGAAGAGACCACGCGCGTGCTTGGTGAACTCTACGAACGCTGCGCCGTACGCAATCCATGGCGGAGCGGCGATCTGCTGTTGCTCGACAACATGCTCGTCGCCCACGGCCGCGATCCCTTCAAAGGCCCGCGCAAGATCGTGGTGGCCATGGGCCAGATGATGTCGCACGCCGAGCTGGAGGTGACCCCGTGACGGGCCTGGAAGGCGTAGGTCTTTCTCCCGTGCAGCGGCGTCTCTGGACGTTGCGCCAGCATGGCGTTTCGGCCGCCGTGCGGGCGCGCGTTCGCATCGAGGGGCGCATCGAGCACGAGCGGCTCACACGCGCGTTGCGGGAAGTCGTCGAGCGGCACGAGATCTTGCGAACGACCTTTCATCGCGATGCGCGTCTCAAGTTCCCCATCCAGAGGGCCGGCGCGGGCGCCTTCGGGTGGCGCTACGTGGACCTCGAGGGCCGCGCGGAGGCCGAACAGCGAACTGCCATCACCACCTCGTGGAACGAGGCGGCGCGGCGGGATTTCGACGTGGCCCAGGGGCCGGTGCTCGATGTGCTGCTCCTTCGATGCGGCGCCGAGCACCACGAGCTTCTCCTGGTGCTGCCCGCGCTCTCGGCCGATGCATGGACGCTGCGTCTTTTCGTGCGCGAGCTCGCCGAGGCTTACGCACGGGCCGAAGATGACGCGGAGGAACCCGCGCAGTATGCGCAATTTTCGGAGTGGCAAAACGAGCTTCACGACGGTTCCGTGTCGCAGGCGCCTTCGGCGGCGCCACTCGTCCTGCCCTTCGAGGGCACCTCGGACGAAGCACGTGCGGCTTGTGCCTCCGTGGAAATCGAGGTTGGCGCCGGGGTGGCGGACGGACTCGGATCACTGGCAAGCCGTCACGGCGTGACGGTATCGACGGTTCTTTTGGCAGCCTGGCTCGTGCATCTCTCACGGTTCGCCGCGCGAAACGATCTCGCGGTGGCGGTGCTTTCGGCGGGGCGGCACCTCGAGGATCTGCACGAGGTGATGGGTCCCGTGGCCAGCTGGATGCCGGCGGTGTGCCGGGTCGACGATGCGACGTCGTTCGGTGAGCTCGTGCGCCAGGTGCAGGCTTCGCTGGAAGCAGAGTTCGAGCAGCAGGATGCAGCGGAGCGCACGCCCGAGTGGCCCGAGGTGCAACGCGGCACGTCGGATTGGATCGGGTTTGCCTGCGAGGAAATTCCGGAGGCCGTGATGGCCGCGGGCCTATCCTGGCAAATCGAGGCCGTGTGCATGGGCCCACCTGGCCTCAAGCTCGCGCTGTCGCTCGTGCGCCGCGAGGGAATCTCCATGACGATCTGGTACGACGCGCACCGCGTGTCGGCCGGTGGTGCGGGAGCCCTCGCGGAGCAATACATCGCGCTGGTTGGCTCGTTGGAGACGGCCTGGGATGCGCCCGTGGGCGCGCTGAGCATCCTCGGGGCCGCCGAGCGTACGCGCAGGCTCACCGAGGGGCGCGCCAAGGTGGCGGATTCGGCTCCCCTGCCCCTTCACCGCGCCTTCGAGCAGCAAACGTCACGACGGCCAGATGCACTCGCGGTCCTTTGCGGCGAGCAGCGATGGACGTACCGCGAGCTCAATCGACGCGCCAATCGGATTGCGCACGATCTGACGCGACGCGGTTCGAAGGCCGGGAGCCCCGTAGGTCTCTGCTGCGAACGGTCTGCCGACATGATCGCCGGCCTTCTCGGCATTCTCAAAGCCGGTGGCGCTTATGCTCCGCTCGATCCGCAGGCGCCCGCCGCACGTCTCGCGCAGCAGCTGCAGCATGGCGCGTTCTCCATCGTGCTCACGAATCGTGAGATCGCATGGCCCGCGATGGACTGCACCGTCGTTCGCATCGATGACGATTCTCCAGCGGCCGAATGGGACGTGAATCCCGGCGGGCCCGTGTGGCTCGACGATCTCGCATCCGTGATTTTCACCTCGGGGTCGACCGGCGTGCCGAAGGGCGTGGGCATTACCCATCGCGGCATTGCCAATTACACGCAGGCGCTCTGCGGGACGCTCGAACTCGAGCCGGGCCTCCACTTCGCCACCGTGACGACGTTGAGCGCCGATCTGGGCAACACGAGCATCTTCGCGTCGCTGGCCACGGGCGGATGCCTTCACGTGATCGACTACGAGACGGCCACGGATGGGCGGCGGTTTGCCGAGTACACCGCGCGGTTCTCGCTCGATGTGCTGAAGATCGTGCCGTCGCATCTCGGCGCGTTGCTCGATGCCGGTCAAGGCCGGGCCGTGTTGCCGCGCCGGTTTCTCGTTCTCGGCGGTGAAGCGCTTTCCGTGGCCCTTGCAGACCGCATCGCCGCGCTGGGTGGCACCTGCGCGGTGGTGAACCACTACGGGCCCACCGAGACGACCGTAGGTGCTCTGGTGCTGCCGCTTCGCGATTGGCGCGATCGCATTGGGTGCGCCTCGGTGCCGATCGGGCGTCCGCTGTGCGGCGATGAGTCGTACGTGCTCGATTCGAAACTCGAGCCAGCGGCCGTGGGCGCGGTGGGCGAACTTTATCTCGGCGGCGCCGGTCTGGCGCGCGGTTACTTGGGACGGCCGGATCTCACCGCAGAGCGATTCGTGCCGCATCCCTTTGCGACAGGCGCGCGCCTCTATCGAACGGGCGACCTCGCAAGGTACCGGCCCGACGGCACCGTGGAGTTCATCGGCCGCCGCGATCACCAGCTCAAAATCCGCGGGTTTCGCGTGGAGCTGGGCGAGATCGAGGCGCGCTTGTCGGAGCATCCGGCCATCGGCCAAGCCATCGTGATGGCGCGGCAGGAGGAGGGTTTCGCGCTCGTGGCCTACGTCGTCCCGAAGGAGCCGGCGGCCGCCATCGATGAAACGAGCGTGCGCGAATTTCTCGGCCCGCGGCTGCCAGACTACATGATCCCAACCGACGTCGTGGTGCTTGCACGGCTTCCCCTCACCGCCAATGGCAAGGTGGATCGAAAGGCGCTTCCCAGCCCTACGGATCGTCGCGCCAAGCACGCCTACGTCAGCCCGCGCACGCCCGTCGAAGAGACGCTCGCGCGCATCTGGGCCGACGTGCTCCGCGTGGCGAAGGTGGGCGTGAACGACGACTTTTTCGACCTGGGCGGGCACTCGTTGCTCGCCATTCCCCTGATGCATCGGATCCAGCAGGCCTTCGGCACGGGGCTCTCGTTGATGGACATTTTTCGGGCGTCCACCGTCGCAAGCCTGGCCGCCCTCCTCTCGGCGGATCGGGCATCGTCCATCGTGGTGCCGCTCCGCGCCTCGTCGCCTGCCGCGACCACGCGCCCGCCGCTGTTCTGCGTCGACCCAACGGGCCGCCATGTCACGGAGTACCAGCCGCTCGCCAACGCCCTCGGCGACGATCAACCCGTGCTCGGTTTGGATCTGGGGCCCCTCTTGGGCCAAGAAGACGATTCCATCCGACGCATCACGGAGGCCATGGCCAACGAGGTGCAAGCGCAGCAGCCGCGCGGACCGTATCATCTCCTGGGGTGGTCCTTGGGTGGCGTCCTCGCGCTCGGGGTCGCCCACGTGCTCGAGGCACGGGGTGAGTCGGTTGCGTTTCTTGGCATCCTCGATACGCAACCGCGCACGCATCTCTATGCGGGAGACGCACCCGATATCGCGCGCGAGCTCGCAGGGTACGTCGACCCCACCCGCCAAGCGGAGTTCCTCGCGCTTCCAAGAGAGGAGCTTCGAGCCTTGGAGATCCGTCTCGAGCGCCTCGGCATCCGTGAACGTGTGGAGCAAGCCGCAATTTGGGCTCAGGCGCGGGGCTTCCTTCCCGATGACGTTCCCGCCTCCGCGTTTTGGCACCGTTACGTGCTGCTTCGCGACGCGGCGCTCTTCCTGAATGGCCTGAGTGAGCTGCCCGCGCGCGCATTGCGCGTCCCCATTCGGGTCTGGTGGAGCGAGGAGACAATCGCGCGCCACGGCGGTCCGCCCGTCGACTGGCAACGGTACACGAGCGGCACCGTGCACACCATGCGCGTATCCGGCGATCACCTCGCGGTCGTCCGAGGCAGCGAGGTGCACGCGAGCGTGCGTGCCACGCTGAACGGCGGCCCTCCTTGACAGAGTTCGACATCCCCGTACAGTTGCCGCCGGGTCGTCCAATACTGGCCGGTACGCTCGCAGAGCCGCTCCTCGATCCAAGTTGCGAATCGTTATTTCGCTATCTGCGGCCAATCGCTTTCTGGCGAGTGATGACCTCGGCGGCATGGTCTTCGGGATCGAGTTCGTCCCTGCCACGTTCCGAGCTGCGAACCCAGGCTTCGAAGGAGACGTGGCGCCTTCGCAGCCACAACTGAATACCACTGACGAGCACCACGATGGTGAGCCCGTCGAGCACGGCCCAGAGGACTTTGAGCGGCATGCCGCCGTAGTTCCCGAAGTGCAGGGGCCGCGAGAGCAAGAGGACGGTCAAGTACCAGGGCAGATCGCACGTTCCGAGCACCCGGGTCGTTCGCGCATCGATCCATACGGGCTTGAGCAGCTTCGAGGTCCACGGCGTGGTGCCTTGAAGAAAGGCCACGAAGTGCTGGGGGCTTGCAAAGTCGCTACCGGGAAAGGCCAGGAAGGAGAGCTCCATCCCAGGGCTCGCCGCGAGCGCAGCATCGAGGGCCTTTTCGGGCGAACCCACCTCGAAGGTGCCGGTTGGCGGTGCGCGCTCGTCACGGTAGATGGCCGACATCTGGGCGAGGTGGGTACGTTGCCAATGGGCGAAGAGTGGGATCGTCAGCGCGTTGACCATTCCGGTGACGCCCACGACGAGAAACCATACCAACGTCGCAATGCCGAGTAGATTGTGCAAATCGAGCCATTCGAGACGTGGAGAGCGGCGCCTTCGCACCGTGCCGAAAGGGAGCCTTCGCATGTAGGTTCCGTACAGCACGGTGCCGGACACGAGCGAGGCGACGAGCAGGAGCCCCATGAATCCGAGAAACAGGGTCCCCGCGAGGCCGGCGAACATCTCGACGTGCAGCTTCAAGAGGAAGCTCGTAACTCCCCGATCGAGCACGTACTCGCCCAAAAACTCGCCCGTGCGCACGTCGTATCCGTCGATGGCCGACGCCTCCGGGTCCTCGACCGTCTTACCAAGACGGATGTAGCGCACCCAAGGCTCGCCCGGCTCGGTCAAGACGAACTGCACGATGTCGTCGTGTCGCTTGGCGCGGGCAGCCGAGATGATGGCGTCCAATCCTACCCGCCGGCCCGAGTCCACAATCTCCGACGGGCTAATCTCGTACCCGAGCGCACGATCGACCTCGTGCCGGAAGATCAGCGGCATCCCCGTCACGCACAGCATCAAGAGAAACAGGGTTGCAACGACGCTCGTCCATTTGTGAACGAAATACCAAGACCTCATGGCGCGCTCTCAAGGTCGATGAACCACGAGCAATAGTCCATCTTCGAGAGAGCAAATGATCGACTCCTAGCAAGCGCATCCGAGACAACGAGCCGCACAAGGCCTTACACGCCCCAAGTCTCGCACCTCTGAATTTTCACGGCGCGCGGCGTTGGGGCCAATCGCTTCGCACGAGACGCTCAGTCGACTCGTGACCCAGCGGTCCGAAAAGTCCATTTCTTTCAAAGTACGTCCTTCATCATTTGCAGGCATCGCTATGGCAGTAGAACCCGGCCGAGGCGGAGGGCGTGTTCGTCGCGGCCCACGACGAAGTGGAACGTGCGGTCGTATTCCATGGGTCCGGTGGGCGTGTCGGTCGTTGGGAATGCGTCGGATAATTTCATCGTGGTCACATCGATGAAACCGTGCAGGGACGATGCTGCATATTCCAAATAGCGCGAGCTCGCCCAGGTCACGCACGCTCCGTCGAACTCGAGTTGGTCCTGCTCGTCGATGGGAATCGACCGCACCTTGCGGGTGGCCAATTCCGTGACCCGAATCTCCTTGGCGCCGTCGCACGACACGGCGAATTTGCCATCTGGCGAAACCCGCCCGCTGGCCAATTGGGGAGGCGGATCCATGGGCGATACCTTGGTGGTGGCGCGATCGATTGAGAGGTACGTGGGCTTCTCCTTCGAGGTGAACGACGTTTTCTCGAGAACAACGCGGGATGCTTCGATGGCAATGGGGCGGATGTACACGCCTTTGTCGTCGCCAGGATCGATGGGTCCCCGCACCTTCCCGTCTCGGCCCACGAAATAGAAGACCTGCCGCCGCAACACGGTATCCACCTGGAGCATCGTCGAGACGAGCATCAGGGATCCATCGGAGGCTACGGCGTTGTCGGGGATCGATGGAAGGTCGCCCCACGGTCCTTCCAGCTTCGAGAGCGTCTTCTTGGATCGATCGAAAAGCAGAAGCTGCGACGGATCGTTGCTGCGCCAAAGATTGCCTGGACGCATGACCTTGTCCTGAACGAGGCATATCGTCTTCGAGCATTGGGCGGTGAATATGCCGTTCGGTAATCGAAAGACCTCTTCGCGATCATCGGGACGCGTAAAGCCCACGGAGACCATGCGTTCTCCTCGGCCCTCCGTCGGCTCGATGACCCAATAGCGATCGCCCTCGGGGCTCATGTGGAAGCCACGCCCTTCGATGGTTCGCCACCCGTCGATCCGGGGGCCCTTGTCGGTCATCGTTGCATCGTTTGCAGGCGTGCGGCGCGGACGCGGCCCGTCCCGAAGCTCCGTGGCGAGCAGGGCGGCCATGGGATTGGCATAGTCCGCGTCTTTTTCCGCGAATTCGCCGCGCCGCGCTTCGAGGTTGAAATTGAAGAACACCTCCGCCTGGAGCGCGCCTCGCTCGAGAAAAAGCTTCGTCGCGGAGTATCCACCACCGTGGCCGCCGAACCCCTTGTTCGTGCGAACGAGATCCGTCCCCAGGAACACCGCCCGAAACGGCCGCGGGGCCAGCGGTTGCGGCTCTTTCTCTGCCGGTATTTCGCCTCCGAATGTACGCGCGATCGAGTCCACGAGCCGCTTGCCATGGCCTCGATCTGGAACGGTGAGAACGACCGAGGCCATGGGCATGTCGCCGCTCGAAGGTCGATCGAATCCAAATCCGAAGAAGATGCCATCGGCCGTTTTGGCATCGAAGAAGGTCCATGCGCCGCCATCCACGTGGAACGGCGGCGCTTTGCTCACGGATTGATTCCGGTACGTCGCGACAATCTCGAATGCGAGCCGTCGCTCGTCCGATCCGACCTCGAAGGTCGCTTCGTCTCCCGCATCCGCTTGCTGCACGGCGACCGGCGCCGCCTCCTTCTTCTTGCACGCCGCGACCACCCCGAGGCACACGCCGACGATTAGAACTGCGGAAGACGTTCTCACGGCCCCTTCATATCGCAACGCGTGACGTTACGGTGCGGCGACGACGGAAACGCGTTTCTCCGGCGTGCGCGATGCGGCCGGGTGTGCGGAAAGCTCCGCGACCATGGCGTCGAGCACCTGCATCAGGCTCACCTTTTTCTTGGCGGCGTTCTTGAACCAGGTGAAGCCATCGCCGCCGCCCGCAATCCAGTCATCGACCGCGATGGAATAGCGCCCAGTGGCCACGACGGGGCGGCCGCCGATGCGCAGATCGAGAACCTTTGCATCCTGCCCGGGCGTTTGCGCGGGGGCGATCTTGGCGGTCATGCCTGCGAGTTGGAGCGGCGGCTCGAGGGCGAGTCCGTGTGCGACGGCGCGCGTGAGCTCGGCACCGGTGAGTTCGATGATGAAGATTTTGGACGCGAAGGGCCATGCCTCGTAGAGCTTTCCATACGAGAGTTGCCCCTCGGCGAGGTCCGCGCGCGCGTCGCCTTCCGCGAGGGCGGCAACCGCACCGTCCTTCTTGCCTGCACCGAGGAGCGCATCGGCGAACGTCACCCCGAGCTCCGACTGGCCTTGCGAAGCACGGCGCAGCGCGCGGGGAAGAACGGCGATCTTTTTGTCGCCGAGGGCCCGCACCGGAGCATGCATTGCATCGAGCGTGGCCGTGAGCGTTGGATCACTCGCTGCACTGGAGAGGACGATGGGCGCGCCCTGTGCCTTTTCGATATGCCCGGCCCCATCGAAGGTCACGTCCACACGCCCCAGAATGCGCCCCCACGCGAACGCGCTCACGAGCAGCACGGGCGCTCCGTCTTTGCCGGTCAAATGCAGCGGGTAGTCCCCTTTCCGCTGTGCGGCCACACTCTTGGCAAGCCCTGAGGCCTCGAGCAGGGTGGCGTCTCCGAAGAGGCCGTGATCGTGTCCCGCCACGATGACGTCGACCCCTGCGATGCTTGGCGCATTGGCGATATCCACCTTCGTCCCGCAGTGTGACACGAGGACGATTTTGTCGACGCCTTCCTTGGCGAGGGCGTCGACCTGTTTCTGGACGCTCTCGACGTACGGCAAGACGCGGACGCCTTCGCGCTCGACGCTCTCCGGCAACGCATCGGTCAACGCGCCCACGATTCCCACGCGCTCCTTGCCACGCCGAACGATCGCGCGCGGCACGAGGACGTCGCGCATACTGGAAGACCCCGAGACATCGAGGTTGCTGACGACCACCTGGGCAGCGAGCTTCTGCGTCGTGCGCTCCGTGCCCAGAACGGACCACGTTCCGCCGCGAAGTACGTGCGACAAATGATCGACCCCGGAGTCGAATTCATGATTGCCCAAGGTGATGGCATCGTAGCCCAGCGCATTCATCGCAAAGACCGACTCCGCCCCTCCCCAAACGGGGTACCACACGGTGCCGGTGCTGAAGTCGCCCGCATCGACGAGCAACACGCCATCCGCACCGCGCTCGCGGCGCACGCGATCCACCACGGCTTTGCGCCGGATCACACCGCCCACGTCCGGCCCGTCGCCATCCTTCACCAGATCGATACGGCTGTGCACGTCATTCGTATGCAGGATCGTGAGCGTCCACGGCTCATGTGCCGGCGCCGGCAGCGCGGTGGGCGCAGAGGCGCTGGAAGCGGCCGCCGGAATGGGCGCATCCGGCGGGGTAGACGCATTTCCACCACACGCGGGCAGGAGGAGCAAGAAGAGCAAGGAGGCGAGAACGCCGGATTTTCCACGAAGAGCCTTCATATGGCAAAGCTATTACATCGATTGTCGCGCGGAGTCCTATCGTTTCGACCCATTATGCGCGCGAGCGGCCCCTCCTGGGGATACGTGCACAGGTGCACGGAACCCGACGACGCCGGAGTCCTCCTGACAAACGCTTCCACGACCGCGAATACGAAATACCAATCCAATGTTCATTCATTCACGAGCGCGCCTCGAACGGCTCGTCCACGCGCATCGGCAGGGTTTCGAGTTTACGTGACCACCGTAAACCGTGCCCGTGGCACGAATGGTACCGACAGTGCTCCACGTCATTGTGACAACGGCGCCAGCCGTGATTGCGAGGTGGGGAGGGCCATGTTAATTTCGTGGCCATCATGCAACCGGGGTTGGTCGTCGCTCATACCGAGCGTGTCGCCGAGGAACTCAAACATCGTTTCAAGGGGCATCCGAGGCAGGAGCTCGACGCATGGCTGCGCGTCGCCCACCAACGTGAGGCCATGGTCACACGCATTTATGGCTTGCCCGAAATTCGCCGCCGCGTTCCCGATGCGGCCGAGGGGGGCGTCCCCGGTGTCGCTGCAAAGGTCGTCAAAGGCATCTGGGCGCAGGAAGAAGGGCATACCCGGTTGCTGGGGGCCGTTCGCTTGGCCGATGGCGATCGCAATCCAGCCTTGGAGGAAATCCAGGGAAAGCTCGAGGGAGAGGTCACCCTCGCCGGTTGCTCGGGGAGCGTGTTTGCGCGATTGGCCATTGCCATCGGGGCTTTTTTCGAGCAGGTGCCGGCGTTTGCCAAAGAGATCGACGCCATGACGCTCCTCGAGTTCTATGGCTTTTGCGCAGAGCTCGAAGACACGGCGAGCCATGGCTACAAGCGCATGATTGCGCTGTCGGATGCCATCGTCCGAGAAGACTCCGACGACAATCCCGTATTTCAATTACCGTACGAGCTAACGCGAATCTTGCTCGAGGAGCGCTACCACGCGGCCGTTCTACGGTGCCTTGCACAATGGGTCGAGAAAGATGGGAATACCTTTCGCGGCTTGCAACCGAAAGACTGCGTGCTCGAACTACGCACGCTCGCGAACAAGCATCTCCATACCTTCAAGGCGCGTTTGACCCACGCCCAAGCATGCGGCGAACCCTCGCAGATTTCCGCGCCTCCGAAGACCGAGGAATGGATATCGGACGGCGGAATGGGCGACCTTTTTGCCGAATACGGACTCAGTGCGCCGGTGGTGGAGTCGAAGGGCTAGCCCAGCATGTGTCCGGCGGGGTTTGAACCTCGAGCCGGCCACGCTGAAGGACGTACGGGTCGCACCGCGCGATATTTTGCCACTGCTCGAGTGTCCCTTGGTCCAAGGGAACGGGCCAGATCCGCGCGGGCTCTTGGAAGCCGGTGCTCACCACGCACGCTCCGTCAAAACTGAACGACACGTCGGTTACCGAAGTAGCGTGCGTGAATGGCAGGATAAGAGGTTTACCGCTGCTCGCATCCCATACGAGAACCGTCTTGTCGGCGCTTCCGGTGACCACGCGGGTCCCATCGGGGCTGAACGACGCCTTGCGCACCTCGCCCTGATGCAAGAGCGGCAGTGTCAACGGCTTTCCTGTTTGCGCGTCCCAGATGCGCGCCGTGCGATCGCGGCTCGCGGTCACGACACGCAAACCATCGGGGCTGAACGACGCGTCGAGGACAGCATTGTCGTGCTTGATCGGCGAGATGACCGGCTGGCCCGTGGTGGCATCCCAGATGCGGGCCGTCCCGTCGTAGCTCGAGGTCAGGACGCGCGTGCCATCCGGACTGAAATGCGCACTACTCAGGGGTAAGTCGTGTTTGAGCGGCCCCGTGATGGGCTTACCTGTCGCGGCGTCCCATACCCGCGCCGTGGAGTCGTTGCTCGCCGTCACGACACGCGAGCCGTCCGGACTGAACGATGCAGCGCGCAGCTCTTTTTCATGTTGGAGCGGCGGCGCAATCAGCTGGCCCGTTCTTGCGTCCCATATGCGCGCGTTTTTATCGTGACTCCCGGTCACAATCCGCGCGCCGTCCGGGCTGAATGATGCAATATCCACGGATCCGTCGTGCTCCAGGGGTGGCGTGACCGGCTGCCCCGTGGTTGCGTCCCATACGCGCGCCGTCTTGTCTCCGCCCGCTGTCACGACGCGTGTACCGTCCGGACTGAATCGGGCAACGTGCGCGAAGGATTCTGCGAGCGGCGGCGTAAGCTCGATTCCCGTCCTCGAATCCCATATATGCCCCGCGTGCGGTGCGCCTCGCCCCCCTGCGGTCACCAACCGTGTGGCATCGCGGTTGAGCGAGGCATCACTCGAAGCAGGGCGCCCGATGGCCGATGGATGGGGTATTTCCCAGACGCGCGCGGTCTTGTCATCGCTCGCCGTCACGACCCGCGTCCCGTCGCTGCTGAACACGGCGGCATTCACGAATCCCTGATGCTCGAGTGAAGGTGTCAGTGCCGCGGCCGAGCTCACATCCCATACGCGGGCCGTTTTGTCCGTACTCGCGGTCACGATACGTGTCCCATCGGGGCTGAATGAGGCGGAAACGACGCTATCGTCATGACGCAGATAAGGGGTCAGCGGCTGGCCCGTCTTCACGTCCCATACGCGCGCGGTGTGGTCTGCGCTGGCGGTGACGACCCGTAAACCATCGGCACTGAATACGGCCGAGTAAATCTCCGCGAGATGCGTCAGTGGCGGTGTCAGCGCGCGGCCTGTTTTCACGTCCCAAAGCGTGGCGACATGATTCAAGCTCGCCGTCAAAATGCTTGCCCCGTCGGGACTAAACCTCAATCCATATACATTGGATTCCTCGATGCTGGGCTTCAGAGGCTGGCCCGTAACGGCGTCCCACATCTGCACGGTCTTTTCGGAAATGCTCGCAGCCACGATGCGCTTTCCGTCTGGGCTGAAGGCCACGGACATCCTAGCCGTGAGCACGACCCTATTGCGAGTCTCGTTGAGCCGCGGGGTGATTGGCTCTCCGGTCGTCGCGTCCCACACACGCACGGTCTCGTCGGCACTCGCGGTGACGACCCGCGAACCATCGAAGCTGAAAGACGCGCCGTCCACCACTGCGCGATGTGGCAGCGGAGGACCAAGCGGCTTGCCCGTGAGGGCGTCCCACACGCGTGCCGTTTGATCGTTGCTGGCGGTAACGATGCGGGTGCCGTCGGGGCTGAACGAAGCCGCTCTCACCCAATCACCATGCTGAAGCGGCGGTGTGATCGGCTTGCCGGTGATCGCATCCCATATGCGCGCTGTCTTGTCCTGGCTCGCGGTGACCACACGCGTGCCGTCCGGGCTGATGCCAACGTCGCGGACCACGTCGGAATGGCCGACGAACCACGTCTTTGCCAGCGGCCGCGCGCCCGCGAAGAGCAATTTCAATGCATTGTTCTCGATTCCCTGTTCACGGGCCGCGACGAGAAATGGCAATGCGCGCTGCGGTCGCCCCTCGACCACGAGCTGGCGCCCCTGCTCCATGTACGACTCGCCCAAAACCCGCCGCGCTTCCAGCTTCTGTTCTTCGGCGACCTTCGCTTGTTGCCTCGACTTGAGCGCTTCACGGTTCGCCACGCACGAGAGCCACGTCAGGCCGGCCGAAAACACGGCAAGCCCCCCAATGGTGATGCGCGTTCGCCAGAGGCGACGTCGCTCCCGGTCTTCGATGACGCGGCGGCTCGTGGCGAGAAAATCGGTGAGATCCTTGGCGTACCCCACGTCGCGTGCGGCGTCACTCTTCACCCATGCCTCGGCCTCGGCGAGCTGCACATGGTCGAGCAACCCCACGGTGTCGCGCCCGTGCGCGATCCATTCCTGGACCTCCGCATCGAGCGTACGCCGTCGCTGCTCGTCCGCGCTCCGGTCCTTGATCCAGCCTGCGAGCTTCCGCCAGTCGCTGATGAGGGCCTCGTGCGCCATGTCGACGATCTCGATGAGCTCTTCGCCACGTCGTTTGATATCGCGGGTGATCAATGTCCCACTGGTCAGCTTGTCGAGCGTCGCCTCGAACTGCGCGGCATCGTCCGCGGTGCTCTTCAGCGCGTCGATGGTTTGCTGCCGGCGTGTGTGTGCCCTTCCCTCGCCGAAGCTGACGAGCCGCAAGAAAATGCGCCGCGCCATGATTTGTTGCTCCGGCGTCAATCGGTGCAGCACGGCGTCCGCCGTGTTCTCGAGCACCCTGGAAAGGGCATTTCGTCCCATGAGGCTGGTGGTGTTGTAATCATTGAGGCGCAGGACATTGCGTTTTCGTTTCTCCCAGAGATAACGCAATGTCACTTGCAGGAGCGGTAAGACGCCGGGCTCGAGGGCCGCATCGGCGAGTAGATTCTCGCGCAAGCCTTCTTCGACCACGACCCCCAATGCTCGCGCAGGCCCCTCGATCGCGGCGGCGAGCTGAGGACCGCGCAGCGGCGCGAGCTCGAGCCGATACGACTGCTCGGAGAGGTGCGGCCACAACGCGCTGTCGATCAATTCACCGTAAAAATCGGCACGGACCGTGAGAATGAGCCGAAAGCGGGGATCCCGTCGCAGCTCCCCGTACGCCACCGCGAATCGCCGCCGCTCGATGTCATCCTCGCATTGGGTGAACAGCTCCTCGAGCTGATCGATGATCAAAACAATGCCGCCGTCCGGCGATGCTTCCAACTGCGGGTCCAATCCGTCCTTCGCGCCGGCAGGATCGCCAAGCGTCTGCAACAGGCGCTCCAGCGGCCGCGCCCCCGGTCGCAAGCTGCGCACCACGATGCGCGGATCCAATTGGGGCAGGCGGGGGACCAACCCGGCTCTCACGAACGACGACTTGCCCGAGCCGGATGGCCCCACGACCACGATCTGTCGCTCGCCGTTGCGCAGACGCTCGAGCACTTGTTCGGTCTCGGCATCCCTGCCAAAGAAGCGGTTTCGTGCCGCATCCAGGGGCTCGAACGGGCGGAGGCCTGGATACGGACACTCGATTTTCGGGAGGGATATACCAACGGCGCTCAAGGGAAGTGCGTAAAGCGTCCCGTGCTGAGCGTGCCCCGTTTCCTCATCGACACTCGCTGCAACCAGAATACCGATGACCCGATCGTCGACGATGACAGGGCCGCCGGAATAACCATGAACGACACCACCGGCACCTGCGGCCGCCTCCTGCGAGAACAGCTGAATGGCGCTGACCTTGTTGCCCCGAAGGGTCACCATCGCCGACGGCGTCGTCACGGTACCCGCCGTCGCCGTGCCGTCATCCGGACTATTTCCGGGGAAACCGTACGCATGCCATCGCGCTTCTCGGTCCGAATCGGTCAACTCGCCGGTATGCAGCCGATCGGCGCCCGAAAGCGCGCTGCCCACGTTGATGCAAGCCCAATCGAGCCGTTCGTCGAATTGGATATCTTCGACCCGTGGCTCGCAAACCGGAAAACGGAATGACTCGCCCTCGCGAACGGCAGCCGTGAGCTGCAGGTCTCGCCCATGAAATGCGAGCTGCCCTTTTTCGACCCGCCCCAAGACATGCAAAGCGGTGAGCACGCGCTGTTCGTCAATCAGAAAGCCCGTTCCTCGTGACGAGCCGCTTTCGATCCGGATTACGTCGGTCCGTCGTGCCACAATCCCCTCTTCGCGAATGGCACTCTAGCCACGAACGCATATCGCAGGTACCGCAATGCGAGCTGCTCACCCGTTTCTGGCGATGTCCACTCCGCTTCATTCCCGAGTCTGCGCTGTCACAATGACACGACGCGAAGCTCTCCGATGTCCGACGGGTAACGTGGGGACCTAGCTCCCGTGAACGGAGTGCCCTAACATGCGTTCTCGTGGGCCCCGAAGCGAAGAAACTCTTGGACGTCGTGGAGGCGGCATATCGATTGGAGGTGACCGATCGGGAATGGCTCGAAGGCCTGGCGTCGGCATGTTTGCCCGTTCTGGACGAAGGCTTCGGGATTTCCGTTTTCGAGTTTCACTACAAAATGGGAGCGCCTCCAACGATTCTTCAGGCTATGCGGGCCGGCATGCCCGAGGAGCTGGAGAAAATGTACCCGGTCATGCTCTCGAGGATGGATCCCGAACTTCGGCAGCGACCTTTCCTGCTGGGTCCCTGCACGACGGGGAGCCACATGATGGGCCTGCGCAGCGGTTTCAAAAACAACGAGTTGATGCAACGTGGTTTGCAGAAGTTTGGCATTTACGACACGATCTGGATTACGGCGGCGGAGCCTTCCGGGTGGGGCTGCGGTTTGCATGCAGGCCGGCCACGAATTAGCTGGCCATCCCGCTCGACCATCGAGCGCTGGACCCGTGTCGCAGCGCATTTGTCGGCAGCGGCGCGACTGCGCCGGCGATGGGCGGCCAAGGCTCCCGCGTCGCAGAAGCTCGACACGGCCGAAGCGGTGTTTTCGCCGCAGGGGCACGTGCATCATGCGCAAGGTGCGGCGAGCAGCGCGCAATCCATCGAGCAGCTACGCCGATCCGTGCTCGACGTGGAGACCGCGCGCCGCTCGCGCCATGAGGGCGACGCGGCCATGGGTTTGAGGACGTGGAAAGGCCTCGTCGAAGGCCGATGGTCGCTCCTCGACCATTTCGAAAACGACGGCACACGCTACATCGTGGCGAAGGAAAATGCCCCGTCCCCACCGGAAATTGGCGCGCTCACCCTCCGCGAACGGCAAATTCTCGGCTACGCAGCCCTGGGTCACGAAAACAAAGTCATCGCCTACGACCTGGGAATCGCCCACGCCACCGTGAAAGTCCTCATGGCCCGCGCAGCCTCGAAATTGCGCGTCCGCTCACGCGCCGAAGTCATTTCCACCTACCGCGAGATGTGCAGCGACCAGGCTCCTTCGTCCGCAAAACCGGAATGAGAATAGGCACGCCAACATGCGTGGCGTGTCGAACCATCGCTCCGTGCCCGCGCGCCACGATCCTATGACCGGCTGATAGCCATGTCTCGATGGTGGCCCAACTGTGCCACGTAGTGTCGGGCTCGATCGAGGATTTCCAGGTGCGGGGTCATGGCATGTCCGCTGCTATTGCAGACGTTATGCAACGTCGGCTCACCCCAATGATGAAGCTTGCGCTGTTCGCATTTACCCCGGTGGCGCTCATTTCGCATGAGCGTGAAAGTCACGCATGCACGCCGCCGCCGTGGTGGCCGATGATTGCCCTCTCCAGGACGATCCCGAAAGATGCCGTCATTCCCATCAGGTTGTCACAGCAAAGCGGCGTCACCTTCGAATACGAGGTATCCGATGAGGGTCGTTCGCCGGTTGCTGTCGTGCTCGAGAATTCCTCCGACGAGTCTACGAAGTTCCTCCGACCTGCTGCCGGAGAATTCCCGCTGGGCGCACTTCATATCGCACTTCGCTCGAAGCGCTCATTGGGCCCGTGGGAGCAGTCGGACACGTACGACGTCATCGTAGCCGCCGAGCGAATGGCGGATTGGAAATTGCGTCTAACGAATCCCAAGCTGAATAGCATTCGCATACCGGACGATTCGTCGCCGAAAGTCCTATGCCATCATCCGCCGGTGCGAGCCTGCGGCGGGACCAATACGGAGCCTTCGGAAACGACCGAAATTCCCTCGCGGGTCAAAAAAGCCGTCACCCTCTCGTTCAACACGGAGACGACACCCTGGGCGCCGTATCTGATGCTGCAGTCGATCAAATACACCGTCCGCCTCGCCGATGGATCCATCGTCGAAGAGCCGCCAAGGACCCATGGTCGTTATTTCGAATCGACGGGGGTCGAATATTGCGCCGAGGTCACGTTCACGCCGCGATTCGGGACGGCACCGGCGCAGACCGAGCGCATATGCGCGCCGCACGGCGACATGCGATACGACGTCACGCAAGCCGACCATGACGAAATGCTCGTCGCCAGCGCCCAAGCGTATCAATGCACGTCGCTCGACTTCCCGGAAGGCGTCCCCATTCCCGGGCCCGTCGCCGACAAGAGCACCGGCGGCAAGAGCACCGGCGCCCAGAGCTCCGGAGGCGCAACGGACGGCTGCTCGAGCACTCCCCGCCGTGGAGACGGGAGCGATGCGATCCCCCTGCTCCTTCTCGGCACGGCCTGCGTTCTCCGACGAAAACGACGGCAGCGCGGCTAGCCGCGGCCGAGAACTGCGCGGCGCAGGATGGGGAAACGAAGCATGCCCTGGGCGAGCACCCGATCGTGGAACGATTGCAAATCGAATCGGGTGCCCAGTTCTCGCTCGGCGTCGGTGCGCAATCGAAGGAACTGAAGGTACCCATAGAAATAGCAGGGCGCCTGACCGGGCAGCCAGAAAGTGTAACGTTGCACCGCCTGATTGGCCCATGCTTCGGAGAAAACGACGTCGTTCGTGATGACGCGTTTCACCTCCGCTTCGTCGATGAGCCCCAAATTCAACTCGATGTCCAGAAACGCGTGCGCCGCGCGCATCAATCGGGCTTGAAGCACGATCAGCCGGGCCTCGAGCGGAACATAGGCATCGACCATCGCTTCCGCGTAAAGCCCCCAGCCCTCGGCGTTCGCCGAGTTGAAGGCAAAGTGACCGCGCGCAATCGATACGCCATTTTCGCGCATTCGCGTGAATTGGAGATCGTGCCCCGGTCGGCCTTCGTGGGCGGTGAGCCACCACGTCGCCCCCTCGAAGGTGAAATCATCGAAGCGGCCGGAGGGGCCTTCCGCATTGTGCGCCGGAAGCACGAATACACCTTCCTTTGGCCCCTGGCCGAAAAGGGTCGGCGAATCGTAATACGGTGCGGGAATGCGCGCGCTGTCCGCCTGCGTGCCGAGCCGGAAGCGCAACGCGTGCTGGGGTAAGGTCGCCAGACGCTCTTTTCGAATGATCGTCTCGAGCTCTCCGATTCGCCGGCGGTAGAGCGACTCGATGGCATCGGCGGGCACTTGCTCGCGTTTCAATGCACGAATGACGCTGCGGTAATCCGAAAATGCATATCCTCTGTTCTTCGCCACCTCACGGGCGAGCGGCTCCATCGCGCGTTGGATATCGGCGAAGGCACGCCGCGCCGTCTGGGCCACTTCTCGCGGGGGCGCCTCGATGCCGTTTCGCTCCACTTGGAATGCGTAATACTCCTCGGGCATTCGAAAGCCATCGCGCGCCCGCGGCAGAATGACCGTACGCACGAATGCATCGTACACATTCATCTGCTGCTCGAGCCGAGCAAATGCCTTTTCGTAACCCGCAATCCCGGAGCCCGCAAAGGCCGCGCGCAACCCGGGCAGAATCGCCGACGAGTTGTCCAGGTAGCGCGAGACGCGCGTCTTGGGCGGAAAGAGAAGGCCCGGGCGATCCAGCCGCTCGCGGGTGCGGCGTTCGGCGAGCTCGGTGATGGGCGCGGTGTTCGGAGCCAGGCCGGCATAGGCTTCGAGGCGCGCGAGCGCGGCCTGCTTTCGCTCGTCCGAACCGCGAGCCTCGAGCAGTGGCGAAAGGCCTTCGAAAATGAGCCTGGACAGCTCGTGAAAAGGAACCTGGTACTTTGCATCGAGCGCAATCTGGCGGTGGCGATCCTGCGCGGCGCGGGCGAGCACCTCGAGATCCGTGCGAACCTCGGGGTTCGATTCCGATGCGGCCGCGCGGCGATATTCCTCCTCGATGGCGCGATACTCGCGCACGGCGCGTTCGTCACGGTCGCGACCGAGATCCGGCACGCGCGCATCGATCCGAGCATCGCCAAGCACGATCAACGATTCGGGATCGAATCGCGCATCCGCCTCGATGAGCCGTCGCGCGAAGGCGTTGCTCCTTGCAACGGCGTCGACGGGCGCATCGGCCACACCGCGCGCGTGCTCCGCGGGAGCTCCGTGTGCACATCCTGCCAACGAGAAGAGCGATAAGACGGCAACGTAAAATCGGCGCATCGTATCCCGCATGGTAGGCTGGGAACGGCGGGATCCCACGAAAAAAAGGTGATCCCCGAGCGCCACTCCGAACATTGAAGGCCCTGAAGGCGTCGGGCGCTGCCCCTCGATGAGGGAAGTCGAATCACCGAGGCTCGGAGGAGTTCATGAAATTGATGCGTCGATGGGCTTGGATGATGGCGTGTGTTGCTGCAACGGCGAGCACGGCCGCATGCGGCGGTGACGATTCGTCCGAAAAAGGCAGCGTGCGCGAGGCTCTCGCACGAAGCGACGGTCTCAAAGTTGGTCACGTCGCGCTTTACAACCAGAAGACCGAACTGCGGAGCGTTCACGGTGGAAGCTCGAACTTCTACGGCGGATGGCGCCCCCCGCCCAATCCACGCTGCGAAACCACCACGGAAGGAAGCTGTACGGTCTCACGCTGCCAGCGGCTCACGTCGGCGGATTATGGGCCGAGCTTCGAATTGATCGAAGCGAGCGCAGGCCTCGTCGAGATCCGCCGCTCCAACAGCCCCGAGGTGCTCACGTTGGGCCCCGGTCGTTCGGGACTCGAGGCTGCAGGTTCCCTCTGGTCCGGTGGTGAACAGTTCACCATCAAGGCCGCGGGCGATTCCGACGGCGTCCCAGGATTCGAGACGAGCCTGAAGGCCCCGTCCATGGTCAAGGTCACCGCGCCGGGTCAGCCGACCGCCGGCGGTTGGATCATTCCGCGTTCGCGGGATTTCGAACTTCAATGGACCTACGAAGGCGAGCCCTCGGGAGTCGTGACCATCGGCATGGGCGACGGGCGGTTCAACTTGGACAGTGTGGAGTGCAAGGTCCCGGTGCAAAACGGAGGTGTCAAAATCCCGGCGAGCGCACTCGCCGTGCTCTCCGCGGGCACCGGGTATTGGTCGCTGCATCTGCTCGAAGAGAAAACCATCGAGGTCGAGGGCGGGTGGAAGGTCACCGCATCGCTCTTCACCGAAGGTGCCGGTCCGGGAGCGGGGGGCCTCGCAAGCGTCCCCGTGACCTTCGAGTAGCTCGGAAAATCGAGCGCGCGCGGAGCCGAAAGACGAGGGTGCGCTGATCACCGCACCCTCGCGCACGCGCCTGACCGCAGAGTAGGTGGCCCGACCGCCACAATCCCGACTACAGTAGCGGGGTATGAGCCGTGCGCTCTCGCGGTTTCTTTCGGTAGCATTTGCGGCTTGGAGCATCACGGCGTGCGAAGTCGTGACCCATTCGGGCGACTTCAAGACGACCATCGATTGCCCGGAAGGCTACCTCGGGTGCAGCGGCGCATGCTTCGACGGGCAATTCGACCGAAATCACTGCGGCACGTGCGACGTGGCCTGCGCTTCGGGGACGGTTTGCTCGGAGGGAAGCTGCGGAACCCAGTGCACCGCCGGAACCACGCTCTGCAATTCGTCGTGCGTCAATACCGCCTCGGATCCCGCAAACTGCGGGGAGTGCGGCAAGGCTTGCGAGAAGGGAACGATCTGTTCACGCGGGACGTGTGCATCGGGCTGCGTGGAGGACCAAGTCGCCTGCGACGGCGTATGCCGTGATATCGAGACCGATCCGAGGCACTGCGGCGGTTGCGGGCACTCGTGCAGCGGCGCGGAGGTCTGCATCAATGGCAAATGCCTGAGCGGGAACTGCTCGCTTTACGGACTCACCCGCTGCGGGCTCGGCACCTGCGTCGATACGAAATACGATCCGAACTACTGCGGCGGATGCAACAAAGCATGCAAATCCGATCAGTTGTGCGACAACGGAAACTGTGTGGTCGTATGCCGGGAAGGTGAGACCAACTGCGACAATAAATGCGTCAATCTGACCAACGACGATAAGAACTGCGGCGCCTGCAAAAAAGTGTGCCCTCATGGCGGATGCACCAACTCGGTGTGTCCGTGAGCGGGCCCGTGACAATTGCAACCGTGCAAGCAACCGAGGCATTCGAGCCGATCGTCGGAGCGACCCTCAACGAGCGCTACGAACTCGAGGAGTGCATCGGCGTCGGAGGCATGGGCGAGGTGTGGCGCGCGAAGGACAAGTCGCTGCGGCGCCAAGTGGCCATCAAGTTCCTGTCCGGCGCGCTGGCCGAGAAGGAAGAGACGCGGGACCGCTTCCTCGTGGAGGCGCAGGTCACCGCGCAATTGAACTCGCGGCATGCCGTGCACGTGTACGACTTCGGGGTTACGGCCGCTGGGCACCCTTACTTCGTGCTCGAGCTGCTGAACGGCGAAACGTTGGCGACGCGCCTCGAACGCGTTGGCAAGCTCGATGCCGAAACGACCGTCACCATTTTGCAGAAAGCGGCGCGCGCCCTTTCCCGCGCCCACGCGCTGCGCATCGTTCACCGCGACTTCAAGCCCGACAACATCTTTCTCACGGTGAGTGAGGAGGGTGACGATGGTGGCGAAGAGGTCAAAGTCGTGGACTTCGGCATTGCGAAACTCATTGGAAGCCTGGAAGAGGCTCGGCCTTCGGTGGCCCCGGAGGACCTCAACGTCGAGGCGAGTCGCAGTCTGACGCGGACGAATGGGTTGGTCGGCACGCCGCAATACATGTCGCCCGAGCAGATTCGCCAGCAGAACATGGGACCGCCGGTGGACATTTGGGCGCTCGGGGTGGTCGCGTTCGAGTGCTTGACCGGGGAAACGCCCTTTGCCGCAACGAACGTGCTCGCGCTTTTCGCGGACATTCAGCTCGGAAAATCGGCTTCGGCCCATGAGCTCGATCCGAGCGTGCCGGCGGCGTTCGATGCGTGGTTCAAACGGGCTACGGCGCCCGCCGCGGAGAATCGATTTCACGATCCGAACCAGGCGATCGCCGAGCTGGCGAAGGCCATTCTCCCGGGGCACTCGAACATCGTCGAGGTGACGTCGCCGGATCTGCGCCCCGGTGAACCGCGCAGGGCGTTCCCCGCGTGGGCGGCGTTGGCGGGCATCGCGCTCGCAACGATCGTCGTCCTCGGCGTGCTTCGGATGCGGGGGCACGAGGAGCCGCCGCCTGCCGGCGCTCCATCGGCCATGCCGACGATGGCCGCGAGCACGCCGAAAGCGGAGCCCGAGCCTTCCGCACGCGAGACGGCGGCGCCGCCGTCTGCGTCGTCGGCACCTGCGGCATCTGCGGCATCTGCGGCGCCTTCCACTTCGCCCGCGCCGAAGGGGTCTGCCGCCGCAGGGAAAGGGCGTGGTCGCTCGACGCGCGAAGCGGCCCCCGCGGAGTCTTCCACCTCGAACAAAGCGGCGAGCTCCGCAACGTCGCCGCCGCCGAAAGCTCCGTCGGCGGCTCCTTCGTCTCCCTTCACCCTTCCCCCGCTCGGCATATGACGCGCACCGTTCTTCGTTTGGGCGCCGCACTCCTTCTTCTATCGGCGCCGGTCCATGCGCAGGAGGATCCACGAACCCGGGCCCGCACCATCGCCGGCGAGGGCGATGCGCAGTTTGCCGCGGGGCGATGCGATCGCGCGATTCGATTGTGGAAGGAGGCCGATGCCATCTTTCCGGCTCCGACGATCCAGCTTCGCGTCGCCCACTGCCAAGCGCTGCTCGGGCACGTCGTCGAGGCGAGCACCACGCTCGAAGCCATCGTCGGGTCCAGGCTCGCATCCGATGCACCGGAGGCTTTCGTCATGGCCAAGAGCCAGGCAGCCACCGAACTTCCCACCTTGAAGGCGCGCATCGCCACGCTCACCATCGAGCGACGCACGCCCCGCCATGCGAACATCGACGAGGTTCTCGTCGACGACGAAAAGATGCCGCTGGACAAGGCGAGCTACCCCATCGATCCGGGCAAGCATCGCATCCGGATTCGACAAGGCAAGGAAGTCTGGGAGAGCTCCATCGAGCTTCAAGACGGCGAAAAGCGGACGATGGTGGCCTCCGTGGTGCTCGAACCCGCACCGCCCCCGCCCAAACCCGGGCGAACCGCGTCCTACATTCTGGGCGGGACGGGCCTCGCGTTGGCCGCGGTGGGCGGCATCCTCGGCCTCACGGCGATGGGCGATTCGGACGACCTGACCCGCGACTGCGGATCGAACCGGAGCGAGTGTGCTCCGGGCGATCAATCGCGCATCGATTCACTCAAGACCAAAGCGCTCCTCAGCGACGTATTCCTTGGAGCGGGAATCGTGACCCTGGGGGTCTCGGGATACCTCTTTTGGCGAAGCACCCGTGTCGAACGCGAACCGCCGCACCTGCGACTCACGGTCACAGGCACGGCGGCCATGGTCGAAGGGCGATTCTAGCTTTCTCGAACCCTGAAGAAGAAACCGCCAGGATCGCCAAAAAGAGGCGCCAGGATCGCCAGAGGAACCAACGATGAATCCTGAGTTGGTTTATTGCCAAGCAACAATCAACTCCATTGTTGGTTCACTTGGCGATCCTGGCGACCTTCTGGCGTCCTGGCGGGCTCCTTCTTCTCTTTGTGACAGGTGACGCTGAATCGGGCTCCGCGAGTCAGCTGCCGCTCGAAAAGGCTTCGCTCGAGATGGGCTCCAGGCGCGGAGACAGCAGGTGGATGAGGATGATGGCCAGCGAATAGGCCGCCGGCGGCAAGAGCAGCAGGACGTAATAGCCGCTGGGCCCCATGGCCTGAAGCACGCTGCCCGCCAATTGCGCGATGAAGATTCCGCCGATGGCTCCGCCCATACCGCCGAATCCGACCACCGAGCCGACCGCCTTGGTCGGGAACAAGTCGGATGTCAGCGTAAACAGATTGGCCGAGAAGCCTTGGTGACCGGCCGTGGCCAAGCCAATGAGCAACACCGCGGTCCACGTCGACCCTGCATTGGCGGCAAGGACGATGGGCGGCACCAGACAGGCGCAGATGATCATGGCGACCTTCCGCGAGCGATTGATGGTCCATCCGCGACGAATGAAGCTCGACGAGAGCCAACCTCCGAAGATGCTACCGAAATCGGAGATGAGGTAGATGGTCACCAGCGGAAGTCCGATCTTGTTCAACGTGAGACCGTACTTCTGATTCAACAAACTGGGCACCCAGAACAGATAGAGCCACCAGATCGGGTCGATGAGAAACTTGCCAATGGCAAATGCCCACGTTTGGCGCCATGGCAGCAGACGCACCCATGGAATCTTTGGATAGTTCGGCGCCGGGTCGCTCTTGATCCATTCCTTTTCGCGCTCGGTGATCTTCGGGTGCTCCTCGGGTGGATGGTATTTGGCCAGCCACAATGCCACCCATAAAAGGGCCAGACAGCCCGTGACCACGAAGGACGCGCCAAGACCGAACGCGGGGACGATCATGGGAAGCATCAACGGTGTGACGATGGCGCCCACGTTGGTTCCCGAGTTGAAGAGGCCCATGGCGAAGGCCCGCTCGCGCTTGGGGAACCAATGCGCAATCACCTTCACCGCTGCGGGAAACATGCCCGCCTCGCCGATTCCTAGGCCGAATCGTGCCAGCTTGAAGCCGAGCACCGTGGTGGCGAAGACGTGTCCCGTGGCCGCGAGTCCCCATATGGTGGCGGCGACGGCGAAGCCGATTTTCGTCCCCACCTTGTCCATGAACGCGCCCATGGACAACATGCCCATGGCGTAAGCGACCTGGAACCAAAAGACGATGTTGCCATAGTCCTTCTCACTCCAGCCGTAGAGCTTCGTCAGGTCCGGCTTGAGGACGCCGATGACCTGCCGGTCCACGTAATTGATCGTGGCGGCGAGGAAAAGAATAAAACAGATCGTCCATCGGTAGCGCCCGACGGCGAGAGCAAAGGCTCCAAGCCGTTGGCCAACTCCAGTGTGTTCCGCCTTTGCACCCGGGTTTTCGCGAGCACCGATATCCCGAATCGTGTCGGCGTCTTGCATCGAACTCTCTCCGTTTCACGAACGTGGGATCGTCCTATTGGTCAGCCATGTGGCCGCCCGCCCATTTTCTATGGCTATCGAAGGATGGCTCCATTGGCAAGGGCGAATTGACACCGGTTACCAGAGCTAATTTTTTTGACGCATCACGTCGAAGATGACGCGTCGGTTGAAACGCTCCAATGGCGCCGAAAAGCCGAACGATTAGGCGCGCCCGCCGACTCCGCGCACCAATTGTCTCTGCGCCAATGCGAATAGGATCATGACGGGCAACGATAGGATCACATTGCCAGCCATGACGATGTGCCATCGCATGCCCGTCCCCTGCTCGCGCAGGAGCGCCACACCGAGCGGCAGGGTGCGGACGTCGTCGTTGGTCGTCATGACCAGCGGCCAAAAGTAATCATTGTAATGAAAAACGAAGCTCACCAAAAAAAGCGACACCAATGTCGGTGCGAGGAGAGGTCCTAGAATGCGGTAAATGATGGTCGCCTCGGATGCGCCGTCGAGGCGGGCCGCTTCGATGATCTCGTCGGGTACGGACACGAGGGCTTGCCGCACCATGAAGGTCCCGAGGGCGCTCACGGCGAAGGGCAGCACCAAGGCCGCCATCGTGTTCACGAGGGCCACCTTCGCGAACAAGAGAAACACCGGCACGAAGGTGACCTGCGCGGGCACGAGAAGGCACGCGAGAACGAGGCCGAAGGCCAGACGGCGTCCCGCAAAATGCAGCTTCGCCAGGGCGTAGCCCGCCGGAAGGGCGAGGGCGATCTGCAGCAAGGCAATGGCGATGGCCATCACCAGGGTCACGAGCATGTAGTGCCCCACGGGAATCGCATCGAAAACTTCGCGATAGGCCGCAGCAGTGGGACTCTTGGGCACGAAGGCCGCAGGGCGCTCGAGAACCTCGGCCAGCGGCTTGAACGAGGTTGCCACCATCCAGCCATAGGGCGCGAGCCACACCAGCGCCGCCGCGCACGCAAGCCCCATGCGAACGAGGTACCCCGTGCGCATCGTCATGTCCGCCTCTCGCTGCGCGCGCGCCAGAAGCGAAGTTGGAGGCTCGCCACGGCGACCAGAACGAAGAAGAAGATGACGGTGATGGCGCTGGCCTTGCCGATGCTGAGATCGAGGAAAACCTGCTCGTAAATCGCGTACACGAAGAGCGACGTGGCATTCGCCGGCCCGCCTTGGGTCATGATGCGCACCACGTCGAAGGTCTGGAACGAAATGACCAAGCTGGTCGTCGCCACGAATGCGGCGGTGGGACGGAGAAGCGGCCACACGACGAATCGAAAACGCGACCAACGTCCCGCCCCATCGAGCGCCGCCGCCTCCAGAAGCGATGGCGGCACGCTCTGGAGGCCGGCCAGGAAGATGACCATCGCATAGCCCGTGATCTTCCACACCGTCACCCCGGCCAAGGTGGCAAGGGCGGTATTCGGATCGGTCAAAAAGCCGATGCGGGGAAGATGCATGATTTTCAACACGGCCGCGAACACGCCATGATCCGCATCGAGCAACCACATGAACAGGAGCGCCACGGCCACCCAGCTCACGACATACGCGCTGAAAATCGCCGCGCGCGCAAAGGCGAACAGTCGCCCTCGTCGATTCAGGAGGACGGCAAGGCCCAAGCCGAGGATCATCGCGCCCGTGACCACCATCACGCTGAAACCGAGCGTTCGCAACGCCAGGTGCAGGAGCTCACCCCGCTCATTGAGCGCGCGGTAGTTGTCCGTTTGCACGTAAACGGGATCGGTGAGCAGATCCCACTGGTAGAAGCTTTCGTAGACGGCGAGCCCCACGGGGAACACCACGAAGACGAAGAGCAGGGCCAGCGACGGGCCGAGCATGAACCACGGGGAGCTCGGTGTGCGCGGCCTCATCGCGATCTCGCCACCCGTGCGCGGGCCACGGCGCGCGCTTCCGACATGACGGTGCGGGCGTTGGAGCCGTCGAAAACGGCGCGCTCGAGGCGCGGTTCCACCACGTCGCGTTGAATACGAAATAGCTCCGTCGCCCACGGCCACGGTTCGACGTAGGCGAGCTGCGTGAGGGCCACTTCGTCGTTCGGGTGTTTCGCGTAATACCCCGTTTCGCGCAATCGCCGTATGGCCGGCTCGGTGATGGGCAGATAACCGGTGCGTGTTGCCCACTCGATGGTCTGGTCGGGTTCACACATCCAGCGGAGAAAGCTCCACGCCGCCTCCTTCTCTTCACGAGGCGCCTGTCGCAATACCGTAAAGAATGTGCCGCCGGTGGGGACGGCCGGGCGAACGTCGCGTGGAAGATTGGCGGCGACGACGGGAAAGCGCGCGTTCTCCTCGAGGTAGCGAAGAAAGGCGGTGCTGGTCCACGTGATGGCCGCCTTCCCCGCGAGAAAATCCTGGTTCGTGGCCTGCCACGCGTTGTAGTCGCGGCCGGGCGGCGGGCGCATCACCTTGTCCTCGTGAACGAGGCGTTGCCAAAACGCGAGCGCCTTTTCCCCCGCTTCGCCACCGAGGGTCGGATCGCCGTCGTCGCTCATCAGGGTTCCGCCGGCTTGCCCGACCATGGCCACCCAGAACCACCACGAGATGGGCACCTCGTACCCCCATCGCGCGTCGTCGCCTTTGCGTGTGAGCGCCCGCGCGGTGTCGCGGAGTTCGTCCCAGGTGAGCGGAGCTTTCAGCCCCTCTTTTTCCAGGATCGAGCCATTGAGGTACATGATCGGCGTGGAGCGATTGAACGGAATGGCGACCAGTGCGCGGTGCGCTCCATTTCGATCGCGAAGGTACGCGCCGGATTGCGCCAGCGCGGGGACCAAGGCCATGGCCTTTGCGCCTTCGTAGTCGTCGAGCGGCTCCAGAACATTGGCCTCGGCAAGGTACGGGACCACCTCGCCCACGACATGGCTGAACGTGGGCGCGGCCTTCGCAGCCAGCGCCGTGCGAAGCTTGGCGAGCGCCTCGAAGTAGTCGCCTTGGAACGTGGCTTCGACGAGCACGCTCGATTGGACCGCGTTGAATCGCTTCACCAGATCGAGCAAAACTTCGCGATTTTTGCCGCCGTAACTGAACCAAAGGGTCGCGACCGTGCGGCCGTCTTTCCGCGACGTTTCTCGCCGGCAGCCCGCCGCATATGCCAGCGCGAGCGCTTGCAAGAAGGCGCGACGCTTCATTCGATCCGTGCGCCGCCGTTGGCGGGATCGAAGAGGTGCACGAGCGACGGATCGAGCGCGAGGGCGAGTGTGTCTCCGCGCTTGCGCGTGTCGAAGCCCACGGAACGCACGCGCATTTCGCATGCGCCGTGGCGCACCAGCAAGTGCGTCTCCGCCCCGAGGGGCTCGACCGCGAGCACTTCGAAAGGGTGGCCCGTTTCGGCGATGCGCACATCCTCCGAGCGCACACCGACATGGACCTCGCGCAGGCTCGTGCCGGCCGGCTTGGGGATGCGGAATGGGCCGCAGGCGAAGGCGTCTCCATCGAGCTGCCCGCGCAGCACGTTCATCTTCGGCGAACCGAGAAAGGTCCCCACGAACGACGTGCTCGGCCGCAGGTACACATCGCGCGGCGACGCGAATTGAAGGACTTTTCCCGCCTGCATGACGCAGATGCGATCGGCGAGCGTCATCGCCTCGACGTGGTCGTGCGTGACGTAGATGGCGGTCGCCTCCAGGCGGCGCACGAGCGCGCCGATTTCCACGCGCAGATCGGCGCGAAGCGCGGCGTCCAAGTTCGAAAGCGGCTCGTCGAAGAGAAACACCTTTGGCTTGCGCACGATGGCCCGGCCCATTGCGACGCGCTGACGTTCGCCGCCGCTGAGTTCTCCGGGCAGCCGATCCAAGAGCGCTTCGATCCGAAGAAGCTCGGCGGCCTCGCGAATGCGGGTGGCTTGCTCCGGCTTCGGCACACCGCGCATGCGCAGCGGAAACGCGAGGTTCTCGCGCACCGTCATGGTCGGATAGAGCGCGTAGCCCTGAAACACCATCGCCACGTCCCGCTCTTGCGGCGCGACGTTCTTCAGGTTCCGCCCCGATACGTGAATCGTGCCCGCATCGGGCTCGTCCAGCCCGGCGATGAGGCGCAACGTCGTCGATTTTCCGCAGCCCGATGGGCCGACGATGACGACGAACTCGCCGCGCTCGACTTCGAGACTCACGCCGGCCAGCGCCGGGCTCGTTGCCTCGGCCCTCTCGCCAGAATAGCGCTTGTGAATCTGGTCGAGCGCGACCTCGACCATGTTACCCGTGCCTCTCGCGGAGGACGTGGGCCGCCCGCGCCATGTTGCGAAGCTTCGCGTACGCTTCGTCGAGCGGGATGTCGGCGGCATTTCCCGGAGCGAATCCGCAATCCGGCGCGAGCACCAAGCGCTCCTTGGCCACGTGCTCCATGGCCTTCTCCACGCGTTCGACGATGGTCTCCGGGGAGTCAATCACCTCGCCGCGGCAGTCGACGCATCCGAGGCCGATCCGGAAATGTGCGGGCAGATCGCGCAGGCAGCGCATATCGCCTGCGGCCGGGATGGTGAACTCCATCATGAGCTGGTCGACGTCCAGCGCACGGAGGGGATCCATGATGCGATCGTACGATCCTTCGCCGACCCACCCTTGCCGCCCCTTGTTTCGCCGGCAAAGGTGCACCGCCCGCACGATGCCGTTCATGCCCTGGAAGACGTCGTTGATGAGCGACGCACAGTGCATGGCCTCTCGATCGGCGTCCGCGAAGGTCTTTCGCACCTCGGGATCGACGAAGAGGCACAGGTGGGGATCGTCGAGCTGCACGGTGTGGACGCCGGCATCGGCGAGCGCGGTGACCTGCGCGCGGAGGATCGGCACGATGGCGCGGGCGAAGTCTTCGCGTGTAGGATACACATTTTTGGAGACCGTCTCGTCCCACATGCGCACGCTGAGGAGATACGGGCTCGGGAGGGCGACCTTCACGGGACGGCTGCTGTGCGCGATGGCAAAGCGGGCATGCTCGGCGAGCACGTCGGCATTGCCCGGTGTCACCTCCCCGGTCACGGTGTGCCAGTATTTCCCATCGCGCTTCTCGCCCGAGAGGCCGCGTGTAAAGCCGCTCGCCACGTCGGAGATGACCCCCACGTACGAAAACCGGCGCCACTCCCCATCGCTCACGATGTCGACCCCCGCCGTCTCCTGCAGGGCAATCGCCAGGGGCACGGATTCATCGAGGAGGCGCTGGCGTTCGGCGTCGCTCACCTTCCCTTCGTGAAACTCGTCGAAGAGCTCTTTGACGAAGAGGGGACGCGGCATGGATCCGACCACGGTCGTCGGGAACAGCAAGGGCTGGCTCATCGTGACTCCGACCACCACTTGGCGGCAAACGACAGATCCTCGAGTGTATCGAGCTCCATATACCCTCCGTGTGTGTCGACCCGGTGAAATGCACTTCCATTTTCGATCATCGATTGGAAAAGATCGATGAGGTACGCCCGCTGGAAGGTGCGGCCTTCGCGATAGATTCGATCCATACCGCCTTGGAAACGGACCTCGGTTGCGTCGAATGCGGCTAGCAGCTCCTGCGCGCCCTCACGCGAAAACTTGGTCACGCCGATGAATTCCCCCTGCGCCGCGTCCGCCTCGATGGTGCGGGAAAGCTCGAGGATGCGTTCGCCGTCGGCGCGGAGCTTCTCGCCGTCGGTCTCGGGGTGCTGCGTGCGATCGCGGTAGCGCCGCCGCCAATCGGTGTCGCAGGCGAGCACCTTGTCGTGGGGCGAAGCGAGCAGTTTCTTCACGACCGACCCCCGATAGATGATGTCGGTGTAGGAGGAGAGAAACCCATCCGCCATGTATTCGCGGGCGCAGAGCAAGGAGAGCAAGATGTTGTTGCTCTCCCAGTTCCGATTTTCCACGTAGGTAAACTCGGGGTAGCGCGCTCGCAGCGCGTCCGCGCGGTAGCCGCAGACGAAGACGATATCGCGCTTCTGGTAACCAGCCTCGGCGAGCGCCTCGAGGATCCAGTCGAGCATGGGCCGCCCCATGGTGGGGACGAGCGTCTTCGGGAGTTGCTCCGTCATGTGGGCGAGGCGGCTTCCGCGGCCGGCACCGATCAAGATTGGACGCATGATGACCTATCATCTCCTATCACAGGCTAAACTCTGCTGGTATGCGCATGCCCACTCTGACGCTCGGGATCGTAACCGATCTGCACTTCGGCCCCGAGGCCCACTTTCGTGGAAAACTCCGAAAGTTGACCCACCACGCCGCGAGCCTCACCGAGGCGTTCGTCGATCGGATGAACCGCGAGGTGATGCCCGACCTCATCGTGAACCTCGGCGACGACATCGAAGACGAGAGCCGCGAGGCGGATCTCGTGCGATACGCCGAATGCCAATCGATCCTACGAAAGGCCCACGCGCCGCTGATCAACGTGGCGGGCAATCACGATCTGGTGAATTTGACGCGCAGCGATCTGCTGGCGAGCTGGCATCGCGAAGGGCCGCTCTACTACGCGCTCGACCACGGAGAGTGGCACCTCGTCGTGCTCCACACGATCGAGCGGAAGGACCAAGACATCCGCATCCCGAGGGCACAACTCGATTGGCTTCGCGAGGACCTCCAAAAGACGACCCGCCCCACGATCGTCTTCATGCACCACAGCGCAAGCGAACAAGACGTCGACGACTCCCGCTGGTTCTCCGGAAGGCCCGAACTGGCCCTCGTGCACGAACGCGCAGACCTCCGAGCCATCCTCGAAGAGAGCAAGAAAGTGCGTGCCGTCTTCAATGGACATTTGCATCGAAATCACTTCGACGTGATCCACGGCATTCCATACATCACAATCCAAAGCCTCATCGAAAACCTCGACGACGACGCCCCAGGCCGCCCCAGCGCCGCCCACGCCATCGTGCGCCTCACCCCCGAACGAATCATCATCCGAATCCAAGGCCCCGACCCCGCCCGCTACCAAATCGAACTCTAGAGAGAAGAATTCACAGGGAGGCGGGGAGTTTTTTGGGGTTCAATCGGCCCAGTGCGCGAATTGCAAACCCAAAAAGGCGTTCCGCGCCGGTTCGTGCCGTAAGTCCTTCCCGCCTTCCCGCCTTCATGTAAATTCTCCTTCTTCGGACGGCCTTGCGTGAAATGGTCGCAGGGAGATGGCCGCGAATGCCGCGTTGGGGGGGCGGGGTTCGTGCTAGCAATGAAATCCGATGAATGAAAGCTGCACAGTGTCACTGATCGTATATGGGACGGCGGTGGATCCCGAGGATGTGACCCAGGCCCTGGGGCTTTCACCGACGTGGCAGCGGCGGAGGGGGGAGCCGAATCATCCGGGCGATCGCCCCACCAAACGCGGTATGTGGAAGCGGTCCTTCGTCGGCCCTACGCCGGTCAACGCGCCGACGCTCGCGAACGATCTCGCGCGCGATCTGCTCGGTGAACTTCCCTCCCCGCTTCCCTCGTGGTCGAATTGGGGAGACGATGTCGAGGTCGATATCACGCTTTCGTTTGCCGTCCACCGGCTCCTGAATTTCTCCTACGAGCTGGACACCTCGGTGGCCAAGAAGATCGGCGAGGTGGGTACGGCCCTGGTGTGCAATGTCTATGACGTCGACGATAGCGTCCGCGCTGGAAGCTTCGACGACCCCGATGCCGCCGAGCACGAAGTTTCGGTGTCGCTCATCGTTCGGGGAGAGGAGCTGGATCCCAACATCGTGACGAGCATGCTCGGGCTGGACCCCACATCGTCGGGCCGCGCCGGGGATCCCATTCAACGTGGGCAAGTGCGGGCGCGTCCATTGGGGTTTTGGGAATTCGACGTCCGGTCCCGGCCCCCCAAGGATGTCAATCAGCTCATTCGCGCGCTGCTCGGTCGACTTCCGACGAATCCGGTAACATGGGACACGTTGCGGCGCGATTACCAAATACGACTCCACACATCGTTCACGGCGGAGGGGCTGAGCGGCCATTTCTACCTCGAGGCCGATGTCGTCCGGGCACTCGCGACGATGGGGTGTACGCTCGACTTCGCGTTCTACAACTTGAACGCGTAACCCTACCGAATAGCGTCAAGGCGAACCAAGACTGGGAATCTCGCGCGTCAAACAATGGATCGCGCCGCCGTCGCCGATGCTCGATTCGCTATTCACACCCACCACGCGATAGCCCGGCATCGCCGATTCGTACGCGCGCTGAGCAGCAACGTTCTGCTCCGCGGCATTGTAAAACGGCATGATGACGGTGCGATTGACGATGAGTGAGTTCGTATAGGTATACCAAGTCCCGTTGCTCACCCAGCCCTTGACGCGGGTGACCTGATAGCGACCGGAGCCGCATGCGAGATCGCGGAAGTAGTTTGCCGCATCCTCCGTCACGGAGCGGAATGGCTCGTCCGAGGTCTCGGCGACGATGACTTTGCATTCGCCGACCAGCTTGGCAAACATATCGATGTGGCCCGTGCCGTCGGCTGGCCTGCCACTGGGATCCGTTGCGTAATCGAAAATGTGAATCGTTCGGGCGCCGAGGTACGTCTGGAGCGCCGCATCGACCGCCTCGCGGCGCATGCCGGAGTTCCATTCATAGATTCTCCGGCTCAGAAAGGCATTGCCCCGCCCATCGGTCATGTAGTTGCCGCCATCGAAGACCAGCTTCGTGCCGTAACAGGGGCTATGCAGCGTGGCGGCGAGCTTGCACGGAATCGCGTCGTCCGCCGTGTTGCGGGCACGTACACCGTACTGGGTGTCGACCATGCCCAAGGTGTGCGTCGCCTCGTTGATGCCCACTGGACCGTAGTCGCGCACCCAAGCGCTGTTGGTGCTGTAGTCGAGCGATTGATATTGCTGCGGTGGCACCCCCGGAATCGAGGGCGGTCCCTTCACGGCCAACACGCGTGCGCCTGCCGCCGCGCTCGCGGCAGCCACCGGTCCCAGCACGTCGATGTAGTCGCGCCACGTGATGAGCACGGCGCGGACTGGCTCGTACTCGGCAGGAACGCGGTATCCACTCGGCGGTGTTGCATCGACAGGATCGCCAGCAGCGAGAACGGTCGGACGGGGTGATTGCTCCTCGTCGCCACTCCAAGAGGGCTCGGCACCGGACGCGCAACCGGCGAGTAGAGCGGCCAGCATGGCGCAGAAAACGGAGCAAATGGCTCGTCGATGCATGGACTCTCCCCTCTCCTCGATGAGGCCATCGAATGCCATCTCGAATCGCGCGGCAGATTCCCAACTCGTCGCCGGACATCTGCCGCTGACGAAGTACGGCGACCCTCGCAACGAGGCGAGGCCACTCGAACCCCGTGGACCTCTCTTAGGATGCACGATCCTCCCCGTCGGTGGCGCTCCCGGATGACGCGGATCGCCATTGCCAGGCAGTCCAAACGAGCTCACGAACGATGAGACCGCAAACGTGATTTCCGCACGCGCCCGCAAGGATTTGCGAAGCACTCATGAAGCGTGGGCGAGGGTGCAATACTGAATATCTTCGAACACGAGGGCAGCGCTCTTCGGACGTTCGCGCCTTGACCACCTTTCCGTTCGTTCGAGTGGATTCAGGTCATCGGAGGCATCGTGTTGCAACAGCACGAACGCGTTCGGGATGTACACCGGTGACATTCCACGAAAGCCTCGCGCGCGTGCTGAAAACAGCGACAAAAACGTCGGACCACACAAGCACGCACCAAAATTAGGAAACTTTCTTAATTAATTAGCTTGCCATATCTCTTAAGCTATCGTGGGCCTCATGAAATACTTATTTGGCGCCATGGCCATCCTATGCGGCTGTTCTACGTCCCCATCGTCGAATGCTCCAAGGATGGATGGCTCGCGGCTCAAGGCGGCGGATTGGACGCTCGTTTGGTCCGACGAATTCGAACAGCCCAATGGATCGGGCGCGGATCCGTCGAAGTGGACGCAGGAGGTCGGTGGCGACGGCTGGGGAAACGAGGAACGGCAATATTATACGGATGGCACCGCCAATGCCGTCGTTCGAGACGGGGCATTGGTCATCACCGCAAAGGCAGATGGGGCTTCTTCGCACGATTGCTGGTACGGCCCCTGCCGTTACACGAGTGCGCGCCTCGTCACCAAAGGCAAATTCACACAACGCTACGGCCGCATCGAAGCGCGGATCCGCGTTCCGAAGGGCAAGGGCCTATGGCCTGCGTTCTGGATGCTCGGTGCGGACATGGACACGGTCGGCTGGCCGCAATGCGGCGAAATCGACGTGCTGGAAAATTTGGGGCACGAACCGCACACCGTCTATGGCAGCCTCCATGGTGAAAGCTATTCGAACGAGAACGGATTAACCGAGGCCTACACCGTCCCGGGCGCTCCCGTATCGAGCGATTACCATGTTTATTCCATCGAATGGGAAGCCGGCGCCGTCCGCTTTTACGTCGACGACGTACTTTACAGTTCGCGCACCCCGGCCGACCTCCCGCAGGGCGCACAATGGTCCTTCGACCATCCGTTCTTCCTTCTGCTAAACGTCGCGGTGGGCGGCACCTGGCCCGGAGATCCCGACGGATCCACGACCTTTCCCCAGAGCATGCAGGTCGACTGGGTGCGCGCGTTCGTCAAATCGTGAGTGGCCGCGCGGCCATGGGACGGCAGGCCCGCCGCACGGATGCAGAATACGGCGGGCGTGCTTTTCTGGATTCCTAATCGCAGCGGTTCAAGCCGTACGCGCTCGGATTGGCGTCGAATTCCGACGTGGTGCTCAGATTGACGGCCGGGGTCCAACCCCAATTGCCATTGTCGTCGCCCTGGGTGTGGTACCAGGTCGTGTTGCCGCCCGCGTGCCGCTCGCCCGTTCCCCAGCAATCGAACCAGCTGTAGGTGGTGCGCACGTGGTCGACGATGCTGCTCGACGTCGTCCTCGCCGCGTACATGTTGGCGCCCGCCTTGTTGTTGCAATACAAGCGGCCATCGCTTCGAACTGCGCAGTCACTGGAGGAGTCGTACGAGATGGCCTGCTTGCCCATCTGCTCCCAGGCCGCGACGAAGTCCTGCTTGTTCCAGCGCTGGTTTTTACCGTTGGCCGGGACATCGACCAGCGGATTGTTGATGTAGACGGAGTTGGCGTCGAAGCCCGTGATCACCACGGCGTGCTCCTCCATCGTGATTCGGATATTTCCCGACGTCGTGCGCCACGTCTGGAACTCCGAATCTGCGAGCTTCACGAACCGTGCGTTCGTCACCACCCATACCGGACGCCCTTTGCCAACGTAGTCGGTGAGGAGAGAATCGAAGGAATTTCCCGTAAGATCGCGAATGCGACCGGGCAGATACGTGTCCGCAAGGCGCTTGACCGGGCCGTGGTACGCGCCGTATCCGAACTTGCTCCTATCGTACATGTCGCCGACGAATCCGTCATTGGGATTCCCGTGAACCTGGTTCTCCACGACCCAGAAGGGGACTTTGTCAATCTTGGACGCCAGCGTCATTTTGCCGACATCGACCCCCACGTAATTCAACATCATCGCCAGCGAGGTGACTTCACATCCCCGTGGCAACTCCGGATTTTGCTTGATGATGGGAACGTCGAGAAGAACGGACGCTTGAACGGCCTCCGTCAGTTCCGACGACGCCGATTGGACGTTTTCACCACTCTCACTGGCGCAGCCAGCGACGACGCCGAGGAGCATGCATGAAGAAAAAAGCCATCCCAAAGTATTACGCATGGCCGCGTACTATCACACGAACAAGCCCATAGAATTGCAAACCACAATGAACGAGCCGGTGTAATCACTGCGCTATTTTGGCGCGATTGTTACGAAGCGAAATACAATCACGCGCAGACCTCCAGCAACTTGGCATTGCGGTACGCGACAGAGGAATAGAACCGCCAAGGCGCCAAGGTCGCCAAGTTTGGTGGATGTACGGAAGAGGGGCGCTTTGACCCTCCCCATCCTTGGCGGTCTTGGCGTCTTGGCGGTTCCCCTTCCCATCCTGCCAATGAGCGATTTCGAAGCGACGACGCCGAGGAGCATGCATGAAGAAAAAAGCCATCCCAAAGTATTGCGCATGGCCGCGTACTATCACACGAACAAGCCCATAGAATTGCAAACTACAATGAACGAGCCGGTGTAATCACTGCGCTATTTTGGCGCGATTGTTACGAAACGAAATACAATCACGCGCAGATCTCCAGCAACTTGGCATTGCGGTACGCGACAGAGGAATAGAACCGCCAAGGCGCCAAGGTCGCCAAGTTTGGTGGATGTACGGAAGAGGGGCGCTTTGACCCTCCCCATCCTTGGCGGTCTTGGCGTCTTGGCGGTTCCCCTTCCCATCCTGCCAATGAGCGATTCGAAGTGTCCGCTTCGGGCGCAAACGTCCAAACGGTCGCACGTCCGCTATATTGGATATATCAATTGCAATTGCGGGCTCGCAACATTGCATTCAGCGAGCTCAATCGTGGATGTCGAAGCTCCCTTTTTTGGGACACGTCGAGGTCGTTGGACTGGTCGATCGCGACCTCATCGCGAGGATCCGACACATCAGGATCCCTCGGAGCGCAAACGTTTGCACCCGTCCGACAAGTCGAGCCACGAACGCGCGCTGACCGTGGTCGGAGCCACGGACATAATTTTGTTCAGACAGGGCTCGAATGCGCCGACGTAGGCGCCAACTTCGAATTTCGTCATTTCCAATCGAAGGGTGATCGCGAAACGACGAAATACCGAATCGGAGCGCGGGCATCGACTTTGCTGTGCGCTCCTGCGTGAGAAACACCGGACCCTACCAACGGCGGTCGAGGGCTGGGGGAGTCCTGTACCCGATTGCGTTCCTGATCACCTTTTTGGTCGTCGCGGCGGGGTTCGTCCTCGAAGAGCAAAACGCCGCTGCGCCGAGCACTCCGGATGGAGACGCGTGTAGGCCGGATGACAACGTTGTCTCGCACCGTCCCGCGGCCGCGAAATCCCACGAATTCTGAACGAGGCATGGCTATGAACCGCACATTTCGAGGCCTTATCCACGACCGGCGTGGCGTCACGTCCGTCGAATATGCGCTGCTCATCATTGCGATCATGCTCGTCGCCACCACCGCGTTCCGCGCGCTTCAGGACCGTGTCATTCGCGCGGCCCACGAGCCCGGCGAGCCCGGTGGTGGTGTCGCGTCGAACGGCGCTTCTCCGGGAGGAGGCGGCTCTCATGGAGGCGGGGGCGGCTCCTATGGAGGCGGAGGTGGGGGCGGCTTGTTCGGTGGCGGTGGCTTCGGCGGCGGAGGCTCGAAGGGTGGAAGCTACGGCGGCGGATCGTTTGGATCAGGAGGAGGAGGGTCCACCGGCGTCTTTGGGAGCGGCGGCTCGTTCATAAGCAGCAATAGCGGCCCGGGCGGCGGCGGCAACAACGGTTCTTGCGCCGGCGGCACGTGCGGAAATCCCGATTCGAACTGTTTCGTCGCCGGAACGAAGGTGGCCACGCCTTGGGGCGAGCGGCCGATCGAAGAGCTCGCGCCCGGCGATATGGTGCTCGCGCGCGGCGAATCCGATAGCGCGGTGAGCGCGCGTCCGGTGCTGAAGACCTTCGTCCGCGGTACGTCTTCGCTCGTGGACGTGCGCGTCGAGGCTCTCGACGGCAACCGCGAAAGCATTCGCTCCACCCCCGAACATCCGTACTTCACGCTGGATCGCGGATGGGTGCACGCGGGAGGCCTGACCGTCAACGAGCCGCTGGTCGACAGCTCGGGGCGCGAGGCGCGGGTGACGAACGTTGCCCCCCTTCCCTTGGAGGCGCTCGTCTACAACGTCGAGGTCGACATCGATCACACCTACTTCGTCGGCCACTCGGCCGTGTGGGTGCACAATCAATGCACGACGCGCGGCGGTCCCAGCGCAGGACCTGCCCCATCGGCGGGATCGTCCAAATCAGGTGGAGGCTCCAAGAAGCGGCCCGCGCCTGACGACGACGATGACGAAGGCAACGGCAAGGGCAAGCGACCGAAGTTCTGGACGGACACGGAGAAGAAGGTCGTCGACAAAGCGGAGAAGGATGCGAACGGCAATCCGACATGCCCGACCTGCGGCACGTCGATCGATCCCAATCAGAAGATCCCGCTGACGAAGAAAGACGGCTCGCCGCAACTGAAGAAAGACGGAACGCAGAAGGAACGTAGGCCTTTCGACATCGATCACACCTACGCACCAGGTGCTCAGACGCCCGACACCAAAAACGGAACCTGGGCGCAGCGGCAGGAGGAGATCGACAAGGTCATCGAGAAAGCAAAACAAGATGGAAAGCCGCTGAGCGAGAAGGAAATCAAGGACCTGAAGAACGAAGCCTACAACTCCAACGTGCGTTTCCAGTGCCCGTCGTGCAACATCAGCCACCAATACGAAGATCATACGGGCTACAAGCCAGGTGTCGTAACTTCCGGCACGAAGAAGGGCGGCAAGAAGAAGTGACATCGACCGATGACGTCCGCGCGCACTACGAGAAACTCCTTGGCTCGGCCACGGAAGAACATCGCGTCAATCTCGGGCCCCTTCAATTCGAAATTCTGACCATTCCAGGAGCGCCCTATGCCGATGGGACGACCGTCGCCACCCTCGGTCTATCGAAGCACATCGGGCAGGAATTCTTGCTAGCGTGCCACTCGGACCAGTTGCATGCCAAGCACGTCAGCCTGCTGGCCATCGTCGCGAAGGAACAGCTCGAATCGGGCGCTGGCCTGCGAAGAGGGCAGGTTCTCGGCCCCGCCGGCCCTCTCGTTCCCGGCGCTGCGACCGAGGCTCTTTATGTCTGTCCGCCGGCTTATTTCGGTCCCAACTTCGATCCGTTGATTCTCGCGGACGGTGGCCATGTCCACTTCTTTTGGTTGGTGCCCATCCACGTACGAGAGGCTCGATGGATTGCCGTCAACGATACGCCGAACACGAAGACCTTCGTTTTCGAAGATCTCTTGGTGGCTCAAGATCCGGACCTTCTCGATTTCAGTAGGCCGGAGCTCGATTTAGGAGACTCGAACTGACGATACGCCGTGACCGCGCAAACCGATCAAGACTCACTCGTATCGAGGAGCCTCTTCAGATTACCGATCACCGTTCGTTCGACGCGCGCGATGCGCTCGGAAGCTTCGATCACCCTAGGATCCTCGCGGAGGTGCGCGATGCCCGCAAGCGGGTTGAGTCGTGTGGTCTTCGCCCAATTGGCGATGGTCGGGTAGGCCTTCCGTGCCCGATCGTGTGTCAACGTCGCGAGGAATGCCGATAGATAATCCCGATTGACGTCCCAGAAATTGATCGACGGGCAGAGGCGATTCTTATCTTCGTCGCTCGCGAGGGTGGCCTCCACCACACCGAGCGTGGCGAATTGGTAGCACACGAATCCGAGTAGAAACGGCTGAATGGTCACGCGCCCCGGCTCGAAAATCCGACGAAGCGGCGGGCGTGCCAGGCCCCTGGCCGCACAATGAATGTGGACCGTCTGCGCGCTCGTCTTCACCCGCCCCTGGTCCAGGACGATTTCGTCACGCTCGATTCTGCGCACATGCCCCATCCGGACGACGTCGGTGATCCGCCGCAGCAGCGCGGCCTCGGCCTCGCCGACCGCAACACCGCGCCACATCGTCGGTACGACGTCGGGGTCGATACGTAGGAAGAGTCCCTCCGCTTCGAGGCGGTAAAGGAGCTCCTCCACCGTCGACGACTGCGCCATCGCCTCGAGCTGGATCGCGGCCCCGCGGTAGAATTCTGGAAGCAGCGTGAGTGGCTGCCGGAATCGGCGGTTGGTCCACCAGGAGTCGCGCGGCTTGATCCAGCGGATCATGCCAGGGTCGACCCCCTGCTCGAGCAGCCATACGCAGGCGTCGAGCGCGGTCTTTCCTCCACCGATGACGACGAAACGCTCGGCGCGTTCGACGATGTTGGCGATCTCGCCCGCGGGCACGCAGCGAACACCTTCGGCCACCTCGAACGGCGGAGGGCTCGTCGCGGGGATGCTCCCCTCGACGTACGTGGTGTCGACCAGCTTCCGCCGGACACGCGCCTGCCACGATTTCCCTGTCAGCTTGGAGACGAAGCGGTGCTCGCCGAGGTATTCGCTCAAAGGAAAGTATCGAACGCGCCCGGTGGGCAGAAAGTGGCGATGCATGACCCGCGCGAAATAGGCCCTTAGCTCGTCCGCGCCGGAGAGCTCGTAATAGCCCGCGTTGGTCCCGCTCACGTCGAGGGAATCGTTGCCGATGGGCACCGAGCTGACCCCGTAGAAGGCGGAAGGCTGGTGGAGACGCACGTACGGGTAGGCATTCAGCCAATGCCCGCCCGGTGCGTGGCGCCGATCCACGATGGTGACCGTTGCATCCGAGTGCGCGAGCAACGCATCGGTGAACGCCATCGCTGCCGCCCCCGCGCCGATAACGAGGTAATCCGTTTCGAGCTCTTGGTCTGTCACGACTCGAGAATATCCAAACATCGTATGCTCCGCCACTTCCCGTCAACGCCACGAGTCGTGGAGGCGAGATGCTCGTTCGAGCCACACGGTTGCTCCTGCCGACTTCAGGTACTTTTGAGCCAAGGTGAGAAGTGCATACGCTCCGCCGCGATGGCCGGAGGCACGACGCTCGGCGAGCGTCAGCAAGGCGATGCCGTGCTGGAGAACGTTGCCCGATTCACTGGCCAATTCACGAGTCGTCTCGATCTGGTGATCGCCAGCTGCACCGGAAAGCGTGGCCCCCAGCGCCCGCCGGGCCAAAATTTCGTCGAACGTGTTCGCGTGAACTGGACCGGTGGCCCGCGCCAGTGCGCGCTCGGCAGCCTCTCGAGCCGCCTCGCCATGGCCCAGCTTCTGCTCCAACCGGGAGAGGTAGACGAGTGCCAACGTCTCCATCCGAAAGTCGCGCTCATGCGAGGCCGCGATGGCCTTCGAGAGCGCGGCGCGCGCTGCATCGTAATCTTTGCGAAGTACCAAGAGACAACCGCGGTACACCTCGACGTAGAGTTTGAGCCAGTCATCGCCGGGCATGACCTTTTCGCTGATTTGCGCACCACGCTCGATGATCGCGGCGGCCAGTTCGATCTCGCCCCGCTCCAAATGGTAAATGGGTGCATACAACGTGAGGTTGCGCTCGGGGAGCGAGGGATTGCCCAGCCGGCGAATCCAATCGTTCATCTCGGCATGGTAGCGTTCGAACTGAGAAGCGTCCCCGATGAAGGATGCGCGCGTCACCTGCGAAAAGAGGTGGTGAAGGCGGAGCTCCGGAATCCCGAGTTCATCGGAGATCTCCATCACGTCCGACGTGGCGCCCGCATCGAGTTCTCTCCCCATGAGCGCCAAAATGAGATTCAAGATGTAACAGCCCGCCGATAGGGCCCAAAGAAGCCGGGCCGGAGCCGTCGTCTTCTCTGCACGAAACGCGCGAAGTACCGTCAACTGCTCCGTCATTTCCTCGACGATGCCGACGAAATGCCCGGTGTGGACGGTCAACCCTCCCTTGGTAATGTAGGCAGCCGCCCGGAAGGGTGATTCCTTGCCATTTTCCGCGCTGACCCGCGCGAGCTCCGTTTGAAACTCCGCCGTGCGCCCCATGACGGCCAGCGCCAGACATTGCAAGATGCGATATTCGGATCGCTTGAGGAAAGCTTCCTCCGCGGTCATCTTTGCATGAACCGAAATTTCCCTGAATACGCTCTTCGGGTCGGAGAGCATCCGCTGGTGCACGGTCTCACGCGCGGAATCCAGATCGAGCGTGCTGTCCCAGTAGCGAAATAGCTTTGCAGCGAACACGAACGTTTCGGGCGTGCTGCAGAGATAACTGAATTCGATGAGCTTTCCCAAGGCGGCCACTTGGAGCTCCGTCCTATTGGGGTAATTGCAATGCTTCTCGAGGAGTGCCTCGGACTCTTTGAGGATCCGATATCCCTCGAGCATGCCGCTGTTGGCCAAAAGATGCTGCGAGGCGAACAGCAGAGGAGCAATGGCGCGCGCGGGCTCGAGTGAACGTGCGAAATGATACCCCACGACCCGAGCACCTTCCGGCGAGCTTCCCACCGTGCGATCGAGGTAGTCGGCAATCCGCCCGTGATGCGCGCGTTGCTCGAGCGCCGGCGTGGCGGCGTATATCGTTTCGTGAACCGTGTCGTGCGTAAAGTGGTACGTCCCGTCCTGGTACTGCAAGAACTGACGCTCCACCGCCTCCTCCAAGGACAGAAACAACTTTTCGTCGCTCAACTCCACCGTGGCGCGCAGAAGCGTCATATCGAGCACGCGGCCCGCCGGTGCGGTTCGCCGGAGAAACTCGAGTTGGTCCTGCGACAGCGTCGAAAGGCGCAGGCGTATCACCTCGCCGATGCTGCGCGGCAGCGCGATGGTTCCCAGATCGGCATGCGCATGCCATTGGCCGCCGGGCCGGCTCAGCGCACCTTGCTCGACCAGGGCGCGCAAGCATTCGGTGGCGAAGAAGACGTTGCCGCGGGTCGTGGCATACAGATTGTCGATGAATGCACCGGGCACGTCGAAACCGGGCAAGGCCAGCGAAACCAACTCGCGCAGGTGCCCGTGCGACAGCGGTCGAAGTTTCAAAATTGCGGCCGCGCCTGCAAAAACGGTGTGATAGAGCGGCGACAGCGTCAGCTCGTCGGACCGAAAGGTTCCGCACACGAGCCCGCGCGTGCCGTGGAGTGCATTGACGATGACGTTGAGGTGCTCGACCGTGGCATCGTCGGCCCAGTGCAGATCCTCGAAGCAAATGAGGAAGGGCCGTACGTGCGCCAGCTCGGTGAGCCATAGCGAGAGCGCTTCGAACACGATGAGCTTTGCCTCGGTCGGCGCCCGAGCGAAGCCCTCGGTATTCGTGTATTCGGTGCACAGCAGGGGTGCGAGCGGGGCGCGGACCCGCTCGAGAAGCGCCGCAGGTGTGATCGGCAACAGGTGTCGCAAGGCGTGCTTCAACGGCGTCAGCGGAGCGAGGCCCTCGGCGTGGCATTGACCGAAGGCGACCGTCACATCGGCCAGCTTGGCGTGAAGCTCCAGTTCGGACAGAAGACGCGACTTGCCGGTACCCGCGGGGGCCGCAATGAACAGCGCGCGCGCCTCGCCCCGCTCGGCGGCGTGCAGAGCGTCGACCAAACGCGCGGACTCGTTCTTCCGCCCCACGACGGTCGGCACATGGAGATAACTCGCGCGCGAGCCGAGTGGCTCTTCGACCGATACGGCATGATTGGCTTCGGCGAGGGCGTCGATCAATGCGTTCGCCGAGAGAAATCGTTGCGCAGGCTCTTTGGCCAGCAGACGCAAGATGATGCGTTCCAGTTGCGGATCGATCGACGGTACGATCGAGGATGGCGCGGGCGGTTGTTGGTCCCGGTGCGCGCGCAAGATTTCCGTAATGGTCATTCCATGAAAGGGGTATTGCCCGGTCACCGCGAAGAACCCGAGCACCCCCAGTGAATAGAGATCGGCCCGACCATCGATGGCGCTCCCGACGAGCCACTCCGGGGCGATGTACGCAGCGGTTCCCCAAAGGCGGCCCCCGGTCGGAATTCCGAGTTGGTGCATTAGGCCGAAGTCCATCAATTTGATATCGCCGCTCGGCAGCAGACGAATGTTGTCGGCTTTGATATCGCAATGCACGAAGAGGCGCGCGTGGATGAATGCCAGCGTCTGCGCAATGCGCATGAGCAAGTCGAAGGCCTCGCCGGAATCGAGACGCCGCTCGCGCACGCGGGCGTTGACGTCGACCCCATCGAAGCTTTCCATGGTGATGTAACGATTGCCCGATGGGAGGACGCCGCAGTCGTAGACCTTGGGTGTGGAGGGGTGCCGCAGTCTCTTCATCGCGAAGAATTCGCGACGCACCATGAGCGTGCTTTCTTCGACACCGTCGAGGCGGTAACTCGGGAGCGCCTCGATTTCCTTCAGCGCAACGGGCCGCCCTTCGACGGAGTCCTGCGCGAGCCACACCCGAGCGGTACCTCCGCTCCCCAAGAGCTTTTCCACGCGGTACCTACCGTCCACGATGTTTCCCGGCTGCAGAAACGTGGTGGGCGTAGCTCTGCGCGGAAGGTGCGCGTCGCTCCGAATCATGAGCGACTCGGTGCGAAGCATGGCCGGATCGCTCGTGACGCCATGAGCTGGGTCCCCAGGCAGACTCACGTTCGAGACTACTGCTTCAGGACCGACCCCTCGCGACGCCACGAGCCCAGTCTAGCATCGCATCATTGACTCAGTGCGCCGCATCCCACTTCAGGTGTGGCAACCTTCCGTGGCCTCCTTCTCGCTTGCACTTGAGTTGTAAGTTGCCAGCCAAACCGGCCGCCGATATCAAAATAAACGAATTGTCGTATATGGAGTTCCATATCCAAATAGCGTTCACGACTAAGTGCATATCGGACGATTCGATGCGACTGCCAAACGGCGGCCAGCGCCGGCGGCAACGAGCCTCGTCATGGATCGAATCTCGCGCCCCCTAGCGAGCCCGGGCACACTTGCTTGTGTCCGTCACACAATCGGCGAATGTATGAACAATTTCGATTACATTGCACATGCTGGCGCGTTCCGGAGAAGGATTGGCGCCTGAAGCACATCCCGGTAGAATCCTGACAGGGGCTTAGGGGTGAGGGTGGACGGTGGAAAACAACCGGGCGTTGGAGCAAGGGACTTGAGCTCCCTTGGCTATGCCTTTGGCGATTTCCGCTTCGATCCCACGCCGCGCACGTTGCTGTTGGCCGACGAGCCCGTTCGCCTCGGAACCCGTGCCTTCGACATCCTTCGGGTGTTGCTCGAACACGCTGGCACCGTCGTGACCGCCGACGAACTGATGGCCCGCGTATGGCCGGACGTCGTCGTCGACGAGACGAATCTGCGCGTTCAAATCGGGATTCTTCGCAAGGTGCTCGCCCGCGGAGAGCAAGGACCGCGCGCCATCGAGACGGTGCCTCGGGGCTACCGGTTTACGCTGCCCGTCTCGCCATGGGACAGCTCGCTCGCCGAGCCTCCGTCCAGCGAGCTTGCCACGCACAATCTGCCCGCCCTGCTCGCGACCACCATAGGGCGCACGGAAACGATCACGCTGCTCACGGACACGCTGGCCGAGCAGCGCCTGGTCACCGTCACGGGGCCGGGTGGCATCGGCAAAACGACCGTGGCCATCGCGGTGGCCCACCGGTGTCTGCCGCGCTTTTCGCACGGAGTCTGCTTCGTCGACTTCTCGGCGCTTTCCGATGCGCAGTTCGTGGCCAGCGCGATCGCCTCGGCGCTCGGCATCGGCGTGCTGGCGAACGATCCCCTTGCCGGCTTGCTTTCCTATCTGCGTGGGAAGCAGATGCTCCTTCTCCTGGACACATGCGAGCACGTCGTGGAGTCCGTCTCACGGCTCGTGGAGGCATTGCTCTCGCATCTTCCGGAGCTCCGCATTCTCGCGACCAGCCGCGAAGTCCTGCGCGCAACCGGAGAATGGGCGCATCGGCTTCGGCCCCTGTCCCACCCGTCCCACACCGACGGGTTGAACGCGACCGACGCGCTCGCGTATCCCGCGGTGGACCTATTCGTCCAGCGTGCGCGGGCAGGCGTCAATCGATTCGAGCTGCAAGATGACGACGCGGCCATCGTCGCGGCGATCTGCCGCCGGCTCGACGGGATGCCGCTCGCCATCGAGTTTGCAGCGGCCAGGGTCGGGGAACTCGGCCTGCGCGAGATCGCGGCCCGACTGGACGACCGATTCGGCGTGCTGGTCCAAGGCCGGCGAACGGCCCTTCCGCGGCACAAGACGCTCGCGGCGACCTTGGACTGGAGCTACCACCTGCTGCCGCCCGAGGAGCAGACGATGCTGGAGCAGCTCTCCGTCTTTCGGGGCGCGTTCACCGCAGACGCGGCCGTCGCCGTGGCAGGCATCGCCGACGAACAAAGCGAAGAAGCGGCGCGATTGGACGCGCTGACGTGCCTCTCCAATCTTTTTGCCAAGTCGTTGGTGACGGCCGATATCGGCGCGGAAGTACCGCTTTATCGATTGCTCGATACGACCCGCGCATTTGCCGCTGAAAAACTCGCCGCCGCGGGCGATGGCGAATCGGAGGCGGTCGCGTGGCGCCATGCGAGGTATGTACTTTCCGCCCTTCGGGCTGCGGAGCTCGAATGGGAGGGCTCGGACCCCAAGCTCTGGGCCGACCGCCATCGATACTTGATCGACGATCTTCGCGGCGCGCTCAATTGGGCCACCTCCGTGACCGGCGATGATGTCCTCAGTGCAAAGCTCATCGCAGATTCTTCGCTGCTTTGGATTTCGCTTTCACTGCTCGACGAATACAGACGCCGCTTGGAAAGCATCTTCGAGCGGCTCACGGCGGGGACCGTCTACATCGATCCCGCCATTTCGATTCGCCTCTGGGACGTGTTCGGGCACACCATATTGCATACGACCGGCAACATGGAGACCGCCACCATAGCCTTTCGCGCAGCGCTCGAAGCCGCGCAGCGAGTAGGTCTCGTCGATGCGGAGCTCCGGGTGCTCTGGGGATTGCACGTTTGCCTCACGCACAACGGTGAGTATCGGGAGTCCCTTGCGACATTGAATCGATTCGGCTCCGTGGCCGCGAAGCTCGATGATCCGGGGGCCTCGCTCACCTACCGGAGAATGGCCGCTCTCGTGTATCATTACGCGGGAGACCAGGCGGCAGCGCGCATCCACACGGAGCACTTGCTCGCGCATGCGAGCAATCCGGCATGCAAAGTTCGCCATCGCGGGGTCCAACACGATGTGCGCGCCGGGGCTCGAAAGATGCTCGCGCTCATTCTCTGGCTACAAGGCTTTCCCGAGCAGGCGCGCGCACGCGTTCTCGAATCGGTCGAGCTTTCGCGGTCCCTCGGTCAGGCCATTCCATTGTGCTTCTCCCTGGCCATTGGCGCCATTCCCATCGCATTCTGGATGGGTGACCGTGCGGCTGCCGAAGAATTCACGGCGTCGCTTCTCACGTGCTCTCTGGAGCATTCGATGTCCATGTGGCAGACGTACGCGGAAAGCTATCAAGCCATCTTGCAGGGAAATGCGGATACGCTTCCCGAGCCGCACGTGGGGATGCATCTTTTGGAAATCATGGCGACGGTGGACCCATCTCACGCGAGCGAAGCCGTCCTCGCGCGGGCGGATGAAGGTCGCGCCGGATGGTGTGCGCCCGAGCTGCTCCGCATCCGTGCCTCGCGCATTCTCGAGCAAGGCGGTGCAGAGCGGGAATCCAAGGCCGAGGCCATACTCCACACGTCACTCGACATCGCGCGGCGGCAGCAGGCCTTGTCCTGGGAGCTCCGAACGGCAACGACACTTGCGGAGTTATGGCATCGTCAGGGCCGGAGCGCCGAGGCGTATGCGCTGCTCTCCGCGGTTCATGGGCGTTTCACCGAAGGCTTCGAAACGGCCGACTTGATTCGCGCCGCCTCCGTTCTTCGGGATGCCTCTCGTTCGTAGATATCCCGTCAGAGCTTTCGGAAGTACGCGTGTCCCTTCCAATTGGCCCATAAAGGCTCGACCTTTTCGGGTTTGTCGGCGAAAAATTCGTCACAGGCTCTTTTGACACCGGGATACGGGTTGACCACGCCCGGTTGAAGGCGCTCGTCGACATAGTCGTCGATGACCACGATGGCATTTCTGGCCAGCCGAGGGTAGACCTCCCGCAAACTCACTTGGATCGATGAATACAAATCGCCATCGAGGTGCGCAAAGGCCACTTCGGCGGGCAACTGGCTGCGCAATGTGTCATCGAACCACCCTGCGACGATGTTCGGCGGCTCGAGCTCCATGCGTACGAAGTTCTCGATGAGCGACTGCTGGGTGGCGGCCATCATGCCCGCGTGGGTAAACTCCCCATCCTCCGGGCAAGGCGCGGGCAGCCCCTCGAAGGAGTCGAAGACCCACAATGGCTTGGTGGACTGGAACGAGGCCATCGTCATCTTCATGAGAAGCGCCGTGATCCCCTCGTGGCATCCCAGCTCCACCACGTGCCCGGGCACATCGAGCAAGAGAACTTGCGAGAGCAGGTGCTGAATGTTGTTGCTCTGCTCCACATTGGCCATGAGACCGCGAACGACGTTCTCCCGCGCGATGAAGGGATACGCGTCTTTGACCCCGAACTTGGCATTGAGCGGGTCGAAGGCGAATGACACCTTGAAAAGCGGATTCGACCGATTTGCGGCCTTCATCAGGCCAGCGATCACGGCGAGGGTCGCTTCGGGCAGCTCCCGCGCGAAATCGGACAATTGTTCGTTCAGGTAGAAGCCGTGGCGCTGGCAAGCCTTTTTCTTGTCGCCATCGAGCTGCGCATACCAGGCCGTAAAGCCTTCGAGAATTCGACGAAACGTGCCAATGGGATCGGGTTCGAGCAACTTTCGAATCGCATTCATGGCGCAACTCTTTCTTCATCGCTCGGAACGAGCAAAACGTAGGCCGAAGAGCTCAATGGATCCTGCAAAGACACGGGGCTCGGGCGCCCTACCCGCTTCGATTCCTCGCCGAGGTAGCGGGTATCCTGCGCCTTCCATCCATGCTGGTGGAAGAAGCCGAACCAATCGTCGGGCACGAACTGAATGGGCGTCTTCTTCAGCAGGCGTAGGACGCTTCCTCGCCGCACGTAGCTTCCCGCGGCGGGGGCAAGGTAGTCGTTGATCCAATATCGAAACGACGGGCGCGCACGCAAATCCGCGGCGAGGAGGGCGACCTGCTCGGAGGTAAAGTACGGGGTGACCCCCTCGGTGAGAACGAGCACCTTGCTCGACGCCGCGGCCACATCGTCGAAAAGGCGGGTACGGGCGCCCCTGTCGGAGATGTCGAGCTTGACCCGTTCGAGCCGGCAACGCGGTATTTCGCCGCGAAGTCGCTCTTCTTTGAGGTCGACGATGTTCGAAAAGTCGACCTCGATCCATCGCAAGGTGGGCGGGAGATCCAATCGATAGGGACGCGTATCGAGGCCGGCCCCCAAGTTGAGGACCGTATCGACCCGCTGCTGCCCCACCTTTTCACGAACGAACAGGTCGATGATATGGGTGCGAATGACCACGGACCAAAAAGGACTTCCCAGCCCGAGGTATTTCAAGAAACGCGCGGCGCGCCGCGACTCTCGTCCGACGAGACGGCTTGCCAGCGGATCGCGAAACAGGGCATCGGGGCGCTCCGTTTCCATGGCGCGGAAGTTGGCAATCCAAAAAGCCGTTTTGGATACGGCCGGTGCCGGTCGAGAAAGAATCGGCGCGGCCGGAAGCCGCTCCTCGATGGTTCGAACGGCCGTGGCGATGCCGTCCTCGCGGCGCAGCGCCTCGCCCAGCTTCCTCGCACGCGTGCGGACGTCCTCGCTCTGGATGCCGCGCAGCGCCTGTCCGAGCCGCGTCGCGGTGAGCTGTTCGAAGGGCATGCACGTGCCGACACCCAAATCGGTGATGCGGCGGCCCCAAAAAGGCTGATCGTTGCAAAGGGGGAAGATGACCATGGGGAGCCCCGCGCGCAACGTGGCGGCGGTGGTCCCTGCCCCGCCGTGATGAACCGTCGCGCTGCATCGCTCGAAGAGCCAGTCGTGGTCCACGGAGCTCGTGATGAAGATGTTCTCGGGCACGCGAAGCGCGGCGATTTCCTGCTCCGTCCAATTGGCCCCGATGACGAACCGAATGCCCAATGTGTTGGCGACGTCGACGGCCAATCGCAACATCGCCGCTTTGTCGGTCACCGGTAGTCGCCAGTAGCCCAGGTAAACGGGAGGGCTTCCCGCCTCCAGCCAGCGCACGAGCTCCGGCGATGGATCGCCGCACGCGCGCATGCGCATGTCCTCCGGCATGGTCCAGTAGCCGGTCATGACGTTCGCGTCGCCCCAGTCGGACGGACGCGGCACGATGTGCGTGCTGTAGCAATGCAAGATCGGCACTCCGGCACGCCACAATCGCACCCGCATCGAGATGGACGTGGGAGGCAATCCGAGCTCGGCCCTCCAGCCGTTGACGATCTTTTTCTGCGTTTGCCAATAGACCGTTTCGAGGAGGGAGTGCGTGAGTCGATTCATCGTTCGCCCGGCCATCTTTCGCCCGTTGAACATCCGCTTGGCGAAGAATGGGCTGGGGAAGTCCGAATTCGGCAGCACCGGCATGGTGTAGCCAAGGATCAAAGGCACGCCGAGTTTTTCGGCAATGCAGGCGGCCGCATTTTCGATGACCAAGTTGCCGATGATGGCATCAGCGCCCTCGCTGGCGGCCAGGAGCTCGCGATTCATTCGAGGGCGGATCCGGCGATCCATGTCCGCCAGCATCTGCATCAACTTGAACGTGTTGCCCGCGCTGAGCCAGCGCACGCCCTCTTCCGATTGGAAAATTTCCTCGTAGTCGGCCGAAAGCGGAACGTGGCGCGCCCCGCTTTGGGCGACCATATCCGCGAAGCCTTGCGCGGCGGCGACACGAACGTCATGGCCTCGACGCTGCAGTGCGAGCGCCAGCGCGACGAAGGGTTGCACGTCGCCGCGGGTGCCCGATGCCAACAGGGTTATCTTCATGACAATCGCTCCGTGACGAATCCTGCGATCGCCTCGAGCCAGCGGCCGTCGACGCCGAGGGATCGCACGTCGTCGATGGCATCGTCGACGAGCGCCTCGGCCATCGCGCGGGACGCCTCGATGCCGTAAATCGCGGGATACGTCGTTTTTCCGGCGGCCGCGTCCCGTCCGACGGCCTTTCCGAGTTGCTCGGCCGTCGCCGACGCATCGAGGACGTCGTCCACGATCTGGAATGCCAGACCAATGCGTTCGCCATAGCGTCGTAGGACCGCAATGGTTGCATCGTCGACGCCTGCGACGATGCCGCCGGCCACCGTGGATGCGACGACGAGCGCGCTCGTTTTCGCGTGATGAATGAACATGACGCGATCCGCATCGCCCGCACGACCCTCGGATTCCAAGTCGATGACTTGACCGGCAATCAAACCTTGCACCGAACCAACGGCACGCCCAAGCTCCGCACTGATGCGCGCGGCCTGAGCAGATGACAGAGCGGCTGGCAGAACGTCGCACGCATTCGCGATCACGTGAAAGGCGAGCGCAATGAGCGCGTCGCCCGCGAGGATGGCCACGGCTTCACCGAATTCACGATGGCAGGTGGGACGGCCTCGCCGCACATCCGCATTGTCCATGGCCGGCAGATCGTCGTGAATCAAACTGGCCGCGTGAATCATTTCCATGGCGCACGCTACGGGCATCAGCGCCTGCGCGGGCGCTCCCAAGGCTTCCCCCGCAGCGAGCGTCAGAAGCGGCCGAATGCGTTTGCCCCCGGCAAAAAGACTATGACGTATGGCAGCGTGAATGGTAATCGGACGCACGTCGGCACGCGGAACGAGGCGGTCGAGTGCGACGTCGACCTCGCGGGCGCGACGCCGGAACTCCGCCATGATATCGGCGTTCGCACCGCCGCGGGCGCGAAGATGGGATACCGGCGCGGAAGCGTAGGATCGAGCGCTCGCAGGATCGCTCACGTCGGCCCCGGGCGCTTGGTTCGAGAGAGGGCGCGTGACATCTCGATGCCCGCGTCCATGCGCAGATCTTCGATGAATCCTTTGCCGAAAATAGGCTCGATGTGTTTCGACTCCGTCGAGTACCGAATGCATTCCGCATGGGAATACACGCACCCATGAATCATGAGCTCCAGACAGTGGATATACCGATCGAGGTGCGACCGATCGTGCTCCGGAAGCCCGAGGGTATCGTACAGCGCCGGCATTTCCGCTTTGACGGAGAGGAATTGCTGAACCTTTTCCTCGACCAGGGCGGCGGCCCTTTCCAAGGCTTGCTCCGGGGTGCGTCCCTCCGAGCGCTCGATCGCGAGGACGACGTTGACCTCTTGCTGCCGTCGGTCTTTCGGAAGGGAAAACACGTCGTTCTGCAGAATGACGATGTCCACGACACCTTGCCGCAACGTCTGAATCTGCCGAGTCCCGAACAAAGCCTCGGGCAGCTCGACCCCTTCCGCGACCTCGATGAGATCGAGCACGGCGTCCATGCCAATGTCGAACCGACGGATCTCGAATGCCGTTTGGGTATCGATGCCCTCGAGGCGATCGCGGTAGGTGGTCATGCGGAGTACACCGATGAAGAACCATTTCAAATGATTGCGAAATCGCGCCATCCAGGGCGCGGACATTTTCGGGGTAAGCCGTTCGAGAATGTTGGCAATCCCGTGTGCGGCCGCGTGTTGGGCCCGTTTTTCCGTATTCGGGGTCGGATAGAGCACACCGATCATGCTCTCGGTGATTCGTGCGACCATGTCCGGGCGGTTTCCGAGAGGCCCGGCGAATTGATCGTCGTAGAGGAAACCCCACGTCATCCAATCAGTGGCCAAGTCGAGGTCCTCCCCCCGAGCGGTGGGCAGGCAGTGTCCCGTGAGGCGTCCCCAGTTCCACGCCTCCAACCATTTCAGCGCGGCGTCGGTGGTGGCCAATCCCATTTCGCGGGCCCACGCGACACTATGACGTTGAGCCCGCTCGATGTCGGGACTGAGATCGCGTGGAAATGGGAAGCGGAATTCGATCGCTGCAGGCTGGGTCACCATCGATGCTCTCCTCTAATTCGCTTGGCTGGCGCGCCCTCGAGACACGGTGGTCATGAGCACGCGGTTGGGTCGCAGCACCGCGCGAGGAACCTCGCGCACACGGTGGCCAGGCACGGGAACGAGTCGCCATGCCGATGCAATGGTGGCCACGGCAATCAGCATTTCCGTGCGGGCAAACACGTCGCCAATGCACTTGTGCTTCCCGTCCCCGAAGGGCGTGAAGGCATGGCGCTGCAGTTCTTTGGCTCGCTCGGGATGCCATCGTTCAGGGTCGAAACGCAGGGGATCCGGGTAGATCGATGGATCGCGATGGAACATGAGCGGGCTGACGAGAACCTCCGCCCCCGCGGGCAGGTGCGTGCCGCCCAAATCGATCGCATGGATGGCGCGCCGCATGAGCAGCCAGGCGACGGGATAGCGGCGCAGCGTTTCGGAAACGACGCGTTGCAGGTACGGCAGACGCGGCAGGTCTTCCCCGGTGACGGGTCGGCCGTCGAGCACGGCGTCGATTTCGGCGTGGAGTTGCGCTTCCACTTGGGGATTTGCGCCCAATTCGTGAAAGAGCCACGTCATCGACGTTGCCGTGGTTTCCGATCCGGCGACGAACAGACCCGCGATCTCGATGCGGAGCTGCTCGTCACTCATGGCTTTTCCGGTGTCCGCGTCTTGAGCGGAGAGGAGGGCCGACAGCAGATCGCCACGGTCATTTTCGTCCGCACGCCTGGACTCGATGAAAGATCCGATGATGGCTTCGAATCGTGCTCGTTTTCGCGCGAAATCTCGATTGCTCGGCGTGGGGAGCATTTCGAAGAAGCGCCCGGGAAATAGTGTATTGCGACTGACCCACGCATTGGCTGCATCGATGTAGGCACCAATCTCCGCAGCCGTACTTTCACGGGTATTCGCGCCGAAAAGGGTTCGCGTCACCGTGTTGAGGGCCAGACGGTGCATCTGTTCGCGCAAGGAAATGCGCGACCCGGACGACCAACCGGCCATCTGTGCGATGGCTTGCTGGCGCATCGTATCCATGTAGCCACGAATGCGTTCGCGATGAAATCCCGGCTGCAGCATGCTTCGTTGCTGCCGATGGAAATCGCCATTGGAAACGATGACCCCTTTCCCGATGGCCCCTGTCGCTTTGTCGAAAACGCGGCCTCTTTCGAAGCTTCGGGCGTTCGTGACCAATACTTGGTGAATCAGCTCCGAGGAGGTGACCACGAACAAAGGAGAGGGTCCGATCCGGATCTGGACCACGTCCCCGAGGGCGCGCAACGACTGCAAATACGCGAGAGGATCGCGCAGCAGCCGGAGACCATGGCCGAACAGAGGCAGTCCACCCGGCGCCTCGGCGGCGAGGATGGGCGACGATATGACGTTATTCATCGGCTCGGGCGCCCCTAGCCGCCCATGGTATGCCTTCTATCCGATGCGTCCCAAATTGCAAACCAAAGTTCACCTGGAAATCAAGAACAGCAAAATGGGATGACGCGGATGACCCCCCGAGCATTCGGTCGACCACTGGACATGAAGTGGTATTGCGAAAGATCTACGACGCGTTGCTGCAGCCAAAACATGCAGCGAACGCGATCGAGCGGCCGCAAAAGCGCATAATACCACTTGTAGTCCAGTGAGCGAACCTGGCGACCGGCCCATTTCGTCCGAATGACCATCGGTGTGCGGCATAAGAGCGAAGCACGAATTGGAAACCGGTTACCATATTCGACCATCGCCACGGTTATCGCGATGGTGCGCTATCCAGGAAACGTTGTACGAGCAAGAAGTGATATCATTGTATCAAGTACGGATTTGCTTCTCATCGTGGTCGGTCGACGGTGATTGGGATCGGGGGCGTCCGCTGGAGTAGCCATTCGGGGAGCACGGCCATGGGTGACGAGGTCGTCATGACGGTGGGCCGGCTGCCATGAAATGGAGCACTCGCTCCGCATCGTATGGCGAGTAGCGTTGGCATCCATGCGGCAATTCGAAGAGCACGGCATGACGTCGACCGGGCGTTTGCATCTTTCATATTTCGACCGTTCGCTACCAAACGAAATTCGCGAGGGCTCGCGCAAAAGAGTGCACGGATGCGGGTGCCGGCACTATTCACGTTGTTCCTACGCAGCGTCGTCGCTCTCGCGTCGTGAGGTTTCTCATGCGAATCGTTCCCCTCGTTGTTCCTGTCGTTGCCGTAAGCCTCGTCGGAGCGTGCGCACAATCGTCGCCACCGAAAGCTGCTGCACCCGTCGAGGCAACTGCGGCCGCCCGGGAGAGTGCGCCTGCAGCTGCCCCCGTCCCTGTCGCCGCTGCCCAGCCCGTCGACGAACACGATCCGCGCGTGGCGCTGAAACGGCGTTTCGAGGGTGAGACGCCGATGATGGCCGACTTGAGTGAATTGTGCGACAACATTGGCGGACGCATCACCGGGAGTCCCGCCGCCAATCGCGCGGTGAAATGGGCGACGCAAAAGTTCCGGGCCATGGGAATCGAAACCGTGCGCACGGAGAAATTCCGTGCACCCTTCTTGTGGCTGCCAGAACGAGCCGAGGTGCTCGAGACGGCACCGGATACCTTTGCCATCGACGCCGTCGCCTCCCCTGGAACCATCTCGCTGCCGTCGGTCGAGGCGCCGTTGCTCGATGTTGGCGACGGAACACTGGAAGCCCTGGCGAAGCTCGGCCCCAAGGCGGCCGGCGCGTTTCTACTGCTGCGCACCCACGAGGCGAAGACGCTGGACGATCTCTTCTCCGAGTACGTCCGCACGCATCCGCTCATGGAAGCTGCCACGCGCGCGCACGTCGCCGGATTGATCATCCAGTCCGCCGAGCCGCACGGGCTTTTCTACGAGCATCGAATGGGATTCGGTTCGAAGCCGCTGACACCGGCGGCGGTCCTCGTATCCCGCGAACAGGGCGCGCGTCTTGCGCGCTTGCTCCAGCGATCGCAAGTTCGATTGCGGGTCAAAGTGACCAATCGCATCGGGCCTAGTTTCGAGTCCGAAAACGTCATCGCCGAGGTGCGCGGCTCCGAGGTGCCGGACGAAGTGGTCATTCTCGGGGCGCACCTCGATAGCTGGGCGCTCGGCACCGGCGCAGAAGACAATGGGGTCAATTCTACTTTGGTGCTCGACGTCGCACGCGCATTGCGCGAATTGAAGCTCGTCCCCCGCCGCACGGTCCGCTTTGCCCTTTTTACCGGCGAAGAGCAAGCGATGTGGGGCTCTTCGGGCTACGTCGCCCGCCACAAGGACGAAATGGCCAAGCACGTCGCCTCGATCACATTCGACTTGGGTTCCGGCCGCACCTCCGGTTTCGTGCTGAACGGCCGCCCGGAGCTACGCGCACCGGTGCGCGAAGCGCTGTCCGTCTTCCCCGAATTCACGGCCGATTCACATGTCGTGGACAGTGTCTTCATTACCGACAGCTTGCCATTCATGCTGAGCGGAGTTTCCAATCTCGTCGCCATTCAGGACGACAAGCCGTACTTGCCCGTCTTTCATTCATCATCCGACGTATTCGACAACGTCAACGCCAAAGAAGCCAAACGCAACGCCGCCATCGCCGCCGTGTTGACCTGGTCGCTCGCCAACACGCGCGAAGCGCTCCCCGGACAACTAACGCGCGCCGAGGTGGAGCAAATTCTCGTGAAGACGAAAACGGTCGACGAATTGAAGGCCTTCCAGCTCTGGGACGATTGGCAACAACACCGCCTCGGGTTTCCCGCCGAGGGAAAGTAGCGCTACCCCGGCCCCTTGCCCGAGGGTTAGGCGCGTACGAGGGTGACGGAGATCCCGAGCATCATCGTGGCAATCGCGGCGTCGATCACGCGCCAGACTACGCGGCGGGCGAGCATGGGGGCGAGCTTTCGAGCTCCCAGGCCGAGGGCCGTGAACCAGACCAGGCTGGCCGTGGCTGCCCCCGCACCGAAGACCCATCGGTGCGGCTGTTGGTTCGCAATGGCCCCGAGCAACAGCACGGTATCGATGTACACGTGGGGGTTGAGGTAGGTGAACGCGAGGCACGTCAGCAGAGTAGCGCCAAGGCGGGAAGGGCCGGCCTGTGCTGCGGTGAGCTCGCCGGGGCGCCAGGCGCGTTTGGCGGCCAGAAATGCGTAGCCAGCGAGGAATGCGGCCCCCGCCCACCGGACGGCGGTGACGACATCGGGGTGTGCCTGCACGAGGGCTCCAAGTCCTGCGATGCCGGCGGCGATCAGCAGTGCATCGGAGGCGGCACATACCGCCACGACGGGCAGCACGTGTTCACGACGCAGACCTTGCTTGAGTACGAACGCGTTCTGCGCGCCAATGGCCACGATGAGAGCGAACGATGAGCTGAAACCGGCGACGGCGGAAGCGATCATGGCGTCGAAACCTAGGCCGGCGCCCGACAACAATCCAACTAATGTTCCTAAAGTAACATTAGGATAGCTTCACATGAAGTTCGACGCTCAGCAACTCGCTACGTTTGCCGCCGTGGTCCACGAAGGCAGCTTCGACGCGGCGGCACGCGCACTGCGCATCACGCCGAGTGCGGTCAGCCAGCGAATCAAAGCGCTGGAGGAAATGGCCGGCCAGATTCTCGTCAAGCGGGCCAAGCCGTGCCGGGCGACCACGGCCGGCGGGCCCCTACTGCGTCTCGCCGGGCAGATTGCCCTGCTCGAACAAGAAGCCATCGAGCACACGGCGGCCGCGATGACCGCCACCATCGTGGTGAATTCGGATTCGCTGGCGACGTGGTTTCTCCCCGCGCTGAAAGGGCTGCCGTATCTGTTCGACATTCAGGAAGACGATCAGGATTTCACCGCCGACCTGCTGCGTGACGGTTCGGCGATGGCCGCGGTGACGTCTCAAAACATTGCGGTGCAAGGGTGTCGGGCCGAGCGACTGGGCTACATGCGGTACTTCGCGGTGGCAGCCCCGGCGCTTGCCAGGAACTTCGATTTCGAAACCACGCCGGTCATCATGTTCAATCGCAAAGACCAGCTCCAGCACCGTTTCATGCGGACCGTCTCCAAACGACGCCCCGCCCCGCCCGCGCATTACATCCCGTCGGTGATTGCCTTCACCGAGGCGATGCGGCTCGGAATTGGCTGGGGCATGGCCCCAGAGCACCAAGCCAACGCGGAAATCGCGGCGGGGCGATGGAAGCGCATCGCGCCCTCGCACCACCTCGATGTTCCGCTTTACTGGCAATACTGGCGCTTGCAGTCACCGATGCTGCAAACGCTCACCAGCGCCGTCAAAACCGCCGCGGCGGCGTACCTTCGTGCACACCCCGCCGGAAGGGATTAGAACGGCGGCGCGGAGATCACCGCCGCACGCTTCAATGGAGGGGCGACGCCGCATGGCGGGAGTTCGAGGCGCTGGTCGAGGAGAGAAACTACGACGCGGCTATCGAACGTGCGCACGATTTGCATGATCTCGCGGCGCGTGAGGGCGCCGCAGCAGCGTTCAGGGACGCATTGAAGGCGATGCGCAAGGGCCAACCCGGCGGGCGGATGTTCTTCGATGGTGAGCGGCTATTCGCGATGGGCTACTCGGGGGGCCCACGGCGGCCCTGGTTCATCGGAAACGCTGCGCCTTCTTCGAGCAGGACCGCGGTGAAACGAAACAGGTCGACGGGCCCACGGGTGAGGTCCTTCATGACGCCCAAGAGCCCCTGCCCGGTGGCCTCGTCGAAAAAGAAGATGCCCGTCCTGGCGCTAAAGTCCCATATCCCATGCCAGAACCCGTATTCTGGGACATGGCACGTCAACATCGACCTTGGCCGATTCACGAGGCCAAACTGGTTCATGGCCGCTTCGAGAGCCGCGTTGAGAATCGGATGTTCGCCAAGTTGGCCTAGAGCCATGAAATCCGAGCGGGTGGCCATCTCGTCATGGAAGTAATTCCATGGCACGAGGAACTCCGTCGATGTGCTCAGAAGCTCTCGCAACCTCGCGAATCGCTCAGGCAGAGGAATCGATCCTGTCATGGCCTTTGGTCCTGATTTCCGAGCGGATCCATCCATGACTCGATGAGCCGTGCGTTGTTTCGTGATCCTTGGAGGTGTTGCCAATCAGCCGTGTTCATGACCACGTCCGATTGCACCCCCAGTGCCATCGAAACCCGTCATGAAATCAGGGCTGGCCGACATGCGGAAGATGTCCCGGACAGATTTGGGCTGTCCCAGGACAGCCCTCGCCTCTCGTATGCCGGCGGCTCTACCGCCTTGACGTTCAGACCGGTGCTGGGTCCAGATCGGGACATCCGGCGTGAAGTGCTCATGCCGTGCTTCGGGGCGGGCCGCATTGGAGCGCACTGGAAGCGTCGATGCCGACGGCGAGGTCGGATGGGGGGGTTGCCATGCATTCGCAATTCGCGAATCGCGAATGCACCGTACCCCCCTTCCCCCTGGAACAATGATGCCGCGAAGACGGCGGAAGCTGACCCCTGCCGTCCAGTCGGGCTCGGCGTTGGTATCAGCGCCATGCACTGCATTTCCCGTGTCGATGAATGCAATGAAGGATGGCGCGTAAGTGCTATTGCGGCTCTTGCCCGTTTCGGTATTTCTGCCGCAGTAAGGGGGGTGCCATGGATTCGCAATTCGCGAATCGCGAATGCACCGTACCCCCCTTCCCCCTGGAACAAGGGTGCCGCGAAGGCGGCGGAAGCTGACCCCTGCTGCCGTCCAGTCGGGCCCGGCGTTGGTATCAGCGCCATGCACTGCGTTTCCCGTGTTGATGAATGCAATGAAGGATGGCGCGTAAGTGCTATTGCGGCTCTTGCCCGTTTCGGTATTTCTCGTCGGTTGCCAATCGCGGGATGAGATGACCAACGTCGGCCATGCGCCCGTCGCCGCTGACCACTTCGGCCGGGGTGGTCGCTGTGAAGGCGCGAATGAACCACGCCTCAAGCTGTATGGTATTGCTGCACCCGCGAATCTGTCTGCGCACGTGAGCAGGAATCGAAATACCACGCAATTCGAGCGCGAGAATAATGTCATGTTGCCGCGCCTCGATCCAGCCGCGCGCCCACCCATCTTGCCAAATCATGGTTTTCCTCCATTCGTGATGATGACCAAAATCTCTTGCGCGTGCGATGTCGTCACTCGCAGAATGCGGGCACGATTGTGATCTGCGCCATCGGCGAGCCCGTTCTCGGCAATGATATTCCTCAATGTCGTAAAACCGGCGATTCCAGATGCAATCGATATGCTTCGCCGCCGGATGTCGTCCGTATCGCGCGGAATTTCCGGCATGAACGCCATCGTGCTTTGCGCGATCGAAACCTGCGCCGATAGGCCGTCCATCTTGTCGACGTCGGCGTCATAGGTCATCACGCGGGCGATCGCCTCGGCGCGCGAGACCAGGAAAGTGCGATGGACGTCGCCCCGCACACCGGGCGGTATCAAGCCGGTGCCATCACCGACGATCGCCACCACGTCATCGTAGGAGGCCAGAGCTCCTTCATTCGGTGTGTCGCTATTCGGATCGATGCGCGCCCACTCGATGCCAAATCGATACGTGCTTTGTCCCGTCTCTCGGAGCGCCCGAACATCGTCGTCGATGTGCCTCCAGGAGTCGGCCTCGCCCCGGTCCATCTCGCCGCGGAGCACCCCGAAGGCGCTCGCAGCAAAGAGCGCCAGGGCGGCCATGGGGACGAATACCGAAGGTGTGTTGATGCTCATCTTCTCTCGGTCGGCCTACTGGTTGGCAAGCCTTTCAGACGGTTTCGGTCAGGGTCGACTACCTGACACGCCTGCCCCCGTGCCATCTCACGGCAGGCGCCATTTTTTTTCGTACTCTCGGGGCCTCTCTCGGAGTCTGCCCCCTCATGGGCAATGCGACCTCTGCCACGTCGATTCGGTCGGTCAGAGCTTTACGAGCCTCACTCGATTTTGCGTGAGCATCATTCCCGAATCGTCGAAGCGCTATGTCCCAATCAGCGGAATTGGCGTCGCTGCGGACGGTATCGTGCACATTCAAGCGATCTTGAGCGCGTCTCGCTCGAGTTGCATGAATTCCAGCTGGGGCCGCGTCCGATTCGGTTGACGAAGGCGGCCTTGGCCGCGCCATCGTTCAGCGCGTCGCCAACCAGCCATCGATGCGCGCGGTAAGCTCGGGATCGCGCGATGACGCGATCGCACGGGCGGCGTGTGCAAGGTCGCCCGCCCGCTCGTGCGCGGCTGCGGGGAGCGCCAAGGCAAGGGTAAACTCGGCGCGCGCGTCGTCCAAAGGATCGAATTGGGAACCCTCGCGCGCCGCAAGAGCGGCTTCGGCCAAGGGTACGGCTTCGGGTGCGCGCCCCAAGGCAATCAATGCTTCGGCGTGCATTCGAAGCGGTGCGGCGCTTCGGTACGAGACACCGTACACGGCGTTCGCGATTTTGGCGGCCTCGTCCGCCACCTCGGCGGCCTCGGAGAAATGCCCGTCCTTCAAGTGGGCCTCGGCCAACACGTTCAGCGGTAAGACCCGCTTCCACGCGTCGCCACTTCCGATGCGCGAAAGAACGGCCCTCGCGTCAGCAATCGCCTCCGCGGTCTTCCCTTCGCGAAGGTGCAGCCACCCCTCCAAAGAGCGCGCGCGTGTTTCGTCGGATGCACTCTTGCCCCAGTGGCGTGCGGCCGCGAGCTCGGCCCTCGCCTCGTCGAATCGACCGAGCATGATGAACGAATCTGCCAGATTGCGATGCGACATCGCGAGATGGTTCGGATGGCCCGGTACCTGCGCGAACATCACGAGCGCACGCTGCTGGATCTCCACCGAGCGCGCTTCGTCGCCCAAGTCCCCGTGGAGACCGGCCAGATGAACGAGGCACCGCGCGAACTCGGGATGCGGCGAGCCAAATTCCTTCTCGACCATCGCGCACGCCTTCTCCTGCGCCTCGAGTGCGTCGCGATTTCGACCTTTGGCTGCGAGTGCGCTCGCCAGCCCGTCGAGCGCTTCGCCGTAGCGGTGATGCGAACGCCCCAGGCGAAATTCCACCAGCACGAGCTCTTCTTTGGATACCTCGAAGGCCTCGTCCTGCCGCTTTTGTGCGAGCAGGAGCTGGCGCGTCCACGTCAGGCGCTCGGCATCGAGCTCGAAGGCCGAAGGGATCGACTCGAGCGCGGCCTTCGCGTACTGCGCGTAACGATACCCGTCGTCATACCGCCGGCCCTCGTAACCCACGAACTGAACGAGGGCGATCCATGCGCGAATCGCAACCCGTGGCGCACGACCTGCGCTCGCGGACGAAGCGGCTTGCTCGAGCGCTTGCGCGGACTCGTCCACGTGCCCCAACAGGCCGTGCGCAGTGCCGAGGGCGAGATACGCTTCGGCGATGACGGGCAGGTATCCCGCGGCATTGGCCGCCTTCCACGCGTCTTCGGACGACGACAGCGCTTCTTCGTATCGCCCGGCCGTGAGCGTCGTCGAAGCTTGTGCGATCTTCGCCTTCGCCACATCGACGGAGGCAGCCTTGTCCTTGGGAGGCGGGGGAACCATGTCGGAAGCATCCACCGCCTCGTCGCACGCGCTCACGGGCGGCAGAAGACGGAGCATGGCCGGGACCTGCTCGAGCATCGGCGCGTCGGCATGTTCGAGCTTGCCCGCCAGCGCGCGAAAGGTCTCGAGCCCCTCGGAGGCACAGGTCATCTTCCGCTCGACCAGCGCCGGGGCCTCGCTGGTCGCCGATTCACACATCCGGTGGGTAACGTCTCGGTACGAATCCGCATAACGCGTGAGCGCGTCTTGCGTCTTGCGCCAGGCGCCCTCCCAGAGAGCACTGTTGGTCGCGCGAAACGTCTGCTCGATGCGGGACTGCACCTCAGGGCTCCACGTCGCGGCCACCACAGCGTCGCTTCGTTCGCAAAGCGCCGGCGTCGGCGTCTTTTCGTGCTTCCCGAGCCGAAAGGCAAATGCCATCAACCCCAACGCCGCGATTCCGCCGAGCACCCACGCGATTCGTCGGGGCCGTCCTTTCGATCGCGTGAGCCCGCTCCGGATGGCGACGATGAGCGCAGCCATCGAGGGAAACCGGCTCTCCGCATGGGGATCCGTCCCTCGCGCGAGGATGGGCGACAACCAACGGGGGATCGCACCGGCGGCTTCGTGCAGCATCTCGCCGAGTGCGACGCAGAAACTGTATTGATCGGAGCGCGCATCGAGCCTTTTTCCAGCGCGCTGTTCGGGGGCCATGTACGCGGGCGAGCCTGCCACGGCCTTCGTTTCCGAAAGGGCGGATACGGCCAAACCGAAGTCGCCGACCATGACCCTGCCGCTCGTCGAAACGAAGACATTTTCGGGCTTGAAATCCCGATGAACCAGCCCCGCTTCGTGCGCTGCACGAAGCCCCTCGGCGGCTTGGAGGAAGACATCCAGAACCGCGTCGCCGGAGCGCGACTCCGCGCCGACCCAGTGGCGCAGGGAGCTACCCTGGACGCACTCCATGGCAATGAATGCGCATTCGCCCGAACAGCCAAATTCGTAAATCGTGACCACGTTGGGGTGTGCGAGCTTGGCCATGGCCTCCGCCTCGGCGAGAAGGCGCTTTTGCGCCGCGCGAAGATCGGCTCGCAACACTTTCAAAGCGACGACGCGATGGAGCTCGGGATCGACGGCTTCGTAAACGATCCCCATTCCGCCTTTACCGAGGACGCGTCGCAGGATGTATCGGCCTACCTTCTCCCGGGGGCCAGACGCATCTAGAGCTACCGGTTGGACCGCTGCTACCAGGCTCCGGCAGTCAACGCAGCCGTCGAGGTGGTGCGATAGTGCGGTGATGTCCGCAGTCGAGAGTTCGCCATCCACGAACGATTGCAATCTTGATTCCGAAGGACAGACCAATTTCTCGCAAGTATACTTTCGAGTCGATGACTGGGGAGGAGCTCGCCCGACGATTTGCGGAAAACGTCACCGTCGACTTCACGATAGGTCGGGATGCGCCGAAACTCGGAGAAAAGCTTGTCTCCCTCTTCGAGGAGGGGCGGCGCCCCTGGCCCAAGATTGAGCTCGCGCCGGACATCTTCGTTCTTCACCTGGCACGCCACGCGGCAACTTCGGATTGCCCAATCGGGTATCTGGACACGGTTCGCGCCGCGGACCTTTTCCTCGCGTGCGGCGTGGCCCAGGGCAATCGCGCAGCGATCGCCTATTTCGAAGAGCATTTCATGGCGCACGTCCCCGAATACATCCTTCGCATCGAGTCCGGGCGAGATGCCATTGCCGAGATTCAGCAACGCGTTCGCGAGCGTCTTTATCTCGGTAGGCAGGATTCGGCACCATCTCCCAAGATTGCCGAGTACTCCGGAAGAGGCGCACTGGGCGGGTGGCTGCGCGTGGTGGCGACGCGCACCGCGCTGAATCATTTGCGAGACAAGGAGCCCAAATCGGGCCAGCTTCGCGATGAGTTCGCCGCCCCGAGCGACCCTGAGCTCGCCTACGTGCACGCGTGTGCGCAGGACCTTTTCTGCGATGCGTTCAAGCGCGCCTTGATGGATCTCGCCTCGAACGAGCGCGCCATGCTTCGGCTTCACTACATCGACGGGCTCACGATGGATCAGCTGTCGCACCTCTACAAAACGCCGCGCTCCACCATCGCGCGGCGCGTTGCCGAGGTTCGCCGTCGCATCCTCGAGACCACGGAGAGGCTCCTTCGGGACGAGCGGCGGATGTCCCCATCGGCCGCCGCCAGCGTGATCCGGCGAGCGCAAAGCCAGTTCGAAATCACGATGACGCAAATGCTGGCTTGATAAACGAAGAATCGGTGCGATGCGGTATCGCGGAGGGTGACTTATTCGCGACGTCGCGAGCAAGTCGCCTCGCTTTTTCTTTTTCGCAAACGCCTCGTCTAACGTGCGTCTCGAGGAGAGACGTTATGGGACTACTTCATTCGATTTTCGGCGGAGGCACCGGCCTCCAGCTCACCCTCGACAACCACGTCGCATCACCGGGTGGCGTCATCGGCGGGCGCATCGTGCTGGGTGGCGGAACGAAGCCCCGGCAGCTGACCGAGCTCACCGCAAAACTGTGCAGTGTCGAGCTGCGCGAAGTGGACTATCAGACCGAGCCCGAGGTCGACGTCGAGGTGCTCGAGACGCAGGTCGTGGCCGGCGGAATCCAGCTTGCTCCAGGCGCGCAAATGCCGTTCACATTTCGCCTCACGGTTCCCGACGACCTCGAGCCGAGCGGCAGCCTCGAATACAAAGTTGTCGCGACGGCCGACATACCTGGAGTCGCAGATCCCGAGGCCGAGGTGAGTGTCACCCTCATCGAAGCCAGCGACGATGATGTGCGCCCGCTGAGCCTGCATGAAATCGTGGAACGCTTTCCCGATTTGCACAGCCGCGAGGAAGCGCGCCTCTGCGAGGCGTTGAACGATTTCTACATCGCGTGCCACAACGAGGGCGCGCGCCTGATGGAAGGCGAGCAGCTCATCGGCTACCACATGATGAACGGCACCGTGCGCGTGCGCCGCGAGGCGCTCAAGGCATGGGCGAACCTGGTCGACAACCGCGTGCAGCCGCACCATCTCCAGGTGCTCTACACGCTGGCGAACACTCCTGGGCTCAGCGAGGAAACGTTCAAGGAGGTCATCGTTGCCGCCACGAAGTTCGCGGAGGAGGGCTCGCTACCGCTCGTCCAGCAACTGGCCCAGCACCCCGATCCCAACGTACGCGGCGAAGTCGCGTGGAACCTGGATTTGAATGCCGCGGACAAATTCAACGGAAAGCGCGAGCTACTGATCCAGTTGGCGCGCGATCCCGATGGGTACGTACGTTCCGGCGCCGTAAGCTCGCTGTCCGATTACCTGGACGAGCAGGGCATCGCGCAATGGATCGCGCAGTTCATCGACTCGGATCCGGAACCCGTGGTCCAAAGCGCGGGGATCGTGGCTCTCTATTGCGCCTCCGACTACGGCCTGACCGATTTCGCACTCGCGGTTTACGAGAAGCATCTGCAGAATCCCAATCCAGGCGTCCGAAAGACAATTGCCGGTGCGCTCCATTTCATGCCCAAGGAAGCGGTTCAGCGCGTGGGCGGACTCGCGCAGCGCCTGGCGCAAGACCCCGACGAAATGGTACGCGATGCCTTGGCCACCGAGTTTCACTCGTTGGATGAAATGCCGCAGCTGCTCCCCATCGCGCAGTACATGGCGCAAAACGACCCCTCCATCGACGTGCGACGGACCACGATCGGAGCCATGTCCGCCCTCATGGCCCCGCAGCAGGCCGCCGCCTTCTACGGGCAGCTCTTTGGGCAGGCGCGCGACGAAGACGACCTTTTGGCCATCATCATCGGTCTGCGCGAGCACGGAGAGCACCCCGAGGTGCGGCGGCTCCTTACGCACATCTCCCAGCTTCCCGTTCCCCCCGAGATCGTCGACGCCGCGCGCGAGGCCATGAGCTGAACACGGTCACACGTCAGTTGAATCTTTCGATGTACGGATCGATGAAGCCCACAGTGGTGTCGGCGCGCGTGTTCAGGTCATCTTGGTCGCATACATCGGAATTGTTGCCCGAGTCGAACCCGATGATGCGCTCCGCACCGTCGATGGAAAGAAGCGCGGGGCCGCCGGAGTCGCCGTAGCATTGGACTTTGCCGTCGGTGCTGACGTTGCCAATGGTCACGGAAGTGCTTCGGTACGAAACGAGTTTCACCGTGGCTTGACGGCGCTTGCCGTAGCCTTTGCCGTCCAAGGTCGAATCGCCGTAGCCGATGATGCGCACGTTCTTGCCGACATCGGAGCTTTGCAGCGCCCGCCGATTCAGCGGAATCGGCCTGACCGAAAGTGCATCATTTAGAATGAGAACACCGACATCGTACTTGCCGATCCCCGCATAGCTCGGATGGTAGTGTGCCTCCTTCACGGAATGACGCGTACCGGTGCCGTCGTACGTGGTGTCGACGGTCCAGCCGCTTTTTCCCTTCACGCAGTGAGCGGCGGTCGTCACGACGTGCGGCGACACGACCTCCCCGGTGCAAAAGCTTCCGCGCCCGAAACGCACCAGAACGACACCGGGATCGCCCTGGTCGATGCTGCCGCCAATGATGGCGCCCTCGTTTTCCGCGGTTTCCTCTTCGGTGGCGTCAGATGCGTCAGTTGCACAACCGGCGATTCCCATCGAGCCGGCAAAGCATAACCCTATGGCGGCGAACCTTTTCAACGAATGGAACATCGGAAAAACCTCCGCGATTGGTAATGGCTGAATCGAGGCGCGCGCGAATCCTTCAATAGGATTCGCGACGCCGTGGGCTGCTCGCCTTTGGCTCTCAGGAGCGGGTCGGAGGCAGACCAACCCGCGCGCCCGGAGAAGGCGCTCAGACATGTACCAGGCTTTACACAGCGATAGTCCGTTTGTCGCGCGAAATCGACCCGGGCAGGACTTGCTCCACACGAGCAATGGATACCCACCACGGAATCAGCATTCCGCATATCCGCATTTCACGATGCGCGCAAACGGTGCTTCGGCAACAACATAAAAATCTCACACGACACTGCGAGTGAGATCAGCAATTCGTATCGCCACGAAGACCGGCGTGCAGCCGAGCGCTCGGTCTTGCATCGTCGTCGAATCGAACGACGGATTCGTCGTGTAGCTCGAATTGGATATTGCGCCCGGGCAACCGCCGCGTGCCATCGCGGGGAATCCAACGAGGCCGTAAAGATCGCGCCAAATCGCGCAAAAGCATCATATGGCGCGATCCGCGGCCTCACATGAAGTGATAAACTCGTTATCTTATTCACCACTTATATCATTTTTCGGGAATAGCGTACGCAGGCCCAAATAACGGTCCGTCATTTCTTCGTACCTACAAGTAACGGAAAGCGAGCACCTCGCAGGTCTCGCGTGGGCCGTTTCTTCTCAGCGGAGGGTACATAGCAATGGTAAGAAAAGTGACAACGAACGTCCTCGTGCGTGCGCTCGGGGCTGCGGGCACCGTGTTGGTCATCGGCTGCAGCGCCGGCGCCGAAGCGATGGACGACGAAACGTCTTCCTCCGCGCTGGCGGCCAGCCCCTTCGTCGATGCAGACCAGCAAATCGCGGATGCAGAAGCCGCGCAGGCAGGGACGTGGGCGGGTGCCCCGGCGCCTGGCGCAAAGGCGAAGAGCCCGGAAACGAACTTGAGCGCCTATCCAAAACTCCCCACGGCGAAACACAGCACGGAGGCACGTGCCGCCGCGCCTGCGGGTCACTCGGCGGTGGTCGACGTGGTGAAGGTGGAAACCTTGGCGGACGGCTCCACCAGCGTGACCATTTACGACCCTGCCCCCGGCGTTTCCCCGGAGGCGCTGGCCGACTCGCTGCGCCAGCAAGGCAAGAACGGCGTCCGCGTCCTCGAGCACGAGCAGGCGCCCGAGGCCACACTCGCCCCCGGCGACTGCAGGTACGGGCAGGCTCACTCGATCACGTGCCCCGTCTCCTACTGGACCAACAACGGCTGGAATCATCCCCAGGTGGGCTTCAACGATCATTCGGGCTCCGGCTGGCCGACGGACAATGCGGTTTACAAGTGGAACCAGGTGCAGGGCCTCGACAGCCTTTACCGGTGGAACAGCTGTCTATCCGGCGGCGGAACGCATTGCGTCCACGTTTACTCGGGCAACTACGGCGCCACCGGTTGGGTCGGACTCACCAACTATTCCTCTGGCCCGGGTGCCTTCGTCGACGGCGCCACCAAAGTCCAACTCAACGACTACTATGCGCCAAACGGCTTCACCCGAAACAACGTGGTCACGCACGAACTGGGGCACGCGCTCGGCCTTGGCCACAATGACTGGAACGGCGATGTTTTGTACTACATCGCGAACATGAGAGAGGATATCGGCGGAGAGAACCGCGCGCTCCTCGAGTCGATCCACTCGGTCTACCGCTAAGCACCGCAGTTCGGCGTGCAGGTCACTTGGGGGCGGATCTATCCATTCCGATGGATCTGCCCCGACATCGCTGTCGCAAAATGACGTAATCAGGGCTGCGCTACGTCGATTTCGACGCGCGTGTCGATTGCGCAGGTCTACTCGTGTGATAGGAAGCGGGAATGCGCACTACTCTAGGATGGCTTTTCTCTTCATGCGTGTTCGTGGGCATCTCCGTCGTTGGCTGCGCCAGTGCGGATGCCCAGCCGCCGGAGTCCGAAATCGCATCGTCCGAGACGCAGGCCGTCGAGGGCTCCGTTCTTCTCGACGTGCCCTACATCGCGCAGAAGCCGCAATTGCCCCGAGGATGTGAAGTCACGGCGCTCGCCATGATGCTCAACTACGTTGGCGTCAGCGTCGACAAGATGACGCTGGCGTCCGAGATCGAGAAAGTTCCCTACTGGGTATCGTCCAACGTCCACGGCAATCCTTACGATGGATTCGTCGGCGACATGTACGACTTCAACAAGGACGGGTATGGGGCGTACCACGGACCGGTCAAGCGCCTCGCGGACGCGTATCTCCCCAGCCGCATCCGAGATCTGACGGGAAGCACCTTCGATTCGCTGCTCAACGACTACGTTGGAAAGGGGCGCCCCGTATGGGTCATTACCAACGCAACGTTCCAGAAGCTCGCAGAGTCGCAGTTCGAAACGTGGCATACGACCTCGGGCGATATCCGAATTACGTGGCACGAGCACTCGGTGGTCATCACGGGCTTCGACGCCAATTACGTCTACATCAACGACCCGCTCGGCGGGAAAAACAAGCGCCTCAACAGGCAGAGCTTTTCCCAGGCGTGGGACCAAATGGGGAAGCAGGCCATCTCGTACGAGTCGTCCAACGACTGCGCCGTCCGGAGCGATGGTCGGTTGTATTGCAACAATACCGGCGGCGCCACGATGTACGCATCGACGACCACCTCGAGCAGCATCGTCGATCACTTGCGAACCACGTACAGCTGGTTCGACTGCTGGGGAACGGGCGAGAGACACGCCGGAGGCAACACGACCTGGTACCACACCATGGGCGACGACAATGGCAAATGGGGCTGGGTCCCCGCCGTCAATCTGAGCACCACGGCTGCCTTCGACGCCGATCCGAGCGCCCACGGCCTCGCGCGCTGCGCGCCCTGAGCATCCGCGCGCGTAACAAGCTCACGCGCTCGAGTGGGCCCGATGCACGTGCCGAGCAACCCCAGCAAGCGACCGAGATGCCGCATGAGCCATCACCAAGAGCAGGGGTGGGGACATGCTCATTCGGAATCCATATCTTGCGGCGCTGACGCTCGCGGGGGTCTCGGCGGGGTCAGCATCGACGGAAATCACGGACATTGGCACGCTCGACGGCAACGTTTGCTTCGCGCGTGCGATCAATGATGCTGGGTCCGTCGTCGGCCAGTGTCGCGCGGCAAGCGGCCACTTCGAGCCGACGTACTGGGCCTCGGATGGCACACCGGAGGTCATCGCCCCGTTGGACGAGGGCCGCTCTTGCGACGTGGTCGGAATTGGCGATTCGGATGTCGCGATCGGCAACTGCGAGTTCGGAGACGAGGCTGCCGTCGCCGCAGTTCGCTGGACGGCGCCCCCCCACAGGCCGCCTCAACGCCTGAATCCTCTCGAAGGGCACATGTATGCGCGGGCCACGCAGATCAATCATGCGGGGACCATCGCGGGTGCAAGCGTGGCGGACGATGATGCGACGCACGCGGTGATCTGGACGACGGGTGCGGTCACCCCGACGCCGCTGTCCGAACAGGTGCCTTCCGCGACATCGTGCACGGTCACGGACATGAGCGATGAAGAGGAGCCGACGGTGGTCGGCTTCTGCGGTTTGCGTCGTGGCGGCCGGATTGCGGTGCAGTGGACGAAGGGGGAGAACGGTTACGTGGTGGCCACGCTTTCTTCCCCAGCCGACGTTCCAGCCTGCGAAGCGGTGGCCATCAACGCGAAGCTCCAGGTAGCCGGCACGTGCGAAACCGTGCACGGCGATCGATTGGCGGTCCGCTGGGCCCCCGATGGCTCGCTCACCGTCTTGCACCATGTCGAGGGCGCCGAGAATCAGCAGGAGCTCTGGGCCGAGGGCATGAACGAGGCGGGCGATATCGTCGGCAACTATGTCACCGATGACGGCCTTCACCATTCTTTCATTTGGTCACCGACGGGTGATCCCGCGAACGAGCGCGCGACGGATCTGGGGTCGCTGGGTGGATTTTGGACCACGGCAACGGGCATCGCCAACGATGGATCCATTGCCGGTACGGCGCAGAACGGCCAGGGCGTGAACGAGGCTTTCATCTGGACGCCGACCATGAGCATGGCAGGGCTCGGGAACCTCGGTGGGTTTACCAGCACGGTCACGAGCATCAGCGACAGCGGCGCCGTCGCCGGCACGAGCCAGAGCATCACGGGCCAATTCCACGCGTTCCGGGTCGCAGATGGCGCCCCTTCAGGGTGCCTATTCAAGGGGCACGACGCCGCCACGACCGGGCCAACCCGCACCGACGCCAAAGGCGCCAACGCGCATGTTGCCGAACATCCGCAGCGCTCGAGACCATTTCCGTTCGGACGAGGCCCCTTCTCGTTTTCCACGGGCAACCCGCCCGCGGGCAGCGACTTCTGCATGCGCAGCAAGCGCCGGTTTTAGCCGGCCGGTTCATCGCGACCGCATGGCTCAAAGCCACACGATCCGTCCATTCTCCGTAAAGAGAAGACCACACCGAAGATCCATGGGACCGCGAGCCGATTGGAGCAAAGCTTCATAGGTTCGCATCTGCGAAACGTAATGAGGATACGTTTCGGCAATATCGCCTTCCACGAACGATCCGTCTTGAAGTCGACGAGGGCCCAGGTTTCGCCTCGAGCAAGAAAATCGATGTAGCCCGAGACGAGCATCCCTTGCGGCCCGGGGGCGGCCACCGGAACTTCGAATGCGAAGTCGCCATCGAGCCAGCCACCGCTCCTCAGCGTTGCGATCGCTCGTGCGACGTCCGCCTTGCCTTCCTCGAGAAAGTCCGCAGTTCCCGTTGCGGCCAGCGCACGATGGACCGCGTCTTCGCTCGCCAGGCCCCGACGAACGGCCAGACGTATCGACCGGTGAACGAGGTCTCCAAACGCGGGACCGAACCGCCCCTGCCTCCGCTTCGTCTCGAACGTACCGTCCTTCTCCGGAACCGTGGCTCGCTTTGCCACCGCGCTGGCCCCTGCGGGAACGAACTGCGGCCGCATGGCTTCCTTGGCATGTGACAACCAGAGTGCATCCCAATCGGTCTCGACATCCCATTCCATGGTGCGCGCCGCCGGCTCATCACGTTTCTCGGGCATGGCATGCGGGGAGACCCCTTCGCGCGCAGCCTCGGCGAGTAGCAAGCCCCCCATGTGCTTGTTCACATCGCTCCCCGGAGCGTCGGGAATGACGAGCAAGTCGCGAGCTCTCGTGGCGGCCACATAGAGCACGCGGAGCTTCTCTTCGTCAGTGAAAGCCTTCTCGCGCACGAGCAGACGCGATCCTTGGGACTCCTCCCACTCGAGTCCCTCGAGCCGAAGGAGCCAATCGCCACGAGCTCGATCCGCAAACCACACGGGGTAGCGCTCGCGCGCTTTGATTTCACCGCGAGAGTCCCACAGCACGACCACGGGGAACTGGAGCACTTTCGCTTGATGAACCGTGAGAATCTGCACCGTATCGCTTGCAACCGGACGTGGCGGGTCGAGCTGGATGGGGTGCTCGATCCAAGCGCGCCACGTCTCGGTGGCGGCGTCGAAATCGAGACATTCCTCGGCTGCGCGACGACCAAACTCGTTGCAAAGGTGACGAAGGTGCCGCAAGCGCTGCTCGCCATTCGGCCCAATCGCCGCCGCTCGACCAAAAGCCGTGCGCTCCAACAATGCGCGAGCAGTTACCTCGGGAGGGCGGAGATGGCGCTCCCTTCGCAATTCGTTCACGAGCGCGATCGCCTCGCCCGCGCGGGTGGACGCGTCGTCGTTCTGCGAATCGGAATCTCGACACGCATGCAGTCGAAGTAGATCAAAAGGGTCCACCGCAAAGAACGGCGGGCGAAACAACGCTGCAGCGGCAATCCCGTCGTCCTCGTCGGCGATGGCGCGGAGACCGAGAATGAATCGTCGATGCCAATCGTCGCGCAAGAAGAGGGTACCGCCCGCGGCCGCGTAAGGCCCCCCCACCCGATCCAGATGTTCGAACAAGAATGGGAGTTTCGGCGTCGTCATCGCCAGGATGGCCACATCGGAGTATTGAATCGGCCGCGGTACACGCGAATCAGGATCATCGATCTGACGGCCACTCTCGTGAACGAGCCAACGTAGCCAATCGGCGATCGCCCGCCCCTCGAGCGCACGGCACTGGTCAGCGCTCAATCGCCGGCCGGATGGGGCTCCGAGCACCCATAGGGAAGCGAAATGACCCCCGGATTCCACTCGCACCGGGGTGTACGCCCAGGCTCGAGGGTCGCGAAATAGACCTTTCCCGTTGTGCGTTCGAAGAGCCTACCGTCGCCGGGTCGCGAACCAAGCACGCGGGCAAGCGCTCGATTCTGCCATGCCAGCAGCGCCGGCGAGGCACGATAGCTCGTGGATAGAGACGTTTCGACCGGGCGTGACGCGAGAACCTTTCGACGAACCTCGTCGTACATCGCCACGTCCGCGCGGCGAAATCGGTAGATCGACTGCTTTGGATCGCCCACGATGGTGGCAATCATCTTCTCTTGTCGTACGAGGGAATGCACGCCGGGCCATCAGCTCGGAGGCCGTGGCCATCCAAGCGCAGCGAGATCGCGGGCAACGGTCGAGGCCGCGGCCACGGCCGCGGGAATGTCGAGTTGCTCGCGGGCGAAGACGGCGCGCCAATGCTCGGGAGGGAGGCACCATTCGAATTTCTCGGCTCCAAATTTTCGAAGGCCCTGCTTCTCATCGGCAAAGGCGGCAAGAGCTTCCGCATCCGGTTCATGCGCGAATGCACGCAGCGCGCGCAAAACTTCGCTGGGATTTCCCGAGACCTCGAGCCCAACGTCTCGATCGCTCGCTCCGAAGCCGGCATGCGCCAGAGCCAACTGCAACGTTCTCTGGACCCGAGTGCCGCGAAAAAGGTAGAGGCGCACTCCTGTTTCGAACGGCTGCGCACTGGGCTCGAACTGCCGCAGACGGACAGCTGTCTCGCGAGCGCTTTTCAAGATCTCCTTGGCCATATCGTCCAAGTACGCGGGAACTCGGTCGCTTGCCAGGAGCTCACGCATCGTTGCGTGCACCCTGGGGTGAATGCGCCCGTACCCGGAGGAAAAACGCGGCGGTGCCCCTCCTTTGGCAGGGCTCACGAAGATGGTCCGATGCTCGGCATCGATCTCGTCGACCCGCCATCTGCGTCCGGCCAAAATGAGATGTTCGCCGGGTGCGGGGGGCTCCGGAACTGTCCCGAGCACGTCGTTGCCGTGGACCACACGCAATTCCTCCGGCGCATTGAAGGCGGCGAAGAACCGGTAGTTCTCGACGATAGCCTCGCCTTTGCCGCCAAGAATGAGACTCCCATCCTCCATTTGTTCGATGAGCTCGTGCAGACCCAGTTCGCGAAGCAATCGAGCGAATTCCTTGGCGGACAGACGCCCAAACGCGCCCGAACCAACGATGCGCGCATGAAGCGAAGCAGCCGTGGCACCGCCCGTCTCGGCAAGCGCCGAGAGAACCTGCTGAACGAGGGTGGACGAGTGGGAACGCGCTAAATCGGGCGCCTCGAGGAATCTCTCGAGCATCAGCTCGATGATGGCGAGCGCCTGCAGAAATTCCAGGTGAAGTCGATCCCAGACGTCGGCTGTCTCGTCCGGGAATTCTTCCACGAAATATCCACGCAAGACCCTGCGGGCATTCGCCCGGCGGCCGCTCCGCCCAACGCGCTGGACGAGAGAGGCGACCGACCACGGCGCCGAGACTTGGATCACCTCGTCGATCTGACCAATGTCGATTCCAAGTTCGAGTGTGTTGGAACACACGGCCGTGCAGGGCATCTCCGCACGCAACCGCGCCTCTGCGTACTCACGCCTTTCTTTCGAAAGAGAGCCATGGTGCACCACAATCTCGTCAACGAGCTTCATCGAAGCGGCTTGGGTCGTCATGGCATCGGCAAGCTGCTCGATCCTCCGTTTTGCATTGGCAAATACGAGATTCGTATTCCCCTTGCACGCTAAGAGGATGTCCCGAGCGAGTCGTACCATGGATGGATCGGGGTTCGGCGGATCCGTCGCGTCGGAATCGTCGGAGACGGCGTTCGGTGGCTTCTTCTTCCAGATGCCCTTCACCCGAATCGCCAAGGCCGTGCGGGCCGTCGTATCCTCGATCAAGGTCGCGGCCGGTCCGCCCGGGCGAAGCCACCCGAGCGCCGCGTGGGAATCGCCAAGTGTAGCCGACAAGCCGATGCGCACCGGATCGCAGTTGGCTCGAATTCGCAAACGGTGCAATTGGCAGACGAGCTGGGCCCCACGCTCCGTTCCGAGAAACGCGTGCATTTCGTCGACCACGACGTAGGCCAGGCTTCGAAAAAGGGCTGGCATCGCGGTAGGACGCCGCACGAACATGGCTTCCAGCGACTCGGGCGTCATGAGCAGAACCCCACTGGGCTCGGCCAAGAGCCGCTTTCGTGCCCCATCGTCGACGTCACCGTGCCATTTGTGCACGGGCATCTCCAGGCGGGCGCACAGCTCCTCGACCCGACGAAATTGGTCGTTGATCAACGCCTTGAGCGGGCCAATGTACATCGCACGCACCGACGCCTTCGGGGCGTCGGCAATCGCGGAGAGGACGGGAAGAAACGCAGCTTCCGTCTTCCCGCTGGCCGTCGGGGACGCGATCACGCAATCGCCGCCCTGGACGAGCAAGTGGCGAATGGACCCGGCCTGAATGGGCCGGAGCTCGGTCCAGCGCATATCCCAAAGTGTTCGCTGCACATTTGGGTGCAACAATTCGAACGCGTCCGCCACGGTGTGCCTACAACTTGAAGTCCACCAGCTCGTCGTTGTCGGCCGCCGGCTCGGGATCGGCCTCCGCCGAGGTGCTCGGGGCCACTTCTACGGCATCGGCCAGTCCCAGTGCCACCCGCCAATCGCGCGCCGGCTCCGCCTCGAGCGCCTGCAACAGACCGACGAACTTGATGACCGTGTCGCGTGGTGAACGAAAATAGTTCTCGCCCAGTCTCTTCTGCGAGTACTCGAGGAAGCTTCGCAGCCCTTCGTCGGGAAGCAGGTATTTGGAAGACTCGCCTCGAGCGAACACCTCTCGAATGCGAACCAGGAGAACGTAGAGGTCCTCCGGAGTGAGCGACTTGAGATGAATGACTGGACCCGACAGATCGCCTCCGTCCGCCTCGAACTCGTTCGATGCAAGCCGGGTGGCCAGCGCCTCGTAGCTGCACAGGCCGCGCCGCTTGTCCGCGAATGCGTCGTCCGTACCGCCGAACAACACTTCCAGCCCCTCCACGTTGCCTTGTAGGCAATCATTCAGGATACGCAGAATGGCTTCGTAATTCGCGGCTCGCGCTTGCTTGCTCGTGAGCCGATGCGAGAGCACGACCAGTTCGTCGACGCAGACCAGGAGCCCCTTGTAGCCAGCAATGCGCGCAAACTTCGCAAACAGTTTCAGATAATCGTAAACGTCGCGATCCTCGATGATACTGCGGACGCCGAGGTCGCGCTTTGCCTCCGTCTTCGTATCGTACTCGGCCCGCAGCCATCGAATGACGGATTGCTGAAGGCCCTCGTCCCCGGCGCGATGCGCCTCGAAATATCGGAACAAAACTTTGTGCAAATCGAACCCGCTCACCAGCTCTTCGAGTGGGCGAAGGCGTTCGGCGATGGCGCGCTCGATAGCACTCGGGTCAGCCCCCTCGACCTCGTGAAGGACATCGGACAACCAGCGCTCGATCACCGCACCGAGCGCCCCGCCATCAGGCCGGCTTTTGGAGGCCAAGTTGCGCATCAACTCCGCAAAAAGCGCGCGTGCTTGTCCACCCGTTCCATGGAGACGGCGATCCGTCGTGATGTCGGCGCGCGCAACGAGAAATCCCTTTTCGATGGCGACGACGCTGGCAAGGTTGAGAAAGAAGCTTTTGCCCGCGCCGAAGCGGCCGATGACGAAGCGCACACCGGCACCGCCATCTTCGGCGTGTTTCAGGTCCTCCAGGATGGCGGCAACCTCGGCCTTGCGCCCAACTTGAATGTGTTGAAGACCAACACGCGGAACGACACCCGCGCGCAGGGCTTTGATGATTGCCTGACGATCGCGGTCTTTGATCCGCACTGCACCCGGTATTTGCATACTCATTCGGCAACCTTCGCAAGTTCGATGTTCACGCGCCAGTCGTCCCGCTCCACCGAGATGAGGAAGTCGCCCAGAGTTTGATCGGACCACTCGTTGATCGTTTCGAAAATGGCGCCCGGCATGGATCGATGCCGTTCCGCGAGCGCCCTTACCTCGTGAAAGGACCATTGCGGTTTCGTCAACAGCTCCTCGAGTGCCGTGTGATAACGAATGTCGAGCGCGCCCGCGAGGGCGGCCACTTTTCCACTCGGGGCGACGAATGCAGGTTTGGGCGATTCCACTGCCGCCGACACCGGCTCGTCATCGTCGCCGTCCAGGACGTCGGCCAGCATCGCGCTGACCTCGTGGGTGTCAGCCATGATCGCCCGAATCACTTTTGGATCGAGGCGCACGCCGGGTGCAGCCTCGAGCGGTGGCGGAATCGCCTCACCGACCGGCGCATCCGTGGCTGCCTCGACGGAAACGAGGCCATCCACCTCCATCCTCGCCCCGGTCGCTGCAATGGCCTCGTCCAGGTCCCGCACCGAGAGACCGAGAGCGCGATACAAACCGCGAAGCACCTCGTGCTCCGTCTTGGCAATCGTGCCGTCGGCCGCGGCAATGACCACCAAGACGCGAGCAATCTTCGTGAGCTCCGTCGAACCGAGCTTCTCTCGGAGTTTCTTCGCGACCGTCTGGGCACGGCCAGGTTGACGTGCAAGAAGATGTTTCATGGCATCGAGCCGAGCGCGCATCGGCGGGTCCAACTCGAACATCTCGCTCATGAAGACATTCATCGCGGAGTGCTCATCATCGGTCACGATGCCGTCGGCCATCGCGATGCTCATGGCGAGCGACGTGATGGTAAACACCGCTTCGTGAACCTTTGGATCGGGCCGTGCCACATGGGGAGATCGCCAGATGATCATCTCGTCGCTCCACGCCATCGACTTGGTGCGGGCCCGCCCATCGGGTTCGACGGCGTAGCCTACGTCCGCCGCACGCTCGGCGAGCTTGCGCGCCTGTACGGCGGTCAGCTTCCGAGCTTCAGGAATACCGACGAGCCGCGCTAGCTCGCCCGCGCCAACGACGTGATAGGTCGAGAGGCGCGGGGCCGCCGAGATCGCGGTATCCCAGGCGTCCTGGTCCGGATGATCGTAGCGCGCTCGAAGGTCCGCAGGAAGGGCGGCCCAGCCATCCGCCGTTAGCTTCGCATTGTCTCCTCGTTTGCTGGCCTTGCGCAGATCATCGATGCACCGATTCCAGATCTCGAGCGTTCGCCGGAACTGCGCGGGACGGCCGAGAACATTTGGCAACGAGATGCGAAGCCGCCCCGTACGCGGAAGCGTGCTGCTCGCGGGACGGTATTCGATCGCGACAGGACGCTTTGCAGCCTCGAGCCGCAGACCTTCTCCGAAAGCCTCTCGGTAACGCAGCGCGAATAGCTCGGCGAGCTCCGACGACGCATGTTTGACGAGCGCGCTCCGCTTGGCCTCCTCCATGCTCTGCACGAGACGTGCGGCGTGACGAGCGGGGAGCGGACGATTGCGCTGCACGTACCATGCAGCAAGCCCAACAAGAGCCGTTGTGCTGTCGTCCGCAAGCGAATCGAGCTGCTTTTCGAGCTCGTCGTCCGGCGCGGAGGTCCGACCGAGGGAGCGAAGTGCGACGAAGGCCAGAAATTCGAATGCGTAGCGATGAAACGAGCCGTTGTCGCCAAACAGCATGAGCAGACGCTGAACCTCCGCCCGGGCGACCCCTTCGTCGGCCTCCTCGATCAAAACACGTCGCTCGAGACCGTAGAAGAAGATGAATGCGTAGCCCACGTCGACCGACGCGTCATTGCGCCCGCGGGCCATCCAATCAAGGTAACGCGCACGCTGATCGGGATCGGCCTGTAGGTATCGTGGCCAGTACGGAAGAGGAAGTGCGCGCGCTGCATGGCCAACAGGCGCGGAGACCACGATCGTGCTCGCGTCCACGTCATCGTATCGCCCGACGTAGCGGTCCAAAACGTAGGTCAGCGGATGCTCGATGTGGCGTCCAGCTACCACAATCGGTTCATTTGCTCCCACGAAACGCTGACCGTCGCTCGCCGCCGGCGGCCGCGGCGCTGCGATGGGAGCGACGGGAGCGACGGGAGCGACGGGAGCGACGGGAGCTGTGGGGACCATGGGTGCCATGGGCTGAACTTGTGCGGCATGCATCGGCACCGCCGAGGCGCGGCTCACCGCCGCCCGCGTCAACTCGTTCAAGGCGTTGGCCGCCCCCAATGCGGCTTGCAGGTTCGACGTCTGAAGCACCAGCCGATGGCCAAGGTTCGGGAACGAAATTTCGAGTTCCCCGTAGAGCATGACCGGCAGCTGCACATTGTTGTTGAAGCGCAAATCGGGTCCGCCATCGTTCCGAACGAAGCGCCAAGTCGTATCGACCTGGCGCGCATCGTGCGCAATTCCATGTCGCTCTTCGATGAATCGGGAATCCGTGGCGCGAATCGACAAGCTCTCGTACGGAAAGACCCCGAGCCAGGCCCCTTCCCAAACGACCAATGCGTCGGGGAGAAACAGCACCCGACGGCCCCCCGTCCACACCGACCACGCCTCGACATTGAGCGAGATCTCGCGGGGTGAGTGCGCTCGACATGCCGTTCGCTCCCGGCGAAGAAGTGTCCCAGCGCCCGCGTTTCGTCGACGATCGAAGGTTTGCTCCGAGTAATACACATGCCAAAGTGCCCCCGTGCTCGCCAGCCAGCGCCCCGCCGCCACAGCGAGGGATGTCCGACGTGCGACCTCCGGATCCGAAGAGTCGTAAAAAAAAGCGATGGTGCGCCGGCCCTTGGACCAACGAAAGATCGGCACGGCCCCCGCGGCAGCGGCCATCCCCACCACGAGTGCGAACACCGCATCGATGGCCAGCGCCAGCAACACGACCACCGACGCCGCAATCGCGTAGGCCTTGAAGAAATCCTTGCGACGAAGTCGGAGCGAGATCTCGCGTCCGGCTCTATCGGCCGCAATCGGATTCCACCTCTGGGTGCTTCGATCGAACTGTTCGTACCCGAAGCCCATTCCCGTGCTTCGTACACGAATGCAGGCCACGGAGCTTTGAAGCGCGCTCGGAGCGGACAGCGTCGAGCCCTGGGGAGAATTCACGCTTCGGCCTCCATCAAACGGCTTTCCATGGCCGACGACGCATGCTCACGAATGTTTTGCGACGTCCAAGCGCGTGCACGCTCGGGATCGGCTGCCATGGACAACTCGAGCGCCTGGGTCTCACGAAACTCGCGACATGCTGCGGTCATCGTCCAGGTGCATTGAATGCCGAGACGCTCGACTTCCCTGCGAATGTCCGCAAGGCCAATGCGAAAGAACTCTTTCCTGGCATTCATCTTGTTCACTTGATGGCGTACGAATCCCTTGTGCAGCGCGTTCTCCAGAGCCGGTGCGTCATTGCACCGAATCATCGCGTGAACGTCGAACTCGAAGGGGACACTTGCATCGCCCAGTTCGCGAACACGGTCCAGAGGTTCGAGTCTGCGCGTCATTCCGATCTTGAAGACATCCCGCCCGAAAGAGCCTTCGTTGGAGATGATGTACACGTGGCCAACCTTCGTCTGCTGTGCCATGGAGAGCGCGCGCTGATTCTTCTCCTCGGCGGCCCGAAGCTTTTCCGCGAGCTCGCGCAACCGCTGCTCGTAAATAGCCTTCTGCTCGGACGATGCCCTTGCCACCTCCAGCCGAGCCCTTTCCATGGCCTTGTGAAGCGCCTCTTCCTCTTTCTGGGCCTCTTTTTGAGCGCGCTCGAAATCTCGCTGCGCCTTTTCCTCCTCGCGAATCTTTTCTTTGATCGCTCGCTGCTCCTCACGTTCCTTGGCTTTGAGGTCGGTGACGGCAACGGCCCATTTCAATTCGTCGAGCCGAGATTCCAGGTACCCACGTTGGATCCTGGCGTTTCGAAACGCCGCGCCGTGGTGGTTGACCAACGCGTGGGCATCGAGAATCTTCTGCCGCAGCGTGCCGTAATTGTCCTCGCGAACGTCGGCCAGAATGCTGTCCACCTTTCCATTGAAGGCGTCGAGAACGAAGGCGATCGCCGTGACGCGGCGATTGGCCTCCGCGTAGTCACAATCGGCAGCCTGCCCACGTTTGACCAGCGACCGCGTCCGGTCGCGCGCCTCCTTCAACTTCTTGCCGGCGTCGGCAAAGCCATACTGCCCGGCAAGCTCGTCCAGAACTCCCGTGGTCGGCAGAACATAGCGATCGCCGTATCCGTCGATGACGTTCTGCATCGCGCGCACGGTGTTCTCGAGTTCCTTCGCTTTCTGGACGGCGGCCCACGCCTCGCCTGCGATCTGGTGCGCCCGTGCATTCGCGTCGGCGATGATTCGGGTCGACTCGTCATTCGCACGCTTGATGGCCTCTGCTGCGTGCGCGCCCGCGTCCGCCGTACTTCGGGCCGCAGCCGCGCTGGCTCGGGCGACGTAGGCATCGACATCCATGATCGCCTGATACTTGCTTAACTGCTGTACGCGCTCCGCAAGGCCGTTCTTTTGCCACGCCTCGTGCGATGCACGAGCTTCGGCCGCGCGCCGCGCCTGATTCGTCTGAAACCATAGGACTGCGAGTCCTGCGCCCCCGAACAGGGAAAGCGCGAGAAGAACCACCAGCAAGACCGTCATGTGTAACGTCCCCGTATCCGCTCTAGATACTTCGAAATGGCCACGCCTGCGCGCCGTTGTTCGTTAAACGCTAACTCGCCACGTGACGAGCGCTATTCAATTTTCGCGACGCGACGAGGTTGTGCCTCCAACACCTGCCCCGTTGCCAACTGTAATGCGTCACGCGCGCATGCCCAAATCTGACCATCGTCCGCTGAAGTAGCCTGTCGCACTTCCCTTCTCTGACCTTGTCGCGACGTCGCGACACTGGACTTCAGCTCACCCGCGCCGACGTCGTTGCCCGCGCAACAAAATATGCCTCGACGCCGGGACACGACGGCATCGAAAAAGCGGCGCCCGTTCGGGTCGTCGAAGGCTTCACCAAAGAAGCTACGTATCGTCCATGGTGACGGAGAACAGCTCGACCGCGCTATGGGGGATGTTCTTCTTCACCGCCAAAAGGCCGTGCCGACTGGCTTCGTCCAGAAAGAAGATTCCCGTTTTCGAGTCGAAGATTCGTATTCCGTGCCAGAATTGGTATTTTTCTATGTGGCACGTCAACGTCAAACCTGGTTGGCCGATTAGACCTGCTCGTTTCATTGGCTCTCGAAGCGCGGGCGCGAGCAGGGTGCCGTCGCCCCATCGTCCCTGGCTCATGAATTCGAGTTCGGTGGCCATTTCTTCTTGGAAATAACGCCAAGGAACGACCAACTCCGTCGAGAGAGTCATGAGGCCGCGCAGTGCCGCAAATCGGGCGGCGAGCGGCGCTGCTGCGTCGTGATCCTTCGAGTCGTCGAGCCCACTCATCGCACTAGCCGTGTTCATGACCGGCCTCGATTGCACGCCAGGTGCCATCGGCCTTGCGAGAAAATCAGGCCCGGTCGGCACGTTGAAGCTGTCCCAGGACAGATCCGGGGTGTCCCAGGACAGCCTCGGCTCACCGCCGTCGGCGCCACGACGTGACGATGGCGGGCGATATTTGGCGGCCGAGCGTTGCGCGTACGTGCCAGTAGCGCAACAGGTAGTAGCGCCATGTCCCTTGCCAGCCGTCGAGATCGAAGTGCTCGTGGAGTACGCCGTCGAGCCAAAATCGGCGTCCTACGATGTGAAGATGCGTCGGATCGCGGTCGAGCCGGCGCACGAGCCAACCAAGGGGGCCATCGTACACGGGAACGACGACCACCAGCTCGCCACCCGGGCGCACGACGCGTGCGAGCTCGCGCGCCGCGGCGGGGAGATCGGGCACGTGCTCGAGGATGTCGAAGGCAGTAACGAGGTCGAACGCGCCATCCTGAAAAGGTAGAGCAGTGACGGTGCCCTCTCGCAATTCGGCATTTGGCGCCACGGAGCGGGCTCGCGCCAGTGCATAGGCCGATACGTCGACCCCCGACCATCGGGCATTCGGAAACCACCGTGTCGCGTAACGCAGAAAAGCCCCCTCCGCGCATCCGATGTCGAGTGCAGCACTCGGTTGAGCGCGGTCCGCGATGAATCGGCACATCGAGCGCCACTTGTTCGACGTCGCACGCGCTGCATACGAACCGGGGCCGCCACCGTACGTGCGCGCAAAATAGTCCTCTCCGAACGCATCGCGGTCGTGCGTGGGTGCCATGTTCGCCCACGCTAGCAGGCAACTGTCGCGGGTCAACATTTCCCGATTCGAGAAAAACGACACACGCATTCACTTTTCGCGATCCCGGAACGCGGAGCCGGACAATCACGTCGGTGTACTCGCCGTTGCACATGACCGAAGCTCTCGAATCGAATCGTCCCCCATTGGCCGAAGCCGGCGTCCTTCTTGGTGTCGCGTACGTCATTGGCCTCCTCATGCTCATGACGGCGGGCATCTACGATGGGCCGCTCGCCGAGCCGTCGATCCTTCTTGCCGTCCTATGCTTGGGAACCGTCTGCGCAATCATGGCTCGCATCGTCCTTCGGCCGCGCGCCACACCGTTCGCGATTCCCTCGCCGTCCGCGCTGGCGCTATTGGCCATCGCGCTAGGTGCATTTACCATCGCGACCTTCGCCGACGCCCGACTCCTCATCCATGGGCCGAATCCCGCACGGTTCATTCACGTCGTCGAGATCGTGCAATTCGGTCTGCTCGCAACGTACCTACCTGGCATCGTGCATGGCAGGCGGGAGACGAGCACATGGATCCGCCTTCGTTTTGCGTGCTTCGCGCTGCTATTTCTTGCGGGTGGCGTCAGCGTCATGCACCTCTCGCCTCGTCCCGAGGTCGACGTTTGGCAAATGCACACGGAAGCCGCTCGAGCGATGCTCCGGGGCGAGAATATTTACGATCTCGCGAATGTACACGTGCCCGATCAAGGCCGGTCCGGTCACCCTCTCGTGGCATTTCCCTATCCCCCGATACCTTGTTATTTGAGCGCGGTTGCCTACGTGCTCGGGGGCGACGTGCGCTGGGGCGTGCTCGCGGCCATGCTGACCTTCGGTATCGCCATGCGCCTGATCGCGGCAGGTGTCCGCGCGAGCACGTCGAAGCTCCCGGCTTCGGCGCTGCTCGAGGACGCGCCCGCCCTCGTGTGGTGGCTCACGCCCAAAGCGTTCTTCTTTCTCGAAATATCGTTCAATGACGCTTATTCATTGGCTTTCGCATCGCTGGCCATCTTCGCGCATGCGCGGGGAAGGCGATTTCTGTCCGCCTTTTTTCTGGGGCTTCTGCTCGGTTCGAAGCAAACCATGATCTTGTTCTTGCCGCTCGCCGTCCTTCTTGGTTATGGCATCGGCCATTGGGCTGTCTTTCTCGGAACGGCAGCCGCGACGGTACTCCCATTCGTTTTGTGGGACTTTTCCGCTTTGAAGCACTCGGCCATCGACCTTTTTCTCTACACGGCAAAGCCGCGGTTGAACGCGTTGAGCCCCATGGCGTGGTTGACCCGTCACTTCGGCATCGTTCAAACCGCCGTCCCGCCGGGGCTCGTCTTGGCCACCGGCACGACGCTCATCGCCCTTATACGCGCCCCTCGAACACTCTATGCATTTGCGGTCGCGTCGACCGCCTCGTGCTTCTGCTTTTATCTATTCAATCGTTTCATGGTCATCAATTACTACTTCTTCATCATGGGCCTCGCGCTGCTCGCAGCCGCCGTCGCCATTGGCGAGCGGCGTTAGCGCGAGCTTTTTACATCCATGGAACTCGAGCTCTCGATCATCTTTCCTGCGCTCAACGAGGCGCAAAATCTTCACCGCTATTCGAGCGAGGTATTTCCCGTTCTGGACGGACTTGGCGTCCCCTACGAAGTGCTCATCGTCGACGACGGAAGCTCCGACGACACCGTGACCGTCGCCCAATCCCTGGGCGCCCGCGTGCGCGTCGTTTCCCATGAGCGCAATCTGGGGCTCGGAGCGGCATTGCGCACCGGTTTTCGCCACGCGCGGGGGCGGCTGCTCATCACCATGGATTCGGATCTTACCTTCGCGCCGACCCTCATTCCCGAATTGCTCGAGCGGTACCGACGTGGCGACGTGGACACGGTACTCGGTTCTCCAAAGCTCGCCGGTTACGGAAGTGAAATTCCCTCGTATCGTATCGTCATCAGCCAGCTTGCAACGTTCGTGTACTCCTTGTTGCTGCAGAGTCACGTTACCGCGGTGAGCCCTATTTTCAGGCTCTACCAGCGGGCCGATCTCGAGGCGCTCGAGCTGACCGCAGCAGGATTCGACATCAATGCCGAAATTCTATTCGGACTACTCCGCAGCGGAAAACGGGTCGTCGAAATCCCCGCGCCTCTCACGGCGCGAATTCATGGCGCCAGCAATCTTCAATATCGCCGTGAAATACTCCGGCACTGTCGGCTCGTCATGAAGATGCTGACCTGGCGTATTGCCTCCTTGGCGGGCTCGAGGCGGTGACCGTGAGCATCGCATTCGTTCTCGGCACCCGCCCCGAGTTGATCAAGACCGCCCCCGTGATGCACGAACTCGCCCGGCGCGGTGAGCCCTTCGAGATCGTGCACACTGGACAACATTACACCTCTTCGCTCGACGGGACGTTCTTTCGCGAGCTCGACCTTCCGCCGCCGCGCATCAACCTTCGAATCGGATCGCTCCCGCCGGCGCATCAAGTTGCGGCGATGCTCGCAGGCTTGGCCGATACGTTTACTGCGGCGAAGCCGGACGCCATCGTGGTTCAAGGGGACACGAACAGCGTTCTCGCAGGTGCGCTGGCCGCGCACAAACTGGGAATTCCAGTCGCGCATCTCGAAGCTGGGCTTCGCAGCGACGATTGGACCATGCCCGAAGAAGGAAATCGCGTGCTGGCAGGCCGCCTCGCGGCCGTTCATTTCTGCCCGACGGTCCTCCAGCGCGAGCGATTGCGCGCGGAGGGAATCGTTCGCGGCGTTTACGTCGTTGGAAATACCGTGGTCGACGCGTGTCTCGCATTGGCCCAGCGGGCGACCGTATCGTCGACGGTGCGATCGACCGTCGACATCGAGAAAGAACCTTTTGCATTGGTCACCCTGCATCGAGCCTCGAACGTGGATACCGCACCACGTCTCGAGCAACTGCTCGACGCGCTCGTGTCCTTCTCGCGGAGCCTCGCGCTCAAGCTCGTATTCCCCGTTCATCCGCGCACACGGGACAAGATTCGCGCCTTTCATCTCGAATCGCAGCTCGCCCGCCCCGAGTTTCGTATCTTGGAGCCGGTCGGATACCGTGACATGCTCGCGCTCATGCGTCACGCGACGCTGGTTCTCACCGACTCCGGGGGCGCTCAAGAAGAAGCTTGCATACTGCATGTTCCATGCGTCACCTTGCGTCCGAACACCGAGCGGCCGGAGACCGTAACCGTCGGCGCCAATGTACTTTGCGAGTCGACCGATCCCGCGCAGCTCCTCGAAGCGGCCCGTTCGGTCATGGCGCGCCCGCGGCACTGGCCAAACCCCTTCGGGGACGGGAGAACGTCGGCGAGGGTGGTCGATGTGCTCACGGGCACGAACACGCGTTGGCAGCCATCGGGACACGCATGAGTCGCTCGCGGGAAAGCGCACGATCCGTCTATGGTGGAGGGCATGAGGGCCGACCCGCGCACGATGTTCGTCATGGCCATGGTGGCTGCGGCCTGCCATCGCGAATCGCCGGCCCCTCCAAAGCATGACGCGAAGCCCCTCGCGAAGCCGGCAGATTCTTCGCCGGCGCCCGCGGCGGACCTCACACGCGCCGACGGCGCACGCCGCCTTGCCATTCCGCTTGCCGGTAGCTTGCAGAATCCATGTTGGTCACCCGATGGCCGCGAGCTCGTGCTCACCCGATTCGCCGGAGGATACAACGAAGGACTCGCGCTCGTAGGCCGCGTTTCCGCCGCCGACGGAACGCCGCTCGCGTGGGGCAAGGCCGAGGCGCAAGACGTGAATCTCCCGGGCGCATGCTGGAATGCCGCGCTTCAGCGTGTGGCCGTAAGCTCCGACGTGGCGGTGCACGATGAAATTTATCTGGTCGACCCCCAAAGCGGCCAGCGCACCCAAGTCACACGTCGAAGGGACGCCGAGGCGCGTGAGCCGTCCATTTCGCCCGACGGGCAATTTCTCGTCTTCGAATCCCACCCCGTGGGTAGCGAAAAATACGGTTCGATCTGGCGCGTGAGTACCGATGGCGGCGGCCTCGTTCGATTGACGAACGGCCGCGGCAACGACCGGCAACCCAATTGGTCGCCTGCCGGCGATTGCATCCTCTTTCAATCGGCCCGAAGTGGCAATCATGATATCTACACCATCGATCCAAGCGGCCGTTCGCTGAAGAACGTCACCCACTCACCGGCCGAAGATACCGATGCGGCATGGTCGCCCGACGGCACGCACATCGTTTACTCGTCGGACGAAGGGGGCCTGGAGCATCCCAATTTGTTCATTGTCACCCGCGACGGCAGCCGCCGCATTCGCGTGACCCGACATCGCGGATACGACGGTGCCCCATCGTGGTCCCCCGACGGCCGATCCATCGCCTTCGAATCGAGCGACGGAGATCCGGATGCGAACGGCACACGGATCTACGTCATCGCCACGCCGCCGCTTCCTTGAGTGCGATGGCTTGCTAGCGCACTCGGGCTATTTCTTCGTGCGCGTCGACGCGACCAGAAAGTCCACGAAGGCTCGCACCCTGGCCGAGGGCAGGTGGCGCGATGGGTGGAGGATGTACACGGGAAAGCGCTCTTCCGCCCAATTCGGAAATAGCTCCACGAGTGCCCCGGATCGCAGGAGATCGTCGAGGCCAAGCTCGAAGAATTGAGCGATCCCGAACCCGTCGGTGCACATGCTCAACCCCGTGGCGAGATCATTCACCGTGAATTGTCCCGAAACGGGCACGCGGAGGATGCGCCCTCCGCGGTGAAATTCCCACGAGAAAGGGCGGCCTGTCGTCGGATCGCGGAACAGAATGCATTCGCGTCGCCCATGACCAAGCTCGCGCGGGTGCTTCGGCTTTCCGTGTCGCGCCAAATAAGCCGGTGCGGCACAGGTCAGAATGCGCGTTTCGAGAGCAGCCTAGGCGAGATTCGCGCAAGATGACATAAAGTCATGGTAACCATGACGAAGATGCGCTCGTCGCATCACCGATGAACGTGCATTCTGCTCGACGCGGGACGGCAACCCCGCCCCGAGGAAGATTCCATGCGTCGAGAAGAAGAGGCCACCACCTACACGAGCCAAGCTCTCGTTCTGACGGACGAGCAGATCGACCCGATCTTGCAAAGAATGGCCGACCGGTATGCACAGCAGCTTCGGTCGCCCATCCTGCATTCGCCTTCGGAGCACGGCTTGAATTTCGAGGAGGTCACCTTCCCTTCC